>JAHBUM010000349.1 GCA_019638075.1 Flavobacteriales bacterium | reverse complement strand
GCGTAACGACACGCCCAGCGCCATGGCGATCTTCTCGATGTTGACGATGGACACGTTGCGCTGCCCGTTCTCCACACTGGCGATGTAGCTGCGGTCCAAGTCGGCTTCGTAGGCAAGGTCCTTCTGGGACATGCCCTTGTCCGTTCTCAATTGCTTGATCCTCCTGCCGAGGCGTATCCGCACGTCCACGCGGCAAAGCTGGATGCGAGTAGACTATGTATCAAAGACTATGAGTAACACTCGGATCTTTTTCCCTGCATGTAGTTGCGTGAGGGACAGCAGAGACAGCCTGTCCGCAAGGCGGCAAAGGCGGTGACCGCCAAGCGGCCCGCATCGCTCTACAAGCGTGTGCAGGGCATTCTGGAACAGGCCCGCGATACGGCGGCGCGCAGTGTGAACACCGCGCAGGTGGTGGCCAACTGGCTCATCGGGCGGGAGATCGTGGAGGACGAGCAGTCAGGTGCGCGCAAGGCGGACTACGGCAAGCGCGTGCTACAGGAACTGAGCGGCCGGTTGCAACGGAAGTACGGCAACGGGTACTCCGTGGACAACCTCGAACTCTTCCGGCGCTTCTTCCTGAACTACCCGTCGCTGCTGGGAAATGAGATTTCCGACGCAGTGCGTCGGAAATCTTCCGGGGCACCGGATCATGAAGGGGGAACAACTCATCACGCGGTGCGTGATGGATCCGGAGATATGCGTAGCACTCGACCTCTGCAGGATCCACTTTTGCGAAACCCTGTCGTTCTTCGCCCCGTCCGGGTCTTCGTCTTCTCGATACCTTGCCCAATAGGCTCCGGACGTTGACCACGTACCGGGCTTGCGTGAGTAGAAAAGAACGGATGGCGCCATAGCATCCCCCTTGCCGTATGTTGGGCATCCACCGATCGGCGGTAAACCCGTCAACGTGTTCCAGCATGAAGAAGCGCACCATCACCGTGAAAGGCACCGAGGTGGCCGTGACCACCAAGGATCACATCTCCCTGACCGACTGCGCCTTTGCGTAGCCGCTTCGGCGGAGCGAGGCATGCTCAGGGCCAAGGAAGGTGACTTCTTCATTGCCGATCGGCTCCGCAACCGGAACACCGTGGAGTTCCTCGGCATCTGGGAGAGCGTCCACAACCCGGACTTTAATTATGGCGGATCCGCCACAATTAGAAGTCAGGTGGGCTTGAACCGGTTCCGGATCAGCGTGAAGGATCGGGTGGCCCGGACCAATGCGGGCCGTACCCCACCCACCAGTCGCGAGGCCGCGCCTGCAGCAGTCCCGGTGCCGCGGGGCTGATGGCCGTGGGATACCCTGCCGGACAAGGCCCGGCCTTTCCATCCGCTTATAGTGGGTTATGCTCATTTATATCAAGTTATCGGTATAAATGGGTATAAGTCGTTATACTCGCATCTTCAAGGAAAGGCACGTACATGGACGACTTCAACAATCCCTTCGCGCCGGGCGCTGGCACGAGACCGCCGGAGGTGGTGGGCCGCGAGGATATCTTCAAACAGGCCCGCCTGCTGCTGGGCCGGGTGAAGGCGGGCCGGGCCGAGAAGAGCTTTCTCATGACCGGCCTGCGGGGCGTGGGCAAGACCGTGCTCCTGAACGAACTGGAGCGCGCCGCGCAGGAAAGCGGCTACCGGACCGTCCTCATCGAGGCGCATGAGGGCACCACGCTGGGTGAGATGCTGATCCCGCACCTGCGCCGCACGCTCTACGAGCTGGACCGGCTGGCAGGCGCTGGTAACAAGGCGAGGCGGGCGCTGGCCGTGCTGAAGAGCTTCGTGGGCGGCGTGCGGATGAAGGTGGGCGAAGTGGAGTTCGGCATCGACATCGAGGGCGAAAAGGGCTCGGCGGACAGCGGTGACATAGAGACCGACCTGCCCGAACTGTTCGCGGCGGTGGGCGAGGCGGCCAGGGAGCGGAAGAGCGCCGTGGCCATCCTGATCGACGAGGTGCAGTACTTGGACAGGAAGGAACTGAGCGCGCTCATCATGGCCATGCACAAGATGCAGCAGCGCCAGTTGCCACTGGTGTTCATGGGCGCGGGC
>JAHBUM010000348.1 GCA_019638075.1 Flavobacteriales bacterium | reverse complement strand
TGGACCGCGTAGGCCCGATCGAAGAGGATCTCGGTCCGCTGAGCGAGTTGGGCATCCTTGTGGACCGCGATGACGAGGGCTACCTGTTGCAGCTCTTCACCAAGCCGCTACAGGACCGCCCGACGCTGTTCTTCGAGATCATCCAGCGCAAGGGCGCGAAGAGCTTCGGCAAAGGCAACTTCAAGGCGCTGTTCGAGGCGATCGAGCGGGAACAGGAGGCGAGAGGGACGTTGTAAGCCGACTATTGAACGGCCATGTGAAAGGGCGTCCTGCTGGATGCCCTTTCGGCTTGAGCACGTATCCAACGCCAATGACCGCGTATGTGGCTGAACCACGGCCATCCCGGTGGCCTGCATCAACAGAACATGAGCGCAGGGCGGTGGTCGTCAACTATCCCGGTTTCCCTTCCAGGGTCGTCAGCAACACTCGCGCGTGGTTCTCCTCCACATTCGCTGATGCGTACAACAGCGTCACGGTGCGGTCCTCCGCCAGTTCCCGCACACGGTCCAACTCGTCGGGGTGGCCGTGCAACTCCTTCCGGTACGCCGCACTGAACGCCTTGAAGCCCAGCTCCCCGCCGTGGAAGGCTTTGCGCAACTCGTTCGACGGCGGCAGCACCTTGTTCCATTCATCGAGGTGGGCGCGCTCCTTGCTGATGCCGCGCGGCCACAGGCGGTCCACCAGCATGCGGTATCCATCGCTCTTGGAGAACGGCTCCTGCGCCCGTTTCAGCTTGAATGGCATGGCTGTACAAAGGTAGCTTTCCAATAATGCTGGATGAACATATCCGGATCATGGGCGTTACGGATGCTTGTAATTCGGAAGCCGAACTATATTTGCCCCGGATCGACGGTCGATACCCCAAAAACCAACAATCATGAGCAAAGCAGTTTTCTACCATGCCGGATGCCCCGTTTGCGTGAACGCGGAGAACCGCATCACCGAACTGGTGGACCGGAACCGTTACGATGTGGAGGTCGTGCATCTGGGCGAACAGCGCAGCCGCATCGCCGAGGCCGAGGCCGCCGGTGTGAAGAGCGTGCCCGCGCTGGTGCTGGGCAGCGACGTGCTGCACATCAACTACGGCGCGAGCATGGCCGACGTGAAAGGGTGATCGCACCTACTTTCGTGAAGCGGGATCCGATCTTCGGGTCCCGCTTTTCGGTACCCACGACCCGCGCGCATGGCCCATCCCTTGGACGAACATCTGGCCCACGTACTGGAGCGCTTGGGCGAAGTGGCCCGCGCCCTCCGCTGGAAACAGGCCACCGACGCGGGGTTGAGCGCGTTGCAACTGCGCATCCTCGGCTTCATCGCGGCGCATCCCGACAGGGCCGTGGGCGTGGCGATGCTGGCGGAGGAACTGGAATTGGGCCGCCCCACGGTGAGCGAAAGCGTGAAGGCGCTGGTGGACCAAGGCTACGTGGAGCGCAGGGCCGACGCGACGGACGGCCGCAGCCATGCCCTCCGCCTGCGGGCCAGCGGCCGCAAACACGCCCAAGGCACGGCGCCGCTCACCGAGGCGATGGCGGGCCTTTCCCTGGCGCGGAAGAACGCGCTGCTGCTGTCGTCCATGCAGTTGTTACAGGCGCTGGTGCAGAGCGGCGATGTGCAGGTGCAGCGCATGTGCTGGACGTGCAGGCATTATCGCGGCGACCGCGACAAGCATCACCACTGCGCATTGCTGAAGAAGGACCTTGCCATCTCTGAGCTGCGCACGGATTGCCCGGAGCATGAACGGGCGGCATAGTGCTTAGGGATCAGACGATCAGACAATGAGAAGATCAGACAATGGAGGGCGGATCCCCATTGTCTGATCGTCTGATCATCTCATTTTCTGATCCTGTCATTGCCCCCGCCAACAGCAACACCGCCCCCGCCGGCAGCAGTGCGCTCGCGCCGAACAGCATCCAGTGGTAACCCGGAAGCATGCCCCAGCGCGCCCAGATCAACGTGCCCTGGCCGAAGAGCAGCAGCTCGCTGAGGGCGAACCCAGCGATGAGCAGCACCACACCGGTGCGGATGATGGCGCGGGCCTCATCCA
>JAHBUM010000347.1 GCA_019638075.1 Flavobacteriales bacterium | reverse complement strand
CCGAGGCCATCTGGTTCGCCGGTGGCGATCAATGGAACTACGTGGATCATTGGCGCGATACGCCGATCGCCGGTCTGGTGAACGAGGCCATTGCCGAACGCAACATCGTGATCGGTGGCACCAGCGCGGGCATGGCGATCCTCGGTGGCGTGTATTTCACCGCGCAGAACGGAACAGTGACCAGCGCCGCGGCCCTTGCAGATCCGTATGCCGGCAACATGACGGTAAGCACCGCGTCTTTCCTTGAAGTGCCACGGCTCTCCGATGTGATCACCGATACGCATTACGACAACCCCGACCGGCGCGCGCGGCACACGGTCTTCATGGCGCGCGCCATCACCGATCACGGCATCAGTGCGAAGGGCATCGCATGCAACGAGTACGTGGCCGTATGCGTGGATGGCGACGGCATGGCCCGCGTCTTCGGCGAGTGGCCCGACTATGAGGAGTACGCCTATTTCCTACAGCCCAACTGCCTTACACCCGGTGTGCCGGAGGTGTGCGCGGCAGGAACACCGGTCACATGGGACCACAACGGTCTTGCGGTGAAAGCCTACAAGGTTCCGGGAACGATGCAGGGAGTGAACACGTTCGATCTGAGCGACTGGCTCACCGGCTCAGGTGGCGTGTGGGAGGACTGGCGCATCGTGCAGGGCGTGTTCAGTACCACCGCCGGTGAGCCTGCGGCGGATTGCACGTTGGCGATCCACGATAGGTCCGGTATGGACGCCCGATTGCGGGTGCTGGGCGATGCGGACTACGCGATCGAAGGCGTGGATGGTTTCCGGGCGCTGCGTGTGTGCGATGTGGCAGGACGCGAAGTACCGGTAGCCGTTGAGCGCCGCGATGATGGCGTACGTTTCCGGATCCTGCACGCGGTGCCGGGCCTGTTCATCGCCGAGGTGCATGGGCGCGCCGGGGCTTCCACTTGGAAGGTGGTGGTGCGGTAGGCTACCCCACGAACGCCACCTCCACCCATTCATCCTCGGCCAGCCGCAGATCGCGCAGGCGCAGTTCGATGCTCCACGAGATCACCGGCGCATCGTCGCGCAGCTCCACGGGTTTGTAGGGCCAGCGTTTGATGTCGAGGAACAGCGGCTCGGGCCATGACGCGTTGTAGAGCAGCGAGAACCGGAAGTTCTGGTGATCCACCACGAGGCGGCGGTCATCGGGGCCGTGGGCGATGGTGGTGGCCACCAGCGAGGCCGTGTACAGGCGGCGTTGCCAGCCGGGCCGGGGCGTGCGGAAGAGCGCCTGCCGGAATTCGATCCGTGGCATGCTGTTACCGCTCAGGATGGCCGAGGGATCGCTGCGGTCTATGCGGATGTGGTGCAGGGCCATTGGGGGCGGTTGTCAGAATGCAGTTGTCAGTTGCCAGTGGGCGGTTGTCAGTGGCGGCGGGCTGGACCAAGGAGCCAGTCCGATAACTGGCAACTGCCGACCGACAACGCCATTGCTGGGAGCAGTTGTCAGAATACAGTTGTCAGTGGCGGCGGGTTCGACCAAGGAGCCAGCCTGACAACTGATAACTGATGACCGACAACTGCCTCCCTCAAAGGATCCACCGCACCTGCAACTTCAGGTCGCTGCGCATGTTGCTGTTGATCTCCTGAAGGCCGCTGCTTACGGAGCTTTGGTCGTTGTAGATGAAGGCGCCGTAGCGCAGCCAGATGTCCACGCGGCGCAGCGGCGTCAGGCGCACCATGCCGTACCAGCGGATGCCGCGCCCGTAGTAGGGCGGTATGCTGAACACGCCGATCAGGTCGTTCTCGTAGGCGTAGATGCGCGAATCGTAGCTGTCCGTGTCGAAGAGCGCGAAGCGCAGCGTGAGTTCCAGCGGACTGCTCAACGGGCGGTGTACGATGTCCTGATACAGCAGGAAGCCATGGCTCAACGGTGCGGCGCCGCGTTGGAAGTCCACCGTTTCGATGCGGGTGCGCAGGCTTATGGCGCTGCTCACCTTGTAGCTGGCGTTCACGCGGTAGTTGGTCTGCTCCACGCGCACCAGCGGGTCCACGCCGGTCACGCTTTCGGCGGTGTTGCGCGCGCGGTCCTGACGGCGGGCGCGGGCGTAGATCTCC
>JAHBUM010000346.1 GCA_019638075.1 Flavobacteriales bacterium | reverse complement strand
AGGTGGGCTGATCACGCAACGAACGAACGCTTTGAAAGCCGCCCCGCAAGGGCGGCTTTCTTGTTGGGTATGGCAAGGTTTGCTACGGTAGACCTCCGTCGTAATACAAGTGCGCCCACCGATGGCGGACGAAACATGAAAGCGGTCTATGAGACCGCCGAGCTAATTCGTCCACCAAGGCACTACGGGCTTTCTCTCCGCGCCTGCCCGCCGACAGGCCCTCTGCTCCTGCGGTTGATAAAAGAGTCCGCCTGCGGCGGACGAAATTTTGAACTGCGAGAGAGGTAGAGGACACAGAGAATACAAATTCCTGACGCTTGCGCTATAGCTTCAGCATCGGCGCACGGCGATATGTCCGAACCCGCCTGCGGGACGGGCAGGTTAGGACGGAGGTCTATTGAGTGGCTTCGCCACCACGGCTCACGAACCACATCTCCATTCCGCCCTTGCCTTTCACATCCACATGGCCGCGTGGGGTGAAGTGGAACAGGGAGGCGCCGCCAAGCGAGGCAACGGCGTCGCGAACCAGCGCGTACGTGGCCTCGCTGATGTTCACCTTTCCCACTTCGCCATTGCTCTCCATGCGGCTGGCGGTGTTCACGGTATCGCCCCAGATGTCGTACTGGAACTTCTTCACGCCCACGATGCCCGCCACCACGGGGCCGGTGTGGATGCCAAGGCGCATCTCGAAGGCGAACAGCCCCTGTGCCCGGCGGTGTGCTTTGCGCTGCTCGATGAAGTCCTACATGGCGAGCGCGGCCAGCACCACATCGGCCGGAGTGGAATGCCCGGGATCGGGCAGGCCACCAGCTGCCATGTACGCATCGCCTATGGTCTTGATCTTCTCCACGCCATACTTCGCCGCGATCTCGTCGAACGCCCTGAAGCAGACATTGAGCTCTTCGAGCACCGCAGCGGCGGGGAGGGTCTGGCTGAGCGTGGTGAAGCCCTTGAAATCGGAGAAGAGCACGGAGGCCTGATCGAAGTTGCGGGCTTCGGCAGCACCTTTCCGCTTCAATTCCTCCGCCACCTCGTGCGGCAGGATGTTCAGCAGCAGTTCTTCGCTGCGGTCCCGTTCCGCCCGCAACTCAGCCGTGCGCTCATGCACTTCACGGTCCAGTTCATCGCGCTGCCGCGACAACATGCGGTTCTGGTGCGCCGAACGCAGGGCAAGGCCGATGATGATGCACAGTGGGATGGCCGCATAGCGGGCATAGTCGGCAGCGGTTTCGGTGACGCCTTGGGAGCCATTGATCACGAGGGTCCCGATCCCGTAGAGGACCGGGGATATTGCACCGCTGATCAATATCCCCATGCCGATCCAACGCATGGAACCACGGGTGCGCAATACGAGGATGCCGAGGCGCACGATGTCGACCATGATCCATATGAAACAGCCGCCCATGACCAAGGCCAGGCTCAGGAGGACGATGGCTTCTCGGACCTCATCCTGTTCCGCGTAGTAGAAGAGGTCGAATCCGAAGCCGCTCTCCATCGCGAAGTATGATACACATAGGATGATCGCTACGGTAAGGAAGATCCGCCAGCCCCGCCCACGCGCCCGATCCAGCACGATGCGTAGGATGGCCATGGACAGCATGAGCGGAACAGGGATGATCGCAGTCCATAGGTAGCCGATGTCTCCTTCGTACGGCATGCCCAGCGCCGTATACTCCACCATCTTGGAGAAGGTGATGATGGCGTTGATCGCCGCCAAGGCAGCAAGCCACGGCCATACGCGTTCCTGCCGGCCCAGCCACCAGATGGAAAGCGCCAGCAGCAGCACGAACAGGTTGAAGCCAAGGATGATGGTCCGATGCGTGACGTACCACCCGCGCTCGATCACGGCCTTCGGCGTGTGCAGGCTCATCTCGAAACCACGGAGCGCCGGGCCGCCCCATGGCCCGGTATGGAGCCGCACAGCGAGCACGTGCGCTTCCCCATCGGTGGGCAGGGTCACGGGGAAGGAGAGGCGCGTGGTGGAGTCCGGCAGGATCCGTGGCCGATCCAGCGCGGATAGTTCCCAATGGAACAGGCGTGCCCCATCGAGCCATGCGGTCACGTTGCCCCTAATAGCCATGCTGATGATGGGAGCA
>JAHBUM010000345.1 GCA_019638075.1 Flavobacteriales bacterium | reverse complement strand
CCACGAAGAGGTGCTGCCACAGTTTCTGCGCGCTCATGTGCTCCTGCTTCATCAGTCCGAACATCAGCAGGTAGTCGCGGTTGGCGATGCGCGCATTGCCCGCATCCTTGATCACTTGCAGGAACAGCGGCAGCAGGTCGTGCTCGCTCCATGCGCGTTGCAGGTAGGTGCTCACCCAGCGTCCAGTGGTCAGCGCTTTCAGCACCGCCACGATCAGCTCGGCGATCGCGAGGTCGGCGCCCGGGCATTCCTGGATGTCGATCACGCGGATCTCGATGGTGTCGCGGTCGAAGCGGGCGATGGCACCGCGCGAGTTCGCGAAGTGATGGTCCAGTACGTTCTCCCTGTCATAGGGAGCCAGGGCTTGTGCGATGGGGCTGAAGATGGCGCGGTAGTAATCCTCCTGCGAGAACACCGCCTCGGGGATGAACGGACCCATCAGCTCGGGCACTTCGTCCTGATGGTGGAGGCAGGCTTCCATGCGGCTGTCGAGGAAGCCGGTGGCCTCGCCGTCGAGGATGGGCGAGCTGGCGCTGAGCGCGGGGATGATCGGAAGCAGCAGACGCACTGCGGCGTGCAGCTTGCTGAACTCGTCGTCGTTCGCGAAGGGCAGGCTGAGGTGCGCGCCCTGCACATTGCTCCATCCATGTGTGCGGCAGCCGAAGATGCGGTCGTACAGCGCGTACACCTCATGGTGTTCGTGCGGCCAGATCGTGGTCTCCGCAGCGGGGTCCATGAACGGATGTGTCGCCGTGGGCAGCAGCATGGCGCCGTGCTTCGCCAGTGCAGCGTTGATCGTCTTCACTTCACCATGGGCCTTCTTGCGGAAGGAGGCGATCTTCTTCGTGGGTTTCGCGGTCCTCAGTTCCACCACGTGGCAGGCAAGCTCGTTGTGCCACTGCACATCGCCGCGCTCCACATCGCTGGCGATCTTTCCGGTCACATCCGCGAAGAGCTTGTCCACGATGGGCAGCACCTTCAGCGTGTCCTTGTCCACCACCATGTATTCCAACGCGATGCCGGTGGCCTCGAAGAGCTTGTATTTTCCGGATCGGGTCGGCATAACAGGGCCAGCAATGCGTGGCTTGCTATGCGCAAAGATGCGCAGTGCTCCGCGAAGAGGTCCTTTCCCGTGATCACCGGTACCGCCTCACATAGTCCGCGTAGTGCCTGCACTCGATGATGTCGAGGTACGCCTGCTGGCTCTTCGCATCGGTGAGCTGGTCGAGGTAGGGCGGCTCGGGCCCCATGGGGTCGTCGAAACGCTGGTACTCGCCCCAGTTGTATTCGCATTGCTCGGCCATCATGCAGGCCATCGCTTTCAGCACCGGGTCCTTGGCCGCTTTCATTGCGGTGATGTAGTGCTCCTTGGCGCGGTGGCAGCCATAGTAGTCGTCATCGCCCGGGGTGCGGTAGGTTTCGTCGCGCCAGATGCTCATTCCGTGGATGCTCCACGCGATGCGCGAGAGGCCCCAGTACTTGCCGTGCCAGCTCATGCTGTAATAGGCGTTGCCCAGCAGGTAGTTGTTCAGCGCGCGCTTCCTCGGGTCGCGGGCGGCTTCTTTCTTCAGGGCCACCATGCGTTCCACGATGCTCAGGCGCGTGTAACGTGCGCTGTCGGTCTTGTTGTAGTTGTGCGGATCCTCGATGTTCACCACGAAAGGGTCGTCATCGGCGAATAGGCTGATCTCGTAGCTCAGCCAATAGCTCTGATCCACTTGGCGGTAGGTGGCGGCGGCTTGCTCAAGGCTGTCCTCGCGCAGGTACCACATCGCTTTGTAGTCGAGCAGCTTGTCGCGCGTCAATCCCACACTGCGGAATTCGTTCTCGGTGCTCTCCCAATCCGCCGGGCGCTCGTCCGTGGCTGTTAGGTAGCGCTCGAACGGCGTCTTGTCCGGCTTGTCCAACAGCGCGATCAGGCGATCGTAGTCTTTCGGGGTGGCCTGTTGGAAGGCGATGTGCCGCGCGTTCAGGCCGTGGTACACCGGGAGCAGATCGCCGTAGTGGCGTGTGGTGCGCGCCAGCAGGAGCAGGCCTTCGGTTATTTCGCCGCGCTCCATCAGCTTCTTGCCGAGGTAGAGGTGCAGTTGCGCGAGCACGTTGCTGCGGGAA
>JAHBUM010000344.1 GCA_019638075.1 Flavobacteriales bacterium | reverse complement strand
CAGCGAGCAAGGCCGCGATGATCAGGAGGTTCTTGATGAGCTTGGGCATGGAAAGTGGAATGTGCGGGCAAATGTAGCGGTCGCCCGTGCGCTGGACGCACGTGGCCCGGCACCATCGCCCGGTTCGCCAACGGCATGCCGCTTGCCGCCAACGTGGCATAACATCGAACTTCGGCGATCATGAACAATCCACTTCGCGGCCTGCTGGCCGGTGCCGCCGCCTACAAATGGGGCGGTGGCTGCTTCGGCACCATCATCGTTTTCCTCATCGTATACTGGCTGCTGGGGAGTTGCTGACCGTGGCGGTGGGGAAGGAGTGCCTCATGTGCCATGCTGGAAGGCATCGCGTGTGCGTTGATGGGGGGCGGGCAATGAGGTGAGGACGAGTATGGTGCCCCCTTGCCCAGCTACCGCCATTTCGACGGGTTCTCCGCGATGTAACGGGCGATCCGTTCGAATTCGCCACGGGTGGTACGGATCACCCGGTCGTTGTAACCGTGCTGCCAGTAGCGTCCGCCGGGCGTGTTGTTCTGTTGGTTCAGTTTGAACGTGACCGCAGCCTTGAACGAAGCAATGATGACGCCCAGTGTTCCGCGCTGTGATGCATTCCCTGTTCCCGACCGGTCGGTGTTGTCCGCAATAGGTTGCGGGTCCAAGCCCGTAGCGTCGGCCCTCAGGGCCGACCCGCTCAGGGCCGACCCATCGACATCCAACAGCCGCCGGTCCAGTATCAGGATCCCGTGCAGATGGTCGGGCATCAGTTGGAATTGGTCCAGCCGCAGGTGTGCGAAATGATCCGGTAGTCCATGCCATTCGTCCAAGACCAACCGGCCCGTGGCGTTCGGTTCCATGCGCGCATCCGGCCCCCCGCCCACGATCTCCCCGAACAAATGGGACCGCGCACGGGTACATAGCGTAACGAAATAGGCGCCGTTCCGGTAGTCGTGGCCGCGCAGGCGGGGGTGGCGATGGGTGTTGGACGGGGGCATTTCCTATGCGGGTGTTCCGAAATATCGTGGATCTTACCGGGTATCGGTGTGGGTCGACCCTGAGGGTCGACGCTACGGTAGGTGGCGGCAGGGATCGGGCGATGGGATGATCGTTTGATCCCCGCCGCCACCTACCTTCGCCCCCGTCTTGCAACGGGGTGCCCCTCAAAAGGCTGAGATCAAACCCGAAGAACCTGGGCAGGTAATGCTGCCAAGGGACCAAGCCCATCCGCCGTCCGGCGGAGGCTCCTCCGAGCAACGACAGCCAACCCGGAGGAGCGATCATGAAACACATTCTTTCCCTTGTTGCCGCGCTGACCATCGGTCTTGCCGCGCAGGCCCAGACCCGCCTCAGTGGTACCATCACCGGCGTGGCCAACGATCCGTTGGAAGGCGTCCACATCGTGGTGGGCAACGACCAGCATTTCGGTGCCACCACCGGCCGCGATGGCGGCTACACCATCCAAGGGCTGCGGCCCGGTGCGGCGCGCGTGCGGCTGTCGTACATCGGTCATCAACCAGTGGATACCCTGCTGCAACTGACCGAGGGGGACAACACCTTCAGCATCGCCATGCGTGGTGGATCGATCGCCCTGGGCGAGGCCGAGGTGAGCGCGCTGCGTGCAGGCGATCGTGCGCCCTTCGCGAAGAGCGTGGTGACGCGCGAGGAGATACAACGCATCAACACCGGCGTGGACCTGCCCTACCTGCTGGAACTGCAACCCAGCGTGGTAAGCACCAGCGATGGCGGAACGGGCATCGGCTACACCTACATGCGCATCCGCGGCAGCGACGCCACGCGAACCAACATCACGCTGAACGGCGTGCCCTTCAACGACCCCGAGAGCCAGGGCGCCTTCCTGGTGAACATGCCCGACATCGCCAGCAGCGCCGAGGACATCGAGATCCAGCGCGGCGTGGGCACCAGCACCAACGGCCCGGCGGCGTTCGGCGCGAGCATCAACCTGCGCACCACCTCGGTGAAGCGTGATGCGTGGGGGCTGGTCAGTGCGGGTGGTGGATCGTTCAATACACAGCGCTATTCCGTCAGCGCGGGCACCGGCCTCATGGGTGCTGCGGATGGATCGAAATTCAGTCTCGACATGCGGCTGTCGTCCATCACCAGCGACGGCTACGTGGACCGCGCCACC
>JAHBUM010000343.1 GCA_019638075.1 Flavobacteriales bacterium | reverse complement strand
GTGCCCACGATCAGATGTATCTCGCCCATGGCAAGGGCGGTGAGGATGCTCTTCCGCTCGGCCTGCTTCGTGTTCCCGGTGAGCAGCCGCACCACGATGGGCAAGCCCTCCACGAACCGGCTGATGGTGGCGAAGTGCTGTTGCGCGAGGATCTCCGTGGGTGCCATCAGCGCGCTTTGGAAACCGTTGTCCAGCGCGATCAGCATGCTCAACAGGCCCACGAGCGTTTTGCCGCTGCCGACATCGCCCTGCACGAGGCGGTTCATCTGGTGGCCGCTGCCCATGTCCTTGCGGATCTCCTTCACCACCCGCTTCTGCGCGCCGGTAAGCTCGAACGGCAGATGGTGCTGGTAGAAGCGGTTGAAGTGATCGCCCACCGAAGCGAACACGTTGCCGCGCAGGCTCTGTTGCAGCAGCAGTTTCTGTTCCAGCAACTGCAACTGGATGAAGAACAGTTCCTCGAACTTCAAGCGCCGCAAAGCCGCATCCAGCCGGGCCTGATCCTGCGGCGCATGCACCTGACGGAACGCCTGTTCACGGCTCATGCCGCCAAGCCATTCCACCAGTTCCGCGCTCAACACTTCACCGAGGTGGCCTTCCACCTGTGGCAATACGGTCTTCTGCAACTTCCAGATGACGCGGCTGCCGAGGCCCTTCGCGTTCAGCTTCTCCGTGGTACTGTACACGGGTTGCAGCGCGGCTTCGAGGCCCTGTTCCCACGTGGCCGCCAGTTCCAGTTCGGGATGCGCGAAATTGAAACGCCCCTTGAAAGTGCCCGGCTTGCCAAAGAGGATGTATTCCTGCCCCGGCTTCAAGGATGCCTGCAACCAACGCGCGCCCTTGAACCACACGAGGTCCACGGTGCCGGTCTTGTCGGTGAACGATGCCACGAGCCTGCGCCCCTGTTTCTCGCCCACCATGCGCAACGGTCCGAGTACGCCACGCAACTGCGCTTGTTGCATGTCCTCCGTCAATTCGCGCACGGTGTGGAAGCGGCTGCGGTCCACGTAGCGGAACGGAAAATGGAGCAGCAGATCGCCGTAGGTGGCGATGTTCAACTCCGCACGCAACAGTTCCGCACGCTGCGGCCCCACCCCTTTCAGGAATTCGATCGGTGTGGCGAGCACATCGTCCATGGCCGAAAAGTACGCCGCCGCCATAAGCTACTTTGGCCGCATGGAAGGCCGGTCGGATGAGTTGCGCCACAGCGCGGCATGGCTGTATGCCCTCGGCGCGGCCGCGATCCTGATCATGGGCGGCTTCGCCATGGCCTTCGCGAAGGAACGGCTCTATGCCGACGCGGGCTATTTTCTGGTGCGTGTGGTGGATGAAGAAGGCTTCCACGTGATCAACCATCGTTGGCTGATGCCCCTGATCCAGTGGTTGCCGTTGCTGGGCGTGAAGCTCGGCGTGGGGCTGCCTGCTGTGGTGGTGCTGTACTCGCTTGGCAACATCGTGTTGGCCGCAGCGGCCTTCCTGTTCACCGGCATGGTCCTTCGCGACCGGGTGCATGCCTTGGTGCTGCTCGCCACGCAGTTCGTGGGACTGGCGCATGCGCTGTTCTGCCCCGTCTTCGAGCTGTACTACGGCGCGATGCTGTTGATCGTGCTGCGCGCGGTGCTGAGGAACACTCACCTGAACGAGCGGGTGCGATGGGCCTTGGCGCTGGCACTTTTCGTGCTGGTAGCCAGCTGCCATTTCCTCGGCCTGCTGGTGTTGCTGCTGATGCTCACGGTAGACAGGATCTGGCAACGGCCCACGCTGCTGTGGTCGTTCGCAGCGGCCCTCGCACTGGTCATGGCACACCGCCTGCTCGCGCTTTCCACATACGAGGGCGATGCTTTCGCCACCGTGCTGCAGCGGCTTCGCCACGACGGACTGCTGTGGGCGTTCGTTCCCGGCCGCCTATGGGCACACGGCATCCAAGCCCTGTGTCACTATCCCGATGTGATGCTCATCGCCGTGGCGGTCATCTGGCAGGCGTGGCGGCTCAGGGCATGGTGGGCGCTGGCGGTGTTCCTCGCCGGCCATTTGGTGATCTACTCACTTGTCAGCCTCTATTTCCCCGATGGCACGCACGACCGCTACCGCGAGACCTTGGACTACACGCACGTGGTCTGGACACTGGTATCGGCAGCGTGGGCCATGGAACGCTC
>JAHBUM010000342.1 GCA_019638075.1 Flavobacteriales bacterium | reverse complement strand
TGTGTACGAAAGCGCCGTGGTGAACACCACCGTGGTGGACGACCTGGGCTACGGTGAATTCGCGGGTTACCTGCCCCTGCCCACGCTCGACTTCACGCTGCAGGTGCGCGACCAGTACAACAGCAGCATCGTGGCCGCCTACGCGGCACCGCTGGCCACGCTGGGCCTGGGTGGCAGTGCCCTGGTGGCCGTGGCATCGGGCTTTCTCGATCCCTCGGTGAACAGCGACGGTCCCGCGTTCGGGATCTGGGTGGCATTGCCCACAGGAGGCGCGTTGATACCACTCCCTGCGGCACCCATCCCCACGGCCCGCGTGCAGGCCATCCACAACAGCGCCGATCTTGCCGCCGCGCAGGTGGACGTCTGGCTGAACAACACCCTGCTGCTGGACAATTTCGCCTTCCGCACCGCAACCCCGTTCGTTGATGTGCAGGCCGGTGTGCCCTTCGACATCAGCATCGCCCTGCCCACCAGTGCCGACACCGTCGGGGCCCTGGCCAGGTATACCTACACGCTGGATGAAGGCGGCCGCTACGTGCTGGTGGCCAATGGCATCGTTTCCCCGAGCGGTTACATGCCGGTCCAGCCCTTCAACATCTACGTGGAGGGCGATGCGCGCGAGGTGAGCAACGATCCGGCCGGAGTGGATGTGCTGGTGTTCCATGGCAGCACCGATGCGCCGGTGGTGGATGTGGTGGAGACGGGCGTGGGAGCGGGCACCATCGTGAGCGATCTGGGATATGGTGAGTTCGCGGGCTACCTCGAACTGCCGGAAGCGGACTTCCAACTGACGCTGGAGAGCGGCGGATCGGCGATCGCTTCATACGCGGCACCGCTGGCGACACTTGGTCTGGCCGGGAATGCGATCACCGTGCTGGCATCGGGCTTCGTGGACCCCACGGTCAACAGCAATGGTCCGGTGTTCGGCCTGTGGGTGGCGCTGCCCGCAGGTGGGCCGCTGGTGCCGCTTTCGTTCACCACCGATGTGGCCGAACTGGCCACGCGAGGAGAACTGCTGGTGTACCCCAATCCGGCCACGGACCTCGCTTGGATCAGCTTGGACGGACTTGCCGACAGCCCGGTGGATGTGCAGGTGTTCGATGGCATCGGTCGCGCGGTACGCCCTGCGGTCACCAGCATGCAGCCATCGGCAGGTGCGGCCCTGCCCATCAACCTGTCGGGATTGGATGCAGGCATGTACCACGTACGGTTGTTCGACGGGGTGCGTATCCTCACCGCATCGGTACAGAAACTCTGAGGGTGTGCCGGGTGCGGTGTGGCTCTGCTCTGCACGATGCCGCACCGCACCCGGCGCATCCCCTACCTTCGGTATGCCATGACCTGGGCCATTAACATAGCTGCTGTGGTCACCACCTTCCTGGTGATGGAGGCGGTGGCCTGGGGTACGCACAAGTATGTGATGCATGGTTTTTTGTGGGTGCTGCACAAGGATCATCACCGTAAGGACCACTACCATCCGCTGGAGCGCAACGACGCCTTCTTCCTGATCTTCGCAGTACCCGCGTTCATCCTGTTCCTGCTCGGCGCGCGGAACGGCATCGGCGACATCCGCATCTGGATCGCCACGGGGATCACCCTGTATGGGTTCGCGTACTTCCTGGTGCATGAGGTGTTCATCCACCAGCGCCTCAGGTGGTGGCGCAACAGCGACAACCGCTATCTCCGCGCGATCCGCAGGGCGCACAAGATGCATCACAAGCACCTTGGCCGGGAACACGGCGAATGCTTCGGCATGCTGCTGGTGCCGTTGAAGTACTTCCGCGAGGCCTGGCGGCACGGTTGATCGATGGGACAGTGGACCTACCTCGCCATCGACCTCGGGGCACTGCTCGTGCCCTTCCTGTTCTCGTTCCATCCGCGGCTTCGCTTCCACAGGGAGTGGTACCGGCTGTGGCCCGCACTGCTTGCGGTGGCGGCCGTGTTCATCGCATGGGATGCCGCCTTCACGCACATGGGTGTCTGGAGCTTCAACCCGCGCTACATCACCGGAATGGCATTGTTCGGCCTTCCGGTGGAGGAGGTGCTGTTCTTCATCTGCATTCCCTATGCCTGCCTGTTCACCTACCATTGCTTCGGTATCTGGAGGCCCGATCCGTGGCGGCCAGGGATGGCACGCTGGGTGGCGGCATTGCTGGGCCTCGGCTTGCTGATCACCG
>JAHBUM010000341.1 GCA_019638075.1 Flavobacteriales bacterium | reverse complement strand
TCGCGGATCATCGTCCACGAAGGCTTCCACGCGGTACTTCGCGCTGCCCTCGCGCTCCAAGGTGCGTTTGGTGATCAGCCCCGCCTCGCCCGCGCCGTGGATCACCACGCTTACCACGTCCTTGCCCGCGCCGCGCGAACGCAGATGCAGCAGCTTGAAACCGATGCGCGCCACGATCAGCAGCATGGCGGTGGCCATGAAGTCGATCACGATCACCGAGGTGGGCAGGAAGTAGTAGCCATCGAAGTACAGATAGCGCACCGCGCCGATGGCGAGGAAGGTGAGCGTGCCGCCCAGCACGGTGAGGAAGATGCGCTTGGCATCGTCGGTGTTGGTGTGCCGCACCATGATGCGCGGCAGGCCCGCGATAAGGAACGATGCCAGCCGCACCAGCAGGAACAGCGGCAGCACCGGCAGCAGCAGGTCCACCTCGTGCGGGGGCACATTGAAGTTGAAGCGCAGCAGGTAGGCCGCAATGAGCGCGGCCATCGAGAGCATCATGTCGATCAACAGGATGCCCCAGCGCGGGAAAAGGCGTACGGCTGCCATGGAGGGAGCGAAAGATAGCGGGGCGGCCCGAAGGCGTGCTCACCCCGCCCACACCCTCCACGCCGCTTCCGCTTGGGCGTGCAGCATGGTCAGTCCGTTGGCTACACGGGCACCCTGTGCTTCACCGGCCAGTAGGAAACGTGTCTTCTCCGGGTTGTACACGAGGTCGATGAGGCAGTGTTTCAGCCCCACGGCGCTCATGGGCAGATCCGGCATGCCGTCCACAGCGGGATGCATGCCGAGCGGCGTGGTGTTGATGATCAGCGGACATGCGCTCACCAGCGATGGGTCCAGCATGTCCCACGTGATGTCGCCCGTCTCGCGGCTGCGGCTCACCACCCTGAACCTGATCCCGAGCTCGCGCAATACGAAGGCCACGGCCCGGCTTGCGCCACCGCTGCCGAGCACCAAGGCACGGGGGCGCGCATCGCCGATCAATGGCAGCAGCGTGGCGCGGAAACCGTCCACATCGGTATTGTGGCCGGTAAGGATCCCATTGCGGATGTCCATCGTGTTCACCGCGCCCACTGCGGCGGCGGTGGGGGTGAGCGTATGCAGGTAGGGGATCACCGCCTGCTTGTAGGGGATGGTGACGTTGAGCCCGCGCAGGCCGGGTGTGGAGGCCAGCAGTTCGGGAAGGGCTTCTATGCGGTCCAGCTCGAACAGGTCGTACCGGTGGCTGGTGAGGCCATCGCGCCCGAACTTCTCCGTGAAGTAGCGCTGGCTGAAGGAATGGGAGAGGTGCCTGCCGATGAGCCCGTAGCGTGCCACGGCTGTATCAACGCTCAAGCGGCCGGACTATTGCCGCGACCGAACCGGATGCGGAGGAATTCGATCACCATGGGCAGCACACTGATGCCGATGATGCCCAGGATCACCGTTTCGTAGTGCTTCTGCACGAAGGGATGCCTGCCGAAGAAGTAACCGGCCACGGTGAGCAGCACGATCCACAGCACCGCGCCCGCGATGTTGAAGGGTGTGAAACTGCGGCGGTAGTCCATGTTGCCGATGCCTGCCGCGAAGGGCGCCAAGGTGCGCACGATGGGCACGAAGCGTGCGATGATGATCGTGCGCGCGCCGTACTTCTCGAAGTATTCGTGTGTCTTGTCCATGTCCTTCTGCCGCACCAGTTGGCGGCCGAAGAGCTTCCAGCCCAGCACCCGCTGCCCGAAGAAGCGGCCCACCCAGTAGTTCACGTTGTCGCCGAGGATCGCGGCCACGATCAGGCTCACGATCAGGATCCACAGTTCCAGCGGCGCGGTGGGGCCTGCGGCCAGCGATCCGGCCACGAACAGCAGCGAATCGCCCGGCAGGAACGGCGTCACCACCAGCCCCGTCTCGCAGAAGATGATCAGGAAAAGTATGGCGTAGGTCCAGACGCCGTACTGCGTCACCAGATCGACGAGATACTTGTCGAGGTGGATGATGATATCGATGAAATGCTTGATAAGTTCCATGCTTCTGATTTCTTTACAATGATCGTTAACAAAGGAACACGAAGATAACACAAAGCTAAAATTGGACGAATCACTTTGTGTTTCTTCGTGTTTCTTTGGGAATAATTTTCTTACTTCTCCCAGGCGTATCTGCCGATCAGCCTGACGAACTGGCAGGCGCCGAAATCCTCTTTTTCGATGCCGTCTTCGGTCCGGGTG
>JAHBUM010000340.1 GCA_019638075.1 Flavobacteriales bacterium | reverse complement strand
GGATGATGTTGCCTTCCGAGGCGATCACCTCCTTCACCACGGCCTTCAGGCGCTCCTCGAACTCGCCTTTGTATTTCGCGCCGGCGATCAGCGCGGCGATGTCGAGACTGAAGACCTGCTTGTTGGCGAGGTCGTCGGGGATGTCGCCGCTGACGATGCGCTGCGCGATACCCTCGGCGATGGCCGTCTTGCCCACGCCGGGCTCGCCGATGAGGATGGGATTGTTCTTGGTGCGGCGGCTGAGGATCTGCAGCACGCGGCGGATCTCCTCGTCGCGGCCGATTACCGGGTCCAGCTTGTTCTCCTTGGCGAGCTGGTTGAGGTTCTTGGCGTACTTGTTCAGCGCGTTGTAGGTCTCCTCCTGACTTTGGCTGGTGACCTTGCTGCCTTTGCGCAGTTCTTTGATGGCCGCCACGAGATCCTTGCGGCTCACGCCGGCATCCTTCAGAAGTTGCGCAACGTTGTCCGTGCTCTCGATGATCCCGATCAGCAGGTGCTCCACGCTGGCGTATTCGTCGCCGAATTCCTTTAGCGAGGCAAGGGCCTTGTTCAAGGTGGCCGCTGCGGTGCGCGAAAGCGTCAACTCGGCACCGCTCACTTTCGGATAGCCTTGCACGATGCGATCCAGCGCCTGTGTCATCACGGGCACGTTCACGTTCAGTTTCTTCAGTAGGAAGGGCGTCACGTCGGGGTCTACTTCAAGGATGCCCTTGAGCAGGTGGCCGTTCTCCAGCACCTGATGGCCGAACCCGGTGGCGATGGTCTGCGCCTGCTGGATGGCCTGTTGGGAGCGGATGGTGAATTTGTTGAGGTCCATGACTTTCGTCTTGCTTGTTGTGCTGTCAAAGCCGATCGGGTCGGCGGTACGGGTGCTTCGGCCAAGGATCAGGCTGTGAAGCGGAGCCTGCCCATCAATCAACGCACCGTGAAGGTAATGCGGAAAAAGTGGCGGAAGGAATTGATCCATAGCGCCAGAAAGTCCAGTGGGGGCGGGGTATAGCGGACGAATTGGCGGGGCGTGGTCCAGAATGTGTCCGTTGGAGCATTGTTCATGCTTTGAGCCGTCCCCGCTACTTTCGGCCCGCCATCCCGCCATGGAATTCGCGCCCATCGCCGCCGGTGACCGCAATGCCTTCGAGGCGTTGTTCAAGCTGCACTACCGGCCGTTGTGCGCGTTCGCCATCCAGTACGTGAAGGATGCGGACAGGGCGGAGGATCTCGTGCAGGACCTTTTCTTCCGCCTATGGATGGATCGTGAGCGCACGAAGGTGACCATCTCGCTGAAGTCGTACCTCTTCCAAGCCGTGCGCAACCGCTGCCTCAACGCGTTGAATGCGCAGGGCCGGGTGCGTAGCCTGAACGAAGAGGTGGATGAGGTCGAAGAAGAGACCGGCCGTACAGAGGATGAACACACCGAACGTGCCGCACGGGTACATGCCGCCATCGAAGGCTTGCCGGAGGAAAGGCGGAAGGTCTTCAAGCTGAGCCGCCACGAAGGGCTGAAGTACCACGAGATCGCCGAGCGGTTGGGCATCTCCGTGAAGACCGTGGAGAACCAGATGGGCAAGGCGCTGAAGACATTGCGCGAAGAACTGGCCGACCTGATGCCGGTGACCATCCTCGGGTGGCTCTGGTGGTGGTTGAACAGATAGGATGGGGGTATTCCGAAGGGTCGTTGTCATAGGAACGGAACGTTGAACGAAGGACCACATATCACGAGCGAACAACTGGCCCGCTACCTGAGCGGTGAGGCCGATGCTGCCGAACGCCAAGCCGTGGAGGCGTGGGCGGCGGTGGATCCGGCCCATGCTGCCGAGCTGGCCCGGTCACGCATCATCTGGGAGCTGGGTGCCGATGCCGCCATGCCCATCGTGGATGTGGACAAGGCATGGGCGCGGTTGGATGCGCGGATCGCCGAAGCCGAAGGCCGTGGCCGCGTGGTGCCGATGCGTCGCACCAGCACCATCACGCGCTGGCTGGCCGCTGCCGCTGTATTCACCGGCCTCTTCGTTGGCGTTCGTTACTGGTACCAACAACGCCCCGAAGAACTCATGGCAGCGAACGAACACGTACGCACCGTACTACAGGACAACAGCAATGTGGTGCTTTCGCCCGGCTCACGTGCCAGCGTGCGGATGAAGGGCCAACGGCACGTGACCCTGAAAGGCGAAGCCTACTTCGAGGTGCAGCGCGATGAGGAGCGACCTTTCATCGTGGAGACCGATGATGTGACGGTGACCG
>JAHBUM010000034.1 GCA_019638075.1 Flavobacteriales bacterium | reverse complement strand
GATACGGGCGGGGCAAGCGCTGGCTCCAACGCCCCGCTTTCCGAAGGGGTCGCCGTCACACTTCAAGGCTTCGACGGCAGCTATGTTTCCTGCGAATTAGGGGCGGGGGGAGCCGATCGCGCGATCCTGCTGGCGAACCGTGCCACTCCGGGAGACTGGGAGCGATTCACGCTGTTCCCCCTGCCCGATGGAAAGATCGCGCTCCAAGCTGCCAATGGCAAATTCGTTTGTGCTGATGGTGACAGAGGGGATTCACTGGTGGCCGACCGGGACAGCCCCGGAGATCGGGAGACCTTTACAGTGGAGCCGCAGGAGGGAGGGCAGGTGCTGCTCAAGACCCATGAAGGTTCCTATGTATCGGCAGACTTCGCGCTCGAAGGAGGGCACCGTGGCCGCCTTGTCGGAGACCGCAACGAGGCCCATGATCAGGAACGCTTCACCATCATGCTCATCGGGACCGGTCGACCCTGATACTCGATACCCATGTTCTGGAAACGCGTTCTCTACTACCTCAACCCGGCCACCCTGTTCAAGAAGCCGGATCCGAACATGAGCCTGCGCTTCATGCACGGCATCAACCGGGTCAGCGTGTTCGTGTTCCTCTTCTGCATCATCGTCATGGTGGTGCGGGCCTGCAACAGGTAGGGGGCCGCTGGGTCGCCTTGATCCGGGAAAAGGCGTTGCCGGGCCGTGCCACCGTGCCACAGATAGCGGGCGGTTCCGGCATCCTCCCGCCAGCGCCTGCGTCTTCATTCGCATATTTGCCGCTCGTCGTCCGGCCGTTGCCGTTCGGCAGCATCATCACACATGGCAACTTCTCTTGTCACCGGCGGTGCGGGCTTCATGGGCGCGCACATGGTGAAGGAACTGCTGGCGAAAGGCCACAAGGTGGTCGCCTTGGACGACCTCAGCGGTGGCTTCGCCGATCAGGTGGATCCGCGCGCGACCTTCGTGCAGGGTTCCATCACCGATCACGAACTGATCGACAGGCTCTTCGCCGAGCACGGGTTCACCTACGTCTATCACCTTGCGGCGTATGCTGCGGAAGGGCTCAGCCACTTCATCCGCCGGTTCAACTACCAGAACAACCTCATCGGCAGCATCAACCTGATCAACGCCTCGGTGCGGCACGATGTGAAGTGCTTCGTCTTCACCAGTAGCATCGCGGTCTACGGTGCGCTGAAGCCGCCCATGCGCGAGGACATGCGCCCTGTGCCCGAAGACCCCTATGGCGTGGCCAAGTTGGCCGTGGAGATGGACCTCGCCGCCGCGCGCCACATGTTCGGCCTCAACTACGTGGTCTTCCGCCCGCACAACGTGTACGGCGAGTACCAGAACATCGGCGATCGCTACCGCAACGTGGTGGGCATCTTCATGAACCAATTGATGCAGGGCAGGCCGCTCAGCATCTTCGGCGATGGCGAACAGCAGCGCGCGTTCAGCTACATCGGCGACATCGCGCCCATCATGGCCCGCGCTGCGGAAACGCCGGAAGCTTATGGTGAGGTGTTCAATGTGGGCGCCGATACGCCGTACACCGTGAACCAACTGGCCGTGGCCGTGCAGGAGGCCATGGGCATGAAAGGGGAGGTGGCCCACCTTGAAGCACGCAACGAGGTGGTGTTCGCCTTCAGCGATCACTCGAAAGTGGAGCGCGTGTTCGGCAAGGTGCGCGAGACCACGTTGCAGGAAGGGCTGGCCCGCATGGCACCATGGGCCAAGGCTGTGGGCGCAAGGAAGAGCGGCACGTTCGGCCACATCGAGATCGAACGCGGCCTGCCGCCGAGCTGGCGGGAACAGGCATGAAGCTGGCTCCACCGCACTCCCGCCCTCCCGTCGGCACGCGTCGCGTCCGTGGCAACGAGGTGTACCTCTTCGGCACGGGGAGCGATCACCGGGACGAGCGCACGATCGGCGCTTTCGGGGAGGAATGGGAGAAGTTCAGCACGTTCGACCCCGCCGAGATCGAGCATGTGGGCGCGGAGTACTTCGACATCGTTCCGCCGGAACTGCTCGGCCCGCAGGTGGTGGCCATGGATCTGGGGTGTGGCAGCGGTCGTTGGACGCGCTACCTCGCAGGCCGCGTGGGGCACGTGGAGGCGTTGGACCCGAGCGAGGCCGTGTTCCATGCCGCCAACACGCACGGGGATCTTCCCAATGTGCGCTGGAACCAGGCCGATGTGGGCGGGATCCCCTTTGCCGATGGCACTTTCGACCTCATCATCTGCCTCGGCGTGCTGCACCACGTGCCCGACACGGCCGGGGCCCTGGCAAGGCTCGTGCCCAAACTGAAGCCCGGCGGCCACCTGCTGCTCTACCTCTATTATGCACTGGATGGCCGGGGGCCGCTCTTCCGCGCGCTGTTCGCCTTGAGCGGCCTGTTCCGCCGCGTGATCTCGGCGATGCCCGGTGGCCTCAAGCGCTTGGTATGCGACGTGATCGCATTCACCGTGTACGTGCCCGCCTGCGGCTTGGCGCGCATGGCGCGGGCGGTGGGCATCAAGGGCTGGCAGCGTCTGCCGCTCAGCTACTACCACGACAAGAGCCTCACCGTGTTGCGCAACGATGCGCTGGATCGCTTCGGAACGCCCTTGGAGCAGCGTTTCACGCGGGCTGAGGTGGAGCGCATGATGCGTGATGCGGGCTTGACAAGCATCGTTTTCTCGCCTGCAGCCCCGTACTGGCACGCACTTGGGCGCCGGATCTGACAGGCGGCTATTTTCGCGGCACCCCATGCCCAGCATCCTGTTCATTGCCAGCCACCGGAAGGATCGCGCGCCCGGCCAGCGCTTTCGTTTCGAGCAGTACTTCGGTCACTTGGAGCGCAACGGCTTCCGTTGTGAGCTCAGTCATCTGGTATCCGAGCAGGATGATGCCGTGCTGTACCGGAAGGGGCACTATCTGGACAAGGCCCGCTTCGTGCGCCGCTGCCACCGCCTACGCAAGGCCGATCTGGCGCGGATGCAGGAGTTCGACATCGTGTTCATCTTCCGCGAGGCGCTCATGACGCGCAGCATCGCCTTCGAGAAGGCTTTCCGTAAGGGCGGCGCCCGCATCGTATTCGATTTCGACGACAGCATCTGGCTCAGCAACGTGAGCGATGCCAACCGCCGATGGGCTTGGCTGAAGGATCCCGACAAGACATCGCGCATCATCGCCCTGTCGGATCTTGTGTTCGCGGGCAACCCGTACCTCGCGGACTATGCGCGCGGCTACAACCCCAACGTGCAGGTGGTGCCCACAACCATAGACACGGATGAATACCTGCCCGTGCCGGTGCGGCGCGAAGGCCCCGTCTGCATAGGCTGGAGCGGCAGCATCACCACCATCCAGCACTTCCAGCATGCACTGCCCTTCCTGCGCGTGCTGAAGGAGAGCTTCGGCGACCGCGTGACCTTCCGCGTGATCGGGGACGGCACCTACCGCGAACCTTCATTGGGCATCGAGGGCATGCCTTGGCGGAAGGATACCGAGCTGCGGGATCTCGCGGGGATCGACATCGGCATCATGCCCCTGCCGGACGACCCGTGGGCCAGAGGCAAGTGCGGGTTGAAGGGCCTGCAATACATGGCGCTGGGCATGCCCACGATCATGTCGCCGGTGGGCGTGAACACCGAGATCATACAGGATGGCGTGAACGGTTACCTCGCCGATACCACGGACGAATGGGTGCGGAAGCTGTCCCTCCTCGTGGAAGATGCCGACCTTCGCAGCCGGATGGGAGCCGCCGCCCGGCGCACCGTAGAGGAACGTTACTCCGTGAACGCATGGCGCGACAGCTACCTCACCATCTTCAAGAACCTGATCGAAGAGCGCCCCAAGCGCCTCTGAACGACAACGAACACATGGAAACGACCACTGAACTGAAGAAGATCGCCCTTACCCACATCCACGAAGCCCTCGGCGCCAAGATGGTGCCCTTCGCGGGATACCTGATGCCCGTGCAGTACACCGGCGTGAACGACGAGCACCACACCGTGCGCAACGCCGTGGGCGTGTTCGATGTGAGCCACATGGGTGAATTCCTCGTGCGCGGGCCGGGCGCGCTGGACCTGATCCAGAAGATCACCAGCAACGACGCCAGCAAGCTCGCATTGGGCAAGGTGCAATACAGCTGCATGCCCAACGGCAAGGGCGGCATCGTGGACGACCTGCTCGTGTACCGCATGCAGCATGGCGACGATCACCACTACGTGCTCGTGGTGAACGCCAGCAACATCAAGAAGGACTGGGACTGGATCCAGCAGCACAACACCTTCGATGCGCAGTTGGAGGACATCAGCGACCGCATGTCGTTGCTGGCCGTGCAAGGCCCCAAGGCCGTGGATACGCTGAAGGGTCTCTTCGCCGAGGACATCGCGAGCATGCCCTACTACACGGCCATGTACGCCGAAATGAAGGGCGTGGGCCTCGTGCTCATCAGCACCACGGGCTACACCGGTGCGGGCGGTTACGAGATCTACATGCCCAACGCGCTGGCGGAAAAAGCATGGAACGTGATCTTTGAAGCAGGCGCGGCTTACGGCATCAAGCCGGCCGGCCTTGCTTCGCGCGATACGCTGCGCCTCGAAATGGGCTTCTGCCTCTACGGCAACGACATCGACGATACCACCTCGCCCATGGAAGCGGGCCTTGGCTGGATCACCAAGTTCACCAAGGACTTCATCGACGCGCCGGTGCTGAAGGCCCAGAAAGAGAATGGCACCACGCGCAAACTGGTGGGCTTCGAACTGCTCGATCGCGGCATACCCCGCCATGATCATCCCGTGGTGGACGAGGCAGGCAACGTGGTGGGCAAGGTCACCAGCGGTACGCAAAGCCCCACCTTGCAAAAGCCCATCGGCATGGCCTACGTGCCCACCGAGCTGGCCAAGGAAGGCACGCCCATTTGGATCGATGTGCGCGGCAAGGCGTTGAAAGGTGTCGTGGTGAAGCTACCTTTCCTCGGTAAACCCTGATCCATGGACGATATCCGCAACAGCGAATACAAGTACCGGGTGGAGGTGTGCTTCTCGCCCGCGCAGTATCCGTTGTATGCGCAGGACATGGGCATCGTGGTGGTGATCGACGTGCTGCGTGCCACCAGTGCCATGGTGGCGGCCTTCGAGCACGGCATCGACCGCATCATACCGGTGGCCACCATCGAGGAGGCGGCGCAGTACATCGGGCGCGATGGCTACATCGCCGCAGCCGAGCGCAACGGGGAGGTGGTGCAGGGCTTCCAATATGGCAACTCGCCGCTGGCCTACGTGGGGCAGGACCTGCGCGGCCACACCATCGTAATGACCACCACCAACGGCACCAAGGCCATCAACCTTGCCAAGAACGCGCGGCAGCTCGTGGTGGGCTCGTTCCCCAACCTCACCGCGCTCAGCGAATGGCTGGTGACGCAGGACGACAACATCCTGCTGCTGTGCTCGGGCTGGAAGGACAAGTTCAATCTGGAGGATAGCGTGTTCGCGGGTGCCGTGATGGAGCGGCTGCTCGAAAGCGGCAAGTTCGGTGTGGAGGAGGACAGCAGCATCGCCGCCAAGTACATGTACATGGCCGCGCGCGACAACTTCATGGGTATCCTGAAAGCCGCGCCGCGCCGCCGCCGCATCCAGCAACTGCACCTGCTGCCCGATGTGAAGTATTGCCTCACGCCGGACCAGAGCGACAAGATCCCCGTGCTGCGCGATGGTGAGCTGGTGCTGTTGGATACCAAGTCGAAGCCATGATCCGCAAGACCCTGTTCCTCGTGCCCGTGCTGGTGATCGCCGCGCTGCTGCTGTGGCCCTCACGCACCGTGGAACCCGCGCACGCATGGGGCTTCTACGGCCACAAGCGCATCAACCGGATGGCCTGCTTCACGCTGCCACCCGAGATGTTCGGCTTCTACAAGCGCCACATCGATTTCGTCACCGACCACGCCGTTGATCCCGACAAGCGCCGCTATGCCGTGGAAGGCGAGGCACAGCGCCACTACATCGACATAGACCATTACGCGCACGGCGGCGTGGACCCCTTCGAGGTGATGCCCCGCAAATGGAACGATGCCGTGGCGAAGTACACCGAGGACACGCTTCAGGCGTATGGCATCGTGCCGTGGCACATCGAGGTGATGTTCGCCCGCCTTGTCACCGCCTTCCAGCGCGGCGACGTGGACCGCATCCTGCGCAACAGCGCCGAGATCGGCCACTACATCGGCGATGCGCACGTGCCGCTGCACACCACCGAGAACTACAACGGCCAGCTCACCAACCAGCACGGCATACACGCGTTCTGGGAAAGCCGCATCCCCGAACTGAGCGCCGAGAGCTACGACCACCTCGTGGGCCGTGCCACCTACGTGGACCGCGTGCTGGACATGGCGTGGGAGGCGGTGCATGCCAGCCACATGCTCGTGGACAGCGTGCTCGGCATCGAGAAGCGGTTGAGCGTGAGCTACCCCGAGGACCAGAAATACGTGTTCGAGTCGCGCGGGCGCGGATCCATGCGCGTGTACTCGCAGGAGTTCACCAAGGCCTACGAGGATGCCATGATGGGCATGGTGGAGGAACGCATGAACGCATCCATCGTAGCGGTGGGCAACGTCTGGTACAGCGCGTGGGTGGTGGCCGGCCAGCCGAACCTTGAGCGTTTCGAGCAGAAGGACGTGAGCGATTCGCTGAAGGCCGTGCTGAAGGCGGAGCAGGAACTGTTCGAGCAGAACCGCAAGGGCTACGGGCGCGACCACGAGTAACACATCCATGACAGCATGCATGCGATCCGGTGACGATCGGGGGAGCCGCGCCGGATAATTTCGCGCCGCGTTGCACGAGGGGGCCTGTGTAGAAAGAGAGTCCGTACGGGTGAGAGCGTGCGGAGTGAAGCACCCTGACAGGTCCCTATGCAATGCACCTGCAAGCCCCTGCGCGGATGAGCCCCACCGGTGAGAGGGTGGCTGGGTCCGCAGCAGGTGATGGTTGAAAAGGGATGGCCGTGCGCCGCGCCGCGACCACCGGCATAGGTGTCGGCCATCCCGCGACCATGCCATCGCCGACCCCATGCGAAGATGACCTTTGCGCCATCATCCGCGCCAAAGCTCCGGCACCGGAACACGATCAACCCATGACCACTTCCTTCACGAATTCCACCGTCCGCGCCGCCATTGAAGCCCTCAATGCACAGGACCGCAAGGCGTGGGAGGCGCTTTTCAGGCCCGGTGCCACCTTCGCCGATGACGGCAAGGAAGGCAGCCTCGCGGCCTTCACCAACGGCGCTTTCGGCAAGGGCCGCGAGCGTTTCACACGCATAGACAAGGTGGAGAGCAACGGCCTCGACGTGTTCGGCCAACTGCACAGCGACACATGGGGCGACTTCAAAGCCTACTTCAAGTTCCACGTGCAGGAGAGCAGGATCACACGCCTGGAAGTGGGCCAGTCCAGCCACTGAGCATGACCGTAGCTGAAGCGCGCGCGTTGATCCAAGGGGCACCCGTCGGGAAGAAGGCTCCGCAACAATGGATGGACCTTGGCTGCGGCAGCGGCACCTTCACCCGTGCATTGGCCGGACTGCTGCCAGCGGGAAGCACGATCCTCGCGGTGGACCGTGATGCGGATGTGTTGCGTGGCCTGCCATCGGAGCATGATGGCGTGCGGATCGAAGCGCGCGTCGGTGCGGTCGAGCGGATCGCGCTTCAGCCGGTGGATGGCGTGCTGATGGCGAACGTATTGCACTTCATCGCCGATCAACGGGCGGTGGTGGAGCGGCTCGCACAGGCAACGCCCACCGTGCTGCTCGTGGAGTATGATCGCCACGATCCACTACCGCCGTGGGTTCCGCATCCTTTGCCGCAGGATCGGGCGATCGGACTTTTCCAGCAGGCCGGTTTCAAGAACTACCTTCTGCTGGGCCAGCGACCTTCGAGCTACGGCCCCGATCCCTTGTACGCGATGGCCTTCACCCGGAACAACTGAATACACAATGGACATGACCACCGTTCTCCGCATCGCCAATGCCGCGCTGATCCTCTTCATGGCATGGATGAGCCTCCGCGCCGGATGGGGCATGATGACCGGCAGTGAGGCCATGGTGAAGTTCTTCGAGCCGTTCGGCACCGCGCCCGTTCTGCGGCAACTGCTGGGCGCGATCGGTCTCATGGGCTGCCTGATGATGTTCCACCCGAAGACATTCGTGTGGGGCAGCTGGCTCAACCTCGGCGTCATCATGTTCCTGCTGGTACAATTCGCCCACCTGCACGACTGGAAAGGGTTGCTGGCGGAAAGCTGGGTGGTGCTGCTCGCCTTCGTGATCCTATGGCTCGGGCACCCGTTGGCGGACCGTGCGGTGTAGGCATCTTTGGCGTCCGCCTTCCCCGCACTTTGGCGGATAGAACATGCAGATCGGCCAACGATACACCCTCAAGGAGTTCGTCATCTGGATGCGCCGCGACAGCTATTGGGTGCTGTCGGTGGTGGGGATCCCGTGTGCTCAGGCTTTCAACGCACTGATGTCGCAACGCGAGTTATCCACGCGCTCCAACGTGATCGTCTGATCGCCCTGCGGCAGTTTCCACACGATGCTCGCGCCCTGCCGGTAGCCGATCAACGCGCTGCCCAGCACGGACAGCACCGAGAGCTTGTTCTGCTTCAGGTCGGCGTCGGCGTGCATCACCAGTTGAAGGTCGTTCTTCCGGCCTGCGGGCATGCCCACATCCACGATGCTGCACACGCGCACCACGTCGGCGGGCATGTCCTCCTCCTTGCGCACATCGGCGCTATCCAGCTCTTTGTACAGGTGGTCCAGGCTGTTGCGCACCTGGATGTCGGGGGCATTGTGGCCGATGATCCAGGAACGCATCAGGTCACGTTCCTTTTCGGAGATGATCAGTTTGGGGTTGTCCATGGTCAGATGCGTTTGAGTTCGTCAATGATGGTGCGGAGGCTGCTGCGTGCGTCGCCGAAGAGCAGTCGGCAGTTCGCGCGATCGAAGAGCAGGTTCATTTCGCCGGAATAACCGGTGGCCATGCCGCGTTTCAGCACGATCACCTGCTTGCTGGCATAGGCGCGGATGATGGGCATGCCGTGGATCGACGAGTTGGGGTCCGTCTCGGCGGCGGGGTTCACCACGTCGTTGGCGCCGATCACCAGCACCGCATCGTAGCGGTCCATCACATCGTTCACGTCCTCCATCGCCATGATCAGGTCGTAGTCCACGTTGGCCTCGGCCAGCAGCACGTTCATGTGGCCCGGCATGCGGCCCGCGACCGGGTGGATGATGTAATGCACCGTGGCGCCCATGCGCTCCAGCATCACCTGCATCTCCTGGCACACGCCCTGCGCCTGACTTACCGCCATGCCGTATCCGGGGATGATCGCCACCTGCTTGCTGAAGGCCAGCAACGAAGCGGTCTCCGGCGCGCTGATCGGGCGGATGTCCTGCTCGCGCTCGCTGCCACCGGTGTCGCGCTTGATCACACCCTTGAGCACGCTGCCCAGGCTGCGGTTCATCGCCTTGCTCATCGCGATGGTGAGCAGCGATCCCGTGGCGCCCACCAGCACGCCGCCGATCAGCATCACGGTATCGTTGAAGAAGAGGCCCGCGAGCAGCGCCACGATGCCGTGCAGCGCCACGAGGAAGCAGATCAGCACGGGCATGTCGGCGCCACCGATCGGCAGGGTGAAGAGCGCGCCGTAGATCAGCGACAGCACGGCGATGAGGATCAGTAATGTGGTGAAGGGCATGATCGGCCCCGGCGCCAGCATGTACGCGGCGAACAGCACCACCATGGCCCAGAGCAGGATCCGCGCGGCGAGGATGTGGCCGCGTTTCGCCTTGGGCAGTTTCTTCCCTTCCAGCTTGGAATGCGCCACCAGGCTTCCCGTGAAGGCCACGCCACCGAACACCGCGCTCAACAGCAGCAGGCCGCCGTTCATGCGCATGTCATCGCCGATCGGATGGGCGATGCCTTCGATCAGCGCGATCACCACCGCCGCCAATCCACCGAAACCATTGAGCATCGCAACGAGCTGCGGCATGCCGGTCATGGGCACGCGCACGGCCAGCACCCGGCCGATGATGCCGCCCGCCGCCAGCAGGCACACCACCAGCACGATGTTGAAGGTGCCCGCGCCGTTCTCCGGGCTGTACGATGTGATGGTGACGCCGATCAGGGCGATCACCACGCTGATGGCCGCCACGGCGTTGCCCAGCACGGCCTTGGCGGGGTCGCCCATGAACTTCAGGCCGAGGATCAGGCCGATGGTGGCGAGGAGGAAGAGGAATTCCATGCGATGGTTTTGGGATGATCTGCTGTTGACCCACTGGGCCGATCGATGTGGATGGTTGCGGTGGCCAGGTGTAGCGTCGACCCACCGGGTCGACCTGTCACCTGCCCGTCCTGCCTATTTCTTCGCGGGAACCTTCTTCTTATTCACTTGGAACATCGAAAGCATGCGGTGTGTCACGAAGAAACCGCCGGAGATGTTCATCGCGCCGAGCAGCACGGCGATGGACGCGAACACGATCACCCAGATGCGTTCGGGCGGTGTGCTCATGAGTTGGATGAGGCCGCCGAAGAGGATGATCCCGCTGATCGCGTTGGAGCCCGACATCAGCGGCGTGTGCAATACGGCGGGTACGTTCTTGATCACCTCGAAGCCCAGCAGCAGGCTCATGGCGAGGATGAACAGGCCGTCGATGGCGGTGATGTGGTAGGTGAATTCCATTGGTCAGGTTTGGTCGTTGTGATGGATGTGCGCGATGTTCCGTTGCGTCGACCCAGTTCCTCCGCCATAGCCTCGCGGCGGCGGACCGGGTCGTGGAACCAATGTCCTATGTTCCCAGATACCGTGCGTTCACCACCTCTCCATCGGCCACCACGCGGGTGCCTTTGAGGATCTCGTCATCGGCGTTGTCCGCGTTCTTCAGCAGGTGCTCGATGAAGGTGGTGTAGTTGTTCGACAGCAGGAAGGACGTGGAATGCGCGCAACTGCATTCGATCATGGTGGGGCCGAGGATGGTCACCTCCTTGCGCATCACGGTGGCATCGGGTTCGGTGAGGGCGCAGTTGCCGCCGGTGGCCGCCGCGAGGTCCACCACCACGGCGCCGGGCTTCATGCTGCGCACCATGTCCTCGGTGATCAGCAGCGGTGCCTTGCGGCCGGGGATCTTCGCGGTGGTGATGATCACATCCGCATGCACGGCCTCCTGGTGGATCATCTGGCGCACGCGCTCCAGGTGGTCGGCGCTCTGCTCCACGGCGTATCCACCGGCCTTCTTGTCCTCCGTGGCACCTTCCACCTCGATGAAGGTGGCACCGAGGCTTTCCACTTCGGTGCGCGATGCCGAACGCACATCGTAGGCGCGCACGATCGCTCCCAGCCGACGGCCCGTGGCGATCGCCTGAAGCCCCGCCACGCCAGCACCCATGATCAGGAAGCGCGCCGGACGCAACGTGCCACCCGCGCTGGTGATCATCGGCACGGTCGCCAATGAACGTTCCGCAGCGAGCAGTACCGCTTGGTAACCGCTGATGGATGCCACCGACGACAGCACGTCCATGGCCTGCGCCAACGTGGTGCGCGGGATCAGGTCCAAGCTGTAGAGCGAAGTGCCCTTCTTCTTGTACGGCTCCACCACGGGACGGTCGCTCAGCACGTTGAAGAAACCGATGAAGGTCTTCGGCGTACCGAAGTCCTCGCCACGGTAATGGCTGTCGTGGCTCAGGATCACATCGCACTCGCGCAGGATGTCGTCACGGTGCTCCACCAAGGTGGCACCGGCCTGCTCGTAGGCCTCGTCGGAATAGCCCGCCGCACGGCCTGCGCCGCGCTGCACGCTGATGCGCAATTGCTTGCCAAGGCGCTGCACGCCCGCCGGGGCCAACGCCACCAACCGGCGACGTTCGCCCTCTTTCAATACACCCAGATGTTGCATGCTCTATGGGAAGATGCCGCGCTCCTTGTAGGTTTTCTCCAAGCGGCGGAGCGCCACGATGTAGGCGCTCGTGCGCCAGTCGGTCTTGAACTCGTTCGCGGTATCCACCGTCAGGTTGAAGGCGGTGTCGATCTTGTCCTGTATCATGCCCAGCACATCGTCGATCTTCCAGATCTCGCTGCGCTTGTTCTGCAACCACTCGTAGTAGCTGCCGATCACGCCACCGCTGTTGCAGAGGATGTCGGGGATGATGTCCACGCCCTTGCTGCGCAGGATCGCCTCGCCCTCCGTATCGGTGGGGCCGTTGGCGCCCTCGGCCACCACCATCGCGGTGATGTCGCCGGCGTTGGCCTTGGTGATCTGATTGCCGAGGGCAGCGGGCACCACGATGTCGCACGCGATGGCAAAAAAGCGTTCCGGCTCGATGGTACCCGCGCCCTTGTATCCGGCAATGTTGCGGCCGTTCGCCGCGCTGTGATCGTTCAATGCATCGGGGTCGATGCCCGCAGGCTCATAATAAGTTGCACTGGCATCCTGCACGCCCACGAGGATCGCGCCCTCCTGCTGCATGAAATAGGCCGTCCAATAGCCCACGTTGCCGAAGCCCTGCACGATGTAGCGCATGCCCTTCAGGCTCTTGTTGGTACGCTGCGCCCAAGATTTCAACGTGGCCACCACACCGAAGCCCGTGGCGCGGTCGCGGCCTTCCAGCCCACCGGCGCCCAGCGGCTTGCCGGTGACCACATGCAGGTTTGCGAAGCGCGTGGCGGGCGACTTCGTGCTGCTGTACGTGTCGGCGATCCACGCCATGATCTGCGGGTTCGTGTTCACGTCCGGCGCGGGGATGTCCAGATCGGGACCGATGTTGTCGCCCAGCGCGTAGGTGAAGCGGCGCGTGATGCGCTCCAGTTCGTTCTGCGAATACAGTTTCGGGTTCAGTTCCACGCCGCCCTTCGCGCCGCCGTAGGGCAGCCCGGCCAGTGCGGTCTTCCACGTCATCCAGATGGCGAGCGCCCGGCCCGAGTCGAGGTCCATGGTCGCGTGGTAGCGCAGGCCGCCCTTGTAGGGCCCCAGCGCGTTGTTGTGCTGCACGCGGTAGCCGGTGAACACCTCGATGGTGCCATTGTCCAGCTTCACGGGGAAGTGGACCACGATCTCGCTGTTGGTCTTCGCGAGGATCTTGCGGATGCCCGGATCGAGCCCCATGGTATCGGCGGCGCGCTCGAACTGCGCCATCACCACTTCGTACATGCCTTGCTTCTTCGCCGCTGCGGGCGCTACTGTCGTTGCCATCAGGTCGGGTTATTCGTAATGCTCGCAGTGGAGCACGATGCGTTCGGGGGAGCGGAGGCCGCAGCTCTTCACGTGGTCGCAGTTCACGCAAAGGCCGGTGGGCGCGGTCCAGATGGGGGGCTGCGGAACCACTGTCGGCGCGGGCGCGCCAGCCTTCATCAGGTGTTCATCGCACTGTAACACCGCCGTGGGCGAGGTGCGCTCGAACACGCAATGCCCGCTATGCACACAGTTCATGCACAGGGAGGGTTCGGTAGCGCGCAGGGCCATCATGTCGTGGTGCCGGGTAATGGCGATCGCCGTGCCAGAGGCTGGGGCGGAGGAAAGGGTGATGTCGTGGATCCCTTGCTGGACGTGCCATCGAAGCATTCCAAGCGATCTTTGCGGCGGGTGTGCGGAAGAGAACGAGGGCTTTTCTTTTCGGGGTGAAATGGGCCGGATGGGGAGAAATGCCCCGGCGTGATCGGGGGTAGTGATGTGCCTTTACGGGTTTGCTGTAGTGCGATCAACTCAATCACCTTTTTGAAGAGGATGGTTGGAGTTGATCGTGTGCCGCCCGAACAATTCCTGCCGATCCTGCTTGCGGCGGTTGGCGTACTTCATCGGGTCTGACAGCACAATTCCGCTCCTGCTGGCCAGTTCCGTCGTCATGCTGCGGAACTCGTGCGGATCCATGAGGTTCGTCCAACTCCATGAACAGATCGACAAGCACCGCTTCCGGAGCCGGTTCATGGCCCTTCCCCGAGAATGCCCGCTTCTGAGAGCCTGTTTAGGATCTCTTCAAATGCGTCTCCGGGCCTCTTTTTCGCCCATACTTCGCCCCAAAAGAACCCCGTAGGCACCGCTACGCGGTTCTTTTTGGGGCTGCGTCTGGTCAAAAAATAGACTCCGGATCCATCATCCAAGAGATCCTAAACAGGCTCTGAGGAATGCTCAATACAGGCTCCAGCTTGCTTTGTGCTCCACATGTATCAGGCCCGGACCGCCCCAACGCCGCAGCCTATCTTTGGCCGCTTCCCATGACCGTAGCCGAAGCCAGCTTCAACGGCACCTTCCGCACCATCCTCGTTCTGGTGGTCGCTTGGATGGTGCTGCGCATGATCCTGAGATACCAGAGTGCCCGCAAGGTGCCGCCGGTGCACCGCACCAACGAGCCACAGCGCCCGGCAGGCGAGGTGCGCATCGAGCGGCCTCCGGATGACGGCCGCCCGTCCGGCCCATCGCGCGGCACCATCGTGGATGCCGACTTCGAGGAGATCAAGTAGCCCCGCTTCCACCAACACCTACGCCTTGCTTCGGCGACGAAACACGTTCAGAGCATGAACACCATCCTTTGGAAACGACTGCTGCCTGTGCTGGCGGCGGTGGCCATCTTCTATGCGCTGTGCCTCGCCTACTTCAGCCCGGTGCTGGAGGGCAAGGGGCTCGACCAGCACGACATCAAGCAGTGGAAGGGCATGGCGCAGGAGATCAACGAGCACCGCGAAGCCACCGGCGGGGAGGCGCTGTGGACCGGCAGCATGTTCAGCGGCATGCCCGCGTACCAGATCTCGGTGAAGTGGACGGCCAACCTGCTCTCGTGGGTGGACGATGCCTTCCACGGCTTCCTGCCGCGCCCGGCGAACTTCCTGTTCCTGTACCTGATCGGGATGTACGTACTGCTGCGCATCCTGACGGTGGATGCGTGGCTCAGCGTGGTGGGTGCCATCGCCTTCGCCTTCAGCAGTTACTTCTTCGTGATCCTGCCTGCGGGCCATACCAGCAAGGCCAACGCCATCGGCTACATGCCGCTGGTGTTCGGGGCCATGTACCTGTTGTATCGGGGCGATAAGTGGCTCGGTGCCGTGCTGCTGGCCCTCTTCCTCGGGCTGGAGGTGATGATGAACCATGTGCAGATCACCTACTACATGGCGCTGCTGCTGGTGCTGTTCGGCCTCTCCGAAGCGGTGCGCGCGTTCCGCGAGAAGGCGCTGCCCGGCTTCGCTGCGCGCTCTGCGCTGGGTGCCGTGGCCGTGGTCTTGGCGCTGGCGTGCAACCTGGGCATGCTGTGGAGCACCGTGGAATACGGCAAGTACAGCACGCGCGGCAAAAGCGAGCTCACCATACTGCCCGATGGCACCAAGGATGAGGGCCTGCGCACCGCCGGGCTCGATCGCGATTACGTGACGCAGTACAGCTACGGCAAGCAGGAATCGTTCACCTTCCTCGTGCCCGATGCGAAAGGCGGCTTCAGCAGCATGATCGGCAACGGCCCCGAAGTGGCGAAGGCCGATCCACGCCTGCGGCAGAACGTGGCGCAGATGAACCGCTACTGGGGCGATCAGCTCAGTACGGCCGGTCCGCAGTACGCGGGTGCCATCATCGTGGTGCTGATGCTGCTGATGCTGCTTCAGGCCGAAGGCCGCACCCGCTGGTGGATCCTCGGGTCGGTGCTGCTGCTCGTGGTACAGGTGGGCATCGCCAACGCGGCCCCGTTCGATGAACTGGACAACACCGTGGCGGTGATGGGCATCAAGGCTTCGTTGCTGGCGGGCGCATTGCTCATCATCTACCTCATCGCCGGTCTGGTGCTCGTGCGCGATGGCTTGGTGTACACGCTCTTCAGCTCGTTGCTGCTCACGCTCATGCTCTCGTGGGGCCGTAACCACATGCCGCTCACCGACTTCTTTCTGGAGCATGTGCCCGGTTACGACAAGTTCCGTTCGGTGACGATGATCCTCGTGGTGCTCTCGCTGGCGGTGTCCGTACTGGCGATGCTCTATGTGGATCGACTGTTGAAGAACGGCGGCTGGGACAAGGTGATGGAGAAGCGCGCGCTGATCGGCGTGGGGGCGGTGCTGGCGCTGCTGCTCGCCTTCGGGGCCATGCCGGACAGCCTCTTCAGCTTCGTGAGCGATCAGGAGCAGGCCATGCTCATGCAACAGGCGCAAAGCTCGCCGGAGATGGAGGCGCAGATCGCCATGTTCGTGGACAGCCTGAAGGATGTGCGCATCGGCATCTTCACCGCTGATGTGTGGCGCAGCTTCGCGTTCGTGCTGGGCATCGGCATCCTGCTGTTCCTGTTCGGCCGCAAGATCGTGGGCCGCACGGTGTTCATCGTGGGTCTGGGCCTGCTGGTGCTGCTGGATCAATGGACCGTGGACAAGCGGTACATGCACAACGGGAAGGAGCGTGGCCGCTACGTGCAATGGGCCGATCTGGATGAACTGGGCAAACCCTTCGCGCCCACTGTTGCGGATAAGGCGATCCTTGAAGCCGAGTGGAACCCCGCTGCGGAGGAAGCGCACCAAGCCGTGGTGGCACGCTTGAAGGAGGAGAAGCAGAAGCAGGGCGGTGGGAACAAGGTGTTGAAGGCGGATGAGGAGCTGGCTGCGCGCTTCGTCAGCTTGCGACGCAACAACGGCGGCTACCGCGTGCTCTCGCTGAACAATCCGTTCAACAGCACACAGGTGAGCTACTTCCACCGCAGCCTCGGCGGCTATCACGGCGCCAAATTGAAACGCTACCAGGAGCTGATCGAATTCCAGCTCGGCGGGGCCATGCAGCGCGTTGGCGGCTTGTTGCAGAGCGGCACGTCGCTTCCGCAGATAGACAGCCTGCTCGCGCGGGAGGGCGTGCTCAACATGCTCGATACGCGCTACATCATCTACAACCCCGAGCGTCCGCCGATCCACAACACCAACGCATTGGGTGCAGCATGGTTCGTGGATGAGGTGCAGTGGGAGAAGGATGCCGATGCGGAGATCATGGCTTTGGACGACTTCGATCCCGCGCGCACCGCGTTGGTGGATGAGCGTTATCGTCCGGTGATCGGCGATGCGGCCATCACACCCGATCCATCGGCCAGCGCGGAACTCACGAGCTACGAGACCAACAGGCTCACCTACACCGTCCGCTCGCAGAACGGTGGCGTGGTGGTGTTCAGCGAGATCTGGTACGGGCCTGATTGGAGGGCCTACATGGATGGCCAGCCCGTGGAGCATGCGCGCGTGGACTACGTGCTGCGCGGCTTGCGCGTGCCCGCCGGTGAGCATGAGGTGGTGTTCGCGCTGGAAAGCCCGATGTACCGCACGGCCAACACCGTGGCTACGGCGGCGAGCGGCTTGGTGCTGCTGCTGGCGTTGGGTATGCTCGCCATGGGCGTGCGCGATGCGCGTCGCGCGGCATGAAGCGCGTGCTCGTCATCACCTACTACTGGCCGCCCAACGGTGGTGCGGCCGTGCAGCGATGGCTGAAGATGGTGAAGTATCTGCCGGGTCACGGCTGGTCGCCCGTGGTGTACACGCCGGAGAACCCGGAGATCATCCTGCCTGATCCTGCCTTGGAGCGCGAAGTGCCGCCCGATGCCACGGTGGTGCGGCGGCCCATCAACGAGCCCTACACGTGGTACAAGCGGCTTACCGGGCGCAAGGCGAGCGATCGCGTACACCTCGGTTTCATCAAGGAGAAGGGCAGGGGAGGCTGGCGCGAAGAGCTGGCCGTGTGGGTGCGTGGCAACGCCTTCATCCCCGATGCGCGGGTGTGGTGGGTGCGCCCTTCGGTGCGTTTCCTGACAGAATACCTCCGCGAGCATCCGGTGGATGCCGTGGTGACCACGGGCCCGCCGCATAGCATGCACCTGATCGGCCTTGCATTGAAGAAGCGTACCGGTGTGCGCTGGATCGCCGACTGGCGCGATCCGTGGACGAACATCGATTTCTACCGCCAGTTGAAGCTGACCCGCGCCGCCGACCGCAAGCACCATCGCCTGGAGCGCGAAGTGGTGAAGCACGCCGATGTGAACGTGGCCGTGGGCTGGACCATGGCCGACGAACTGAACGCGCTCGGTTCGCGCCGCACCGAGGTGGTCACCAACGGCTTCGACCCTACTGATGTACCCACCGTAGCAGACGCGAAGGAGGGCGAGCCCTCGCCGGGCGATGCCTACAGCTTGGTACACGTGGGCAACATGACCGCTTCGCGCGACATCCCGCAGCTATGGACGGCGCTCGCGGAACTGTGCCGTGCCGATCCCGCCTTCGCCGAACGCTTCGTGCTCCGCTTCATCGGTCCCGTGGATCAGGCGGTACTGGCGAGCGTTGAACGGGCGGGCCTTGCAGGCAGGATGGAACGGACGGGAAGCGTGGACCATGCGCAGGCCATGCGCGCGATGCAATGTGCCCGCGTGTTGCTCCTCAGCGTGAACGATACGCCGAACGCGAGGGGGGTGCTTACCAGCAAATTGTTCGAGTACCTCGCCATGGGCCGCCCCATCCTCGCGGTGGGCCCGCCGGATGGCGACGTGGCGCGTGTGCTGAGGCCGCCGCACCTGTTGCTTCCGCGTGCTGCGGCCACCATGGATCCGCAGCAGGTAAGAAGGCTGTTCGATGTGCCATCCACGGGTGCCGCCGATGCGCAATGGTCGCGTCCGGTCCTCGCGGGACGCATGGCCGCCATCCTCGGTGGGGCGGAGTAGCTTCGGCGCGCACATGGGCATCATCGCACGGCAGGCGGTACGCAACACGATCCTCACCTACGTGGGCATCGGGCTGGGTTTCCTCAACGTGGTCCTGCTCTACCCGAAGGTGCTGGACAGCGCCGAGTTCGGGCTTACGCGCCTTCTGCTTTCGGTCTGCATCATCACTGCACAGGTGGCCCAGCTCGGCGCGGAAAGCACGGTGGTGCGCTACTTCGGCTACTTCCGCGATCCGCAGCGCGGCCATCGCGGGTTGCTCGGCATGCTGCTGGTGTTCGGCACGGCGGCGGGGCTGTTCGCCATGCTCGTGCTCGGCCTGTTCCACGGCGTGCTGTCCGATGTGTTCTCCGATCGCAACGCGCTGTACGGTCGCTACGGCCTGTTCGTGCTGCCGCTCGTGTTGTCCGAGATCTTCTTCGTACTGCTGCGCGGTTACAGCCGTTCGCTGCTGCGGAGCGTGCAGCCCGTCTTCATCCGCGAGTTCCTGCTGCGGCTGTTGCAGACGCTCATCATCCTCGTGCAGTGGGCTTGGCCCATGCCGTTCGGCTGGTTCATGGTGCTGTACACCGGCGTGTTCCTCTTCACCACATTGGCCTTGGTGTACGATCTGCGCCGGGCCGGCCTGTTCACCATCGGGTGGAACGAGCGCCGGTTGCCGCGCCGCTTGCGCAACAGCATGGCGGTGTACGGCGGATACACCCTGCTCACCGGCCTCGCGGGCATCGCGCTGGGCAACTTGGATCAATTGATGATCGGTGCGCTGCTCGGCGATGGCCTCAAGTACGTGGCCTACTACGCCGTGGGCTTCTACTTCGGCTCGGTGATCGCAGCACCCACGCGGGCGCTTCAACAGGTGGCCATGCCCCTCCTTGCCGATGCATGGAAGCGCGGGGATCGGGGGGCGATCGCCGACCTGTACCGGCGGTCGTCGCTGGTGCAGACGATGGTGGCGGGCTTCCTGCTGCTGCTGCTGTGGGCCTCGGTGGACGACCTGTTCTCATTGCTTTCGGCCGAGTACGCCCCTGCCTCGGTGGTGGCCCTCGTGATCGGCAGCGCCTACTTCCTGAACAGCATGAACGGATTGAACGCGAGCCTCATCGGCATGTCGCGTGCATACCGCGTGGAGGCTTGGTCGAACGTGGCGCTGCTGCTGTTGAGCGTGCTGGGCAACCTGCTCCTGATCGCCCGCTACGGGCCGCTGGGCGCGGCATGGACCACATTGCTCGCGCTCGTGCTGGTCAA
>JAHBUM010000339.1 GCA_019638075.1 Flavobacteriales bacterium | reverse complement strand
CTTCGCATGGCGCTCGTTGATCTTGTCGTTCGCCGTGCCGGGCGCTGCAAGGCCGCTGAGGTCGCCCTTCACGTCCATCATCAGCACGGGCACGCCTTTCAATGAAAGTTGTTCGGCGATGACCTGAAGGGTCTTCGTTTTCCCGCTGCCCGTGGCGCCGCAGATGAGGCCGTGGCGGTTCATGGTGCGCAGGGGCACGGCCACGTGGGCTTCGGCCGGTATCGCGCCATCGTACATCGCACCGCCGAGGATCAACCGGTCGCCTTTGCAGGCATAGCCTTCCTGCATGGTGGTACCGAACTGTTCAGGTGTTGCCATCGTTCTTCGCTTATGCCATTGCGAATTGCTGATCGGTCCATTCCGGCTGCGACGACCCGTGGTGATCGTGAGGCATACCGCTCAATTGGACCAATTGGTAATTCGCAATGGTAGTCTGCCCCAAAGGAACGCAAAGGTGCGGCGGAACGGTGTGTGGCAGCCTTCTCATTTCCCACTTCACACGTCCCACCTTGTCACCCCGGCGAAGGAGGGAACCTCTCACACTTCAGCCAGCGTTGGGGGCACCAGTTTGGTCGCACAACTGAATTCCACACATCCGGGCGCGGCCGGTATCGCTCCGTTACTTCGCAGTGTTCCCTGGCCTCTCCCACCGGGTGCGCATGATGGATGTCGACGCCGTCGACGTTTGGACGATGTGCTCCGGGATCATGACCATTCCGCTGTCACGCACGCTCCCTTCGTCTCCGTTGGGCTTCTCCGCATGCACCAGGCCCTCGGCCTTACCCACGGAGATGGGCCGCTTCCCGATCGGGCGTTGTGCCGCCATGCAAGGCAGTTCCCGGCAATTCCACCGTCATATCGCCATACACCTTCACCTGACAGGCCAGCCGCCACTTCCGCGCCACTTCGGCCCGGCTGAAGTAGGGCTGTTCGCGTTCAGTGATGCGCCCCCCACCCTTCACCACGCGGCAGCGGCATTGCGCGCAGGAACCCTTGCCACCACAGGTGGAAGCCAGCACGATGCCCTCGCGTTCCAGCGTATGGTACAGGCTGTGCCCGCCACCCACTTCCAGCACTCTGCCACCGTTGATGGTGATGTGGATGCGTGAACGGGTGGGGCCTTTCAACATCCAACGCACCACGAGGGAGAGGAGCACTGCACAGGCCGTGGCGATGAAGATGATGGACATGGCACAATGATGGAGAGGGTGCGGACACCCTACCTTCGGAACCGCCAAGTTGGTGCAAAAAAGAACAGGAACATTGCTGCCCGACCTTTCCCCCTTCACCCCCAAGAAACTGATGGTCGTTTGTGGCACGCCGCTCCTCCTTGCCATGGCCACGAGCTGTGGTAGCGCCATGCCCGCTGCCGCAGGCCCGGTGGAATACTATCGCGAAAGCACGCTGCGCTACGAAGACCACGTGTACAGCCCCACGGTGCGCACCGTGCAACTCTTCAAGAAAGGCTTCGAGCTGGCCCCGCCGATCACCGATCTGGATGGACAGGAGCCTTTGGTGCTGCGCTTCGACGATCTGCAACCGAACATCGAGAACCTGAGCTACACGGTGGTGCATTGCACCGCCAACTGGCAGCAGAGCGACCTGATGGCCGGGCAATACCTCGGCGGTACCATGAGCGACTACATACCGGCCGGACGGCAGAGCTACAACACGCTTCAGCCCTTCATCCACTACGAGCTGGAGTTCCCCAACCAGATGATGCGCCTGACGCGATCGGGCAACTATCTGTTGAAGGTGTACCGTGGCAGTGATGAGGGCGACCTCGTGCTCACGCGCCGTTTCATGGTGGCCGAGCAGAAGGTGCAGATCGATGCGCGGGTGCAGGCCACGCGCGATGTGGACCTGCGCGATGCGGCCCAGCAGGTGGACCTCACCATCCGCCATCCGGGCCTGTACATCCAAGATCCGTTCGGCGATGTACAAGTGACCATCCTCCAGAACATGCGGTGGGACGATGCGCGCACCGGCTTCCAGCCACGCTTCATGCGCGACAATGAACTGGTGTACGACTATCCCCGACAAGGTCTGTTCATGGGCGCGAACGAATACCGCAACTTCGACCTGAAGAACATCCGGCTCGCCACGCGCAACATCGCGCGGATCACCTCCGACGGCCCCGGTGTGTACGAGGCGTACCTGATGCCCGAGCAGAAACGGAACCTTCGCGTGTACGACAACCAGCGCGACCTCAACGGCAAGTTCCTCGTGCGCAACGATCTGGTGGATGGCG
>JAHBUM010000338.1 GCA_019638075.1 Flavobacteriales bacterium | reverse complement strand
GCGCACGTCACCGGCCTCCCAATCCTTCTTGTAGAAATCGCGCACGGTCTTGGCCACCGCCTCGCGGAAAGCGCCTTGGTGCGTGCCGCCCTGCGTGGTGTGCTGGCCGTTCACGAAGCTGTAGTACTCCTCGCCGTAGTGGTTGGCGTGGGTGATGGCCACCTCGATGTCATCGCCGCGCAGGTGGATGATGGGGTACAGCGGCTCGCCGTCCATCTTGGTGGTCAGCAGGTCCAGCAGGCCGTTCTTGCTCTGGAACTTTTGGCCGTTGTAGTGGATGGTGAGGCCGGTGTTCAGGTAGCAGTAGTTCCATAGCAGCCGCTCGATGTGCTGATCGCGGAACTGGTAGTTGTGGAACATCTGCGTATCCGGCTCGAAGACCACGCGAGTACCGTTCGGTTCCTCGGTCTTCACCAGCTTGTTGTCCTTGCGCAGCACACCGCGATCGAACTCGGCCATCTTCAGTTCGCCTTCACGCGCGCTCTCGATGCGGAAGTAGCTGCTCAGGGCGTTCACCGCCTTGGTACCCACCCCGTTCAGCCCCACGCTCTTCTTGAAGGCCTTGCTGTCGTACTTGGCGCCGGTGTTGATCTTGCTCACCACATCGATCACCTTGCCCAGCGGCACGCCCCGGCCGTAATCGCGGATGGTGACACGCGGGCCTTCGATGGTGACGTCCACCTTCTTCCCGTGGCCCATCACGAATTCGTCGATGCAGTTGTCCAGCACCTCCTTCAGCAGGATGTAGATGCCGTCATCGTAGCTGCTGCCATCGCCCAGCTTGCCGATGTACATGCCCGGCCGCAGGCGGATATGCTCCTTCCAGTCGAGGGATCGGATATTGTCCTCGTTATACGCTGCTTCGCTCATCCTTGGGAATAGCAGGAACCTCAATACCGGCAAGGGTTCCCGCTTGGCTACGAAGGTAGCCTCCCCGCCCCTGCGTTATGGCCCCGTACGCTGAACGGTTTTTCAACGATCCCGGAGGGATCTTGCGCGTGACCCGTAGGAGGGCACTCCCGGTGGGCCAAAAGCGAAAGGGCCGCCCCACGATCGTGAGGCGGCCCTTTCAAAAGGGAGGCTTCTGCTTACTGGAAGTAGAAGTTGATGCCCAAGTTGCCACGCAGCTGGGTATCAATGCTGAAGCTGCTGCTCTTGTCTGCCTGACCGTCGCCAATGGTACCTTCCGTCGAGGTCGGGCCATTGTCACCCGTGGCACGGTCCCACGAAACTTCCGACATACCGCTGGAGGTCATGTTCAGCCCCCAAGCGTATTCGCCGCTGAGGGAGATCTTCGGAGCAACGAAGTATTCCACACCAGCAAAGGCGTTCAGGCCGATGCGCAGGGTGCCGGGGTTCTTCTCTTCGGTGATACGGCTGCCGGTGTTCTCCAGCGTGTTGCCGTACTCGTACGTCGTCTTGCTGCTACCGAAGCCTACGCCGACCTCAGCACCGTAGATACCGACAAGGCGGGTGCTGCCTACGCGCTTCTCGATACCAGCGCCCAGATCGATGGCCATGTAACCTTCTTTGGTCACGTTCTCCTTACCCTTCGGATCGGGGGTAGCAGCCAAGTCCGCCACCAGTTCGGTGGCCTTGTCGCTACCGAAGCCGATGCGCATTTTGAGACGGTAGGCTGTGTTGGCATCGACCAGCTTCTTACCACCGATCATGAGACCTTCGTTGGCATTGCTGCTGAAGAACGAGTTCAACGTGGGGGCCGCATTGCTTTGGTTGCCGTTGAACAGGTTGCCAGCGTAGCGCAGCAGCGGGTCGGCACCGAAGGTCAGACCCCAGTCGCCGCTTTGGCTCAGCCAGTTCTCACCACGATTGCTGGTGATCTCCCCCGTCTGTGCGGAGGCGGACATGGCGGCCACGAGAGCCGCCGAGAAGAGTACTTGCTTCTTCATCATTGATTGTTTTGGTGCGTGTTTGGTTCGAGTTTCACGAACCCTTCGGTGCGCAAAGGTCCTCGATAACGCGGGGCAAACTTATGAACTTTTCCCCTCTCCGCACACCACGGGTTGTTGATAACGGCGAATTCGTCGTTGGACCATGGACATTGGCCCCGTTCCCGGGAACCCGAACAGGCGCTCAGGAAGCTCGTCATGCCTTTTTCTCAAGCATGGGCACGAACCGGAACCCGCCCAGATCCCTGTGGGCCAATGAACCGTCGGGCAGCAATTCCACGCGCAGCATCCGTTGTTCATCTCCCGCGCCCACCGGCACCACCATCAGCCCTCCCGGCCTATCCGCCGTGGCGGGCTTCAATTGGGAAGGCAGGCCCTCGGGTATCGCTGGTGCCCCGCAGGTGATCAGGATCCTATCGAACGGGGCTTCTTTC
>JAHBUM010000337.1 GCA_019638075.1 Flavobacteriales bacterium | reverse complement strand
TGGAAGCTCTCGAAACGGAACATCTCCTGGATGCGGAACCAGCTTACGATCTCGGCCTTCACGAAGACGATGCCGAAGAGGATGCCCCACGCGGCGTACTTGAAGTTGTGCCACCACGGATGCTGAAGCGCGCTTTCGTTCACGCACATGGCGTCGAGCTCGCGTTGCTGGAGGTCGGCACCGGGGCTTTGCTGGAAATTCTGTTGCATCGCCATCACAGCGTCAGTAGGTAAGGAAGGATCAACCACGTCATCACGATGCCGCCGATCATGAAACAGCAGGTTGCGATGAGGCTGGGCCATTGCAGGTTGCTGAGGCCCATGATGGCGTGACCACTCGTGCAGCCACCGGCCCAGCGCGTGCCGAAGCCCACGAGGAAGCCGCCGACCACGAAGAAGATCAGCCCGCGCAGTGTGAAGAGCTGCTCCCAGCTGAAGATCTCCGAAGGCAGTAGGTGTGCCGTATTGGTGATCCCCTTGGAAGCGAGGTACTGCGCAGTGGGTTCGGCGAGCATCATGGGTTCCGGGTTCGCGAGGAAATTCGTCGCAAGGAAACCACCGATGGCGATGCCCCCCACGAAGAAGAGGTTCCACGCTTCCTTCTTCCAGTCGTACTTGAAGAAAGGGATGTTCGCAGGTATGCATGCCGCGCAGATGTGCCGCAACGAACTGCTGATGCCGAAGGTCTTGTTGCCGATCAGCAAGAGGAAGGGCACGGTGAGGCCGATGAGCGGACCGGCGATGTACCAAGGCCAGGGGGAACGGAGAGCGTCTAGCATGTCGATCAGAAAATTAGATGGCTCCTGATCAGAGCGGATAGTTCAAGGGATGCATTCAAGATTGGAGTTGGATGACCGCAGAGATCGGCGCGACTCCGGCTCAAGGCCGGAGTGACACCTGGACAGGGCCACAATCATCTCCCAGCCGTTGTCACTTCTTCAACGTGCTCGGGCACACCTCGTCCGTCACGGGCACATCGGTCTTCTTGATCGCGTTGAAGCCGCCGCGCACTTCCACGATGTTGTGGTACCCACGTGACTTCAGGATGCTGGCCGCGATCATGCTGCGGTAGCCACCGGCGCAGTGGACGTAGTTCGGCTCTTCCTTGCTGATCGCGCTCAGGTTGTCGTTGAGGTATTGCAACGACGCATGGTGCGCGTCCTTCACGCGGGAGCTTTCCCACTCACCGTCCTTGCGCACATCCACCACGTGCAGCGGTGCCGACTTCATGCGTGATGCGAACTCTTCCGCGTCGATGCGCTCGATCGTATCCACTTCGAGACCGGCCGCCTTCCACGCATCCACGCCACCTTTCAGGAAGCCGAACACATTGTCGTAGCCCACGCGGGCGAGGCGCGTCACCACTTCGTCCTCGGCGCCTTCATCGGCCACGATCAGCAACGGATGCTTCACATCGGGGATCATGGCACCCACCCACGGCGCGAAATCACCCTTGATGCCGATGTTGATGCTGCGCGGGATAAAGCCGTCCTTGAACGTTTCGGCATTGCGGGTGTCGAGCACCAATGCGCCTTCCGCTTCCGCGACAAGCTCGAACTGGTCGGGCGTCAGCGCACGCAGGCCTTTCTCCTTCACCGTGTCCACGCTGGGGATCACGCCCTTGTTCATGGCCACGTTCTGCGGGAAGTACGCGGGCGGCGGCAGCAGGCCATCGGTCACCTCCTTGATGAACTGCTCCTTGGTGGCGGCTTTGAGCGCGTAGTTGTTCGCCTTCTGGTTGCCCAGCGTGTCGAAGGTCTCCTTGCTCATGTTCTTGCCGCAGGCGCTGCCGGCACCGTGCGCAGGGTACACCAGCACATCATCGGGCAGCGGCATGATCTTGTTGTGCAGGCTGTCGTAGAGGAAGCCGGCGAGATCTTCCTGCGTGATGGACCCGGCCTTCTGCGCCAGGTCCGGGCGGCCCACATCACCGATGAAGAGCGTGTCGCCGGTGAAGATGGCGTGCGGTTTTCCGCTCTCGTCCTTCAGCAGGTAGGTGGTGCTTTCCATGGTGTGCCCCGGCGTGTGCAGCACGGTGATGGTCACGTTGCCGAGCTTCAGCACTTCGCCGTCGGTGGCGATGTGCGCATCGAACGCGGGCTTGGCGTTGGGGCCGTACACGATCGCGGCGCCGGTCTTCTTCGACAGGTCGAGGTGGCCGCTCACGAAGTCGGCGTGGAAGTGCGTTTCCAGCACGTACTTGATGCGGGCGCCGTTCTTCTCAGCGCGCTCGATGTACGGCTGTGTTTCGCGCAGCGGGTCGATGATCGCGGCCTCGCCGTTGCTCTCGATGTAGTATGCGCCTTGTGCAAGGCAGCCGGTGTATATCTGTCGTGCCCGGGTGCACTGA
>JAHBUM010000336.1 GCA_019638075.1 Flavobacteriales bacterium | reverse complement strand
GTGGCGTGCGGGTTCATTGAAGAACTTGAGGTCGTTGATGTTGAGCACGCCGTTGCGGCGGATCTCCACGTCCTCGTACTCGCGGCCCAGGGCCTTCGCCAGTTCCCGCAACTGCTCTTTCGTCGTGCCTTCGCGATCCTCCAGCACGATGGCGTTGTTGAGGTCGCCGCCCTTGATCAATCCCGCTTTCGCGAGCTGCTCCAGTTCGCGCAGGAATACGAAGGTGCGGCACGGCGCTATCTCGTCCTTGAACTCCTCGGCGCGGTACATGCTGGCATGCTGCGTGCCCAGCACGGGGCTGTTGTAATCCACCATCACCGTCAGGCGGAATTCGCCGCCGGGTGTGGGCACGCCGAGCATCTCGGTGCCTTTCTCCTCGGTCTCGAACCAGATGGGCTCCTTCAGCACGTACCAGTTCCGCTTCGCATCCTGCTGTTCCAGGCCCACGCCTTCGATGGCATGCACGAAGGGCAGGGCGCTGCCATCCATGATGGGCATTTCGGGGCCGCTCACCTGGATCAGGCAATTGTCCACGCCCAGCGCGTACAGGGCGCTGAGCACATGCTCGGTGGTGTTCACCGTTACGTTGCCCTTGCCCAGGGTGGTGCCCCGTGCCGTGCTCACCACCAGGTCGGCGTCGGCGTCGATGATGGGTTCGCCTTCGAGGTCGGTGCGTTGGAACTTGTAGCCGTGGCCCACCGGCGCCGGACGCAGGGTGAGGGTGACGGGTACGCCGGTATGCAGGCCCACGCCGTGCAGGGTGGCGCTGCCTTTCAGGGTGTGCTGGAAGTCGCTCATGCCGATGGATGCCCCCGACACATGGATATGCCTTGGGCTATGCACGGCGAAGGTAGAATTCCGCCTTGTACCGGCTACTGCCGATCGCCTGTGCCCAGCAACGTGCGCAGGGCGGCCAGTTCCTTTTCCAACGAGTCAACGCGCCGCTTCAGGTCGGGCAGGTTGCGGTACACCACGAAGCTGCGGTCGTGCAGGCCCTTCTTGAAGGCCGGTGAGCCTTGGACGGTTTCGCCGTCGGCGATGTTGCTGCCGATGCCGCTCTGGGCCGCTATGCGCACGCGGTCGCCGATGACCAGGTGCCCGGCGATGCCAACCTGCCCGCCGATCTGGTTGTGCCCGCCGATCTTGGTGCTGCCTGCGATACCCGCCTGCGACACCACCACGGTATGTGCGCCGATCTCGGCATTGTGCCCCACCTGCACCAGGTTGTCCAGTTTGGTGCCGGTGCGGATGATGGTGTGCCCGATGGTGGCGCGGTCCACCGTGGTGTTGGCGCCGATCTCCACGGTATCTTCCAGGATCACGTTGCCCACCTGCGGCATCTTCTCGTACACGCCATCGGCGCGCGGCACGAAGCCGAAGCCATCGGCCCCGATCACCGCGCCGCTATGGATCACGCAGTGGGAGCCGATCCGCGTCTGGTGGTAGACCTTCACCCCCGCGTGGATGCGTGTGTTGCTGCCGATGTGGCACCGGTCGCCGATGTAGCTGTTCGGGAAGATCTTCACGCCATCGGCCAGTTCCACGTCATCGCCGATGTAGCAGAAGGCACCGATGTATACGTTGCGGCCCAGTTTCGCTTTCGGGCTCACATAGCTCGGCTGCTCGATCCCCTTCTTCTCGTATTGCAGCTCGGCGTTGCGTTCAAGCAGGTGTGTGAAGGCCATGCGCGCATCCTTCACGCGGATCAGCGTCAAGGTCTTCGGTAGCGGCTTGCCCGGATGGAAATCGGTATTGACGATGGCGATGGTCGCCTTCGTGATGTAGATGTACTCGGTGTACTTCGGATTGGACAGGAAGGTGAGGGTGCCGCTGCGGGCCTCCTCGATCTTGGCGAGGTCGCTCACCAGCACCTGCGGGTCGCCATCCACCACGCCATCAAGCAGGTCGGCGATCTGTTCTGCGGTGAATTGCATGCGTGAAGGTGCGGCTGGTGTCTATGGAATGAAGAGGTCCATCAGTGCCCGATCGGCACGCTCACCGCCGTCCGATCCCACGTCAGGTTCAGCGCGGCGGGTTCAGCGGTCACGTCGATGGTGAATTGCTCCACCACGTCGGGCAGCTCCTGCACGGGCACCTCCACGTTCACCACGTCGGCGGCGGGATCGCGCTGGGCCTCGCCGCCGTAGGTCACGCCCCAGGAGTACGACTTGCTGTTGAGGATCACCGTCCACGACGTGGCCTGCGGGATGGTCCACAGCGTGTACTTGCCTGCCGCCAGCGGAAGCCCGCCCACGCGGATGTCCTTGTTCACCTCGATGGTGGTGGCCTCGTTGGCCCCGGTGCGCCACACCTTGCCGTAGGGCACCAGTTCGCCGAAGATCTCGCGGCCTTTCTT
>JAHBUM010000335.1 GCA_019638075.1 Flavobacteriales bacterium | reverse complement strand
GGCTCGTTGAAGGAGTAAGTGAAGTCATGCACCCACACCAGCGTGTCAGGGTACACGTTGATGATCTCCTTGATGATGAACTTGCTGCGGTCGCTGTGCCCCCGGATGGCATTGTTCTGGCCCTTCACGTTGGTGTAGCTCAGGTCCAGGTCGCGGGCATTGTTCGCCTTGCGGGCCGCCTCCTTCAGGTCGATCCAGTAGTACTCGAACATCAGCTTGCGCGTGTCGATCTCCTTGCGGCGGTAGAAGCGCTCGTTCTCGCTGAGGAAGAGCTCCGAAAGGATCTCGCGCTCCTCGTCGCCATCCCAGTTGATGCGCTCGCGCCAGTTGATCACCGGCGGATCGATCTCCTCGCCGAACTCGTCCTCCATGATCACGTGCTCGCCGATCTCCTCCTCGCCCAGCAGGCGCTTGGCGATGGAGTCGCGCACGTAGAACACGAACTGCCGGTACTCGTTGTTGGTGATCTCCGTCTGGTCCATGTAGAATGCCTGCACGGAGACGGTCTTGCTCTTGCTCACCGAGGCGTAGGGCACATCCTGGTCGCTCGGGCCCATGACGAAGGAACCCATGGGGATGTAGTTCATCCCGTACGGGTCCACATCATACCAGCCCGGTCGGCCCTGTACGCCGATGAGCTGCCCCTGGCCACCACCGCCACAGCCAGCCAGTACGACCGCGGCGCAGAGATACACTATGGGACGTTCCATGTTCTTCCTTTTTTGCCGTTCCTTCCTTGCAGGGACCCCTATCCTAAGCCATCCGGGTAAGCGAACAGGCTGAAGACAAGGCTGAATACGGCAGGTTGGGTTGCTTGGTTTCGGTCGCTTAGAGGAAACGTACGTTCTTGTAGATCTGAAGATCGGGATTCTTCTTCACGAGGAAGCAATAGCTCACCATGATCTCGTGCGTGCCGCTGCTGTGGTTCTTCAACCGGGAAGTGGTCACATCATAGCTGTACCCGATCCGGGCCAATCCGTCCTTGTCCTTGCCCGTGGCGAACTGGTAGCCAACCATGGGCGCGATGGCATCCTCCGTCCTGTAACCAACGCCAAGCCACACCTGGTTATTATAGAGGAAGGTGGCGTTCAGGTCCACCTGAGTGGATGTGGCGTCGCTCTTGATGAGGGTGCTGGGCGTCAGGATGTACTTCTTGTCGCCCTTGATGGCCCAGTCGTAACCGGCCTGCACGAAGTAGTGGCGCACACCCTTGATGCTGACATCCTTCAGCTCGGGCTCGGTGAGGTGGGTGGCGCTCAGGCCGATCCAGAAGGTGGGAGCCTTATAGTAAAGACCGCCGCCCAGATCGAACTTGGTGTCGCTGGCACCGCCGGTGGGTATCGCCGTATCGTCCGATGGGTTGTCGCGGGCGATCCAGTTGTTACCCAGCGAATGCGCGATGAGGCCCGCAGAAAGGCCCACGCCGAACACGCCTTTACCGGCCTTGATATGGTAGGAGTAGCTCAGGCGGGCGAAATTGCTCTTCTGCTGGCCCAGCTGATCCACGTATACGCTCAGGCCCACCCCGCTGCTGATCTTCTTGATCGGCATCTGGGCGTTGAACAGGCCCGTCTTCGGTGCCCCGTCGAAACCGGTCCATTGCTGACGGAAGAAACCCGTGGCACAGATCTGGCCACTGATCCCCGCCACCGCCGGATTGATGGAAAGCCGGTCGAACATGTACTGGGTCAGTTGTGGATCCTGCTGGGCGAAAGCTGCGCCAGCCATGCACAAACCGACCGTTGCGGTAAGTATCCCCCTCATGCGTGTTTCGTTCTTTTCCGCCTTGTCAAGGGGCGACATACCCCATGGGTTCCTCTCAGAACCGGGGCCAATATAGCAACAATCCGATCCGCCCAAATGTGGGATCGGGAACGGGGAACGGGCCTCCCGAGCCGATCAACGGCCGTTCCGCACCCTACGAAAGCTTCTGAAAGGTGCGCCACCAGCGGTCCGGCACCTCTTCGCGGCAGGCCATCCGATAGTCGGAATACGAGCACGGGACCAAATGGTGCCGCTCGAACCTTGCCTCCTGTTCGGCCTTGTAGGGGATGTCCATCCACCAGCGGTCGCTCACCGTGCTCTTGTAGAACACCAGTTCCTGCTCGTGCCCGCGTATGGGGATGCGGAAGCGGGTGAAGCGCTTGCGGTCCAGCCAAGGCAGGTCGTTGGTGCGGCTACGGAAGCCGTCGAGGAAACACCACACCATCTGCGCCACGAGCTGGGCGGTGGTGCTGTCCTGATCCACGGTGGGGTCCATTTCATAGATGCCCACGGAAGTGATCTTCTCGCTGATGCCCGCGTAGCGCATGAGCTGGCAGATCTCTTCGCCGTGGAAGCCGTTGGGGCCGGGGCGGCTGGTGCCGGGCGCATCGCTGCGGCGCACGCTGGTCATGTCCACGCTG
>JAHBUM010000334.1 GCA_019638075.1 Flavobacteriales bacterium | reverse complement strand
CGCTCACCGTAAGGCTTTCGCAAGGTGCGGTGAAGGTCACGTTGTAGGCGTCGCCTTCGGTGATGCCGCTGATGATGATGGTGCCGCTGCTGGTCACGGCGGGGTCATCACCCGCGATGGTGCCGGATGCGGAGTTGTTCACCACCGATGTGCCTGCGTCCATGCCAGTGTAGGGGATGTGCAGGTCGTAGGTGTCCACGCCGGGTGTGTTGGCATTGCAGGTGGCGCTGGGCGCTCCAAGTGTGATGCCGCAGCCACCGCCACCACTGATGGTGGCATTCACGATCACATTGTCGATGGCCAGCAGATGGTCGTTGCCGCTGTCGTTCAGATCCTCCCAGCGCAGCATGATCTCTTCTCCCACAGGGATGTTCACCGCGATGTTCACCGTGATGCCTGCGGTACGGTTGCCTGCGGCGTTGCCATCCAATGCGCCTCCTGTACCTGGGTTTGGTGAGGCGAAGGTCGATCCTGTGCTGGTCCATGTTCCAGCCACCAAGTCAGCAACGGTGGCACCCTGTTGGTAGCTGAGGGTCAGTGATTGGGCATTGGCATTGTCCTTTCGCCATTGCTCACCGGTCCATGTAACGGTAAGTGAAGTGATATCGGACCCGGTATTGTTCCCGAGCCTCCAGCCTAGATAGCCCTTGCCGACTCCTGTCGCACCGAAGTAGGCGTTCGTTGGTGCGTAGCCCAGCGCCCTGTCGGTCAGCGGGTTCGTTCCAGCTATGCCGAACGCATAGAGCCCGGCCGTGGTCGTAGCCCCGGTGTTCGCCCCATAGGTGGTGATGCTGGTCGTCGCGTCCGTTCTGGCATACCAGCCAGCCAACGTGCTGTTATCCGTCCATGTGCCGGTGGTCAGCGCATCGAAGTCTTGGGTGTAGTCGGTGCCACCTGCTGCAATGCTGTGCTGCGCCGAGGCTGGTGCGTGGATCAGGCATGCGACGGCCAGGAGCGCCGCCCACGAAGGTTTACATCGCGCGTACCGTAACGGTGTTGCAAGGGGTCGGATGTTCATCATGGTTCGTAGGGTTGGGTTTCGGAACGTGGGCAAAGGTCTTCGGGCAAGGTGACGCACAGGTTACGCGAGGCTGAGATCTTGGGGGCCTCCGAGCACCCAAATTAGGCAACTCGGGGCATTCCATGTGCCACCCGCCGGGCGTATGGAGTGAATGACACCCCGTCTTCGCACGGCCGGTTCATAAATTGTTGAAAATGGATGGCCCGAAAAATGGGCTTTCGGCAACTCACGGGAATAGCTTCGTTGCGCTGTTCGTCCTTTCAGTGCGCCCCAACGGGGCCGGATCTTTGCAGAATGGAAGTGGTCGTCGCTGGCGGCACCTGCGGGTGTGGCCGGACCTGGTAAGAGGTCATGCGGCAGGACGCTCCGGTCGCATGCCAGTGTGCGACAAGACCAGCATGATCCAGCGCCACCCGATCGCAGACCGGGAGCGGCACGGAAGGCAGCAGTGCTCGTCCAAGGTCACGACCGCGGACCAGCAGGAGCGGGGATCGCCAACAGGGTGGTCCCCGCTCCGCTTTTCACGATCGCATAAGATCCCCTTCATCCACACGTCCGGAACCAGCAAGGGAACGATCGCTTGTGGATAAGTGCGCCGCTGCCTGCCCGGACAAGCGGTGAAGCACCGGATACATTTGGTCAACACCGTTCCTTGATCGAATGAAGAAGAAAGACCGCAAGATCTTCGTACTGGATACCTCGGTCATCCTCTACGACCACTCGGCCATCGAGAACTTCGCAGAACACGATGTGGCCATCCCGATACAGGTACTCGAAGAACTGGATACCTTCAAGAAAGGCAACGACACCATCAACTACGAGGCGCGCGAATTCATCCGCCACCTCGACGACATAGCGAAACAGGACGTGCTCTCCGACTGGCAGCCGCTCAACGGCGCCACGCACGGGAAGTTCAAGGTCGTGGCCAAGCACGACCTCAACGGGGTGGATGCCACCAAGGTGTTCCAGGATGGCAAGAACGATCACCAGATCCTCAACGCCACCCTCACCATCCAGCGGCAGAACAAGGACAAGAAGGTGATCCTTGTGACGAAGGACATCGCCCTGCGGCTGAAGGCGAAGAGCCTCAACATCATGGCCGAGGATTACCTCACCGGCAAGGTGCGCGATGTGCGCGAGAAGCTCTACACCGGCCGCACCGTGGTGGAGGACTTCGACGAGGAGAAGATCGATGCGCTCTTCGCGCACGGTACCGCTTCCGTGGATGAACTGGGTGTGGAGAAGCCGAAGGGCAACCACTTCTTCATCCTCAAGCACAAGAAGAAGAGCATCCTTGCAAAGTACGACCCGCGCACCGGCAACGTGGACCGGGTGGAGAAGCAGAGCGTATTCGGTATCGGCCCGAAGAACGCCGAACAGGCGCTGGCCATGAGCGCGCTGCTC
>JAHBUM010000333.1 GCA_019638075.1 Flavobacteriales bacterium | reverse complement strand
ACCCTCATTGCTCCACCCCTGCCACGTACTTCGTCACCTTCACCACCTTCCCCTTCTCATCAAACTCCTTCGCCTCGCCTTCCAGCAGGTCGTTCTTGTAGGTGCCTTCCTTCTTCTTGGTCTGGCCGCGCAGCACCCGCTCCACGTCGCCCGGCGTGCCCATCACGGGATCGGCGGGCACGGACTTCATCTCCCAGCGGCCGTTGTCGTAGTACTCCACGAAAGTGCCTTCCCGCTTGCCTTTCTTGTAGGTCACCTCGGACTTCAGCTGCTCGTCGTCGTAGTATTCCTTGAAGGTGCCGTTCTCCTTGCGCTCCTTCACCTGCTGCCCTTTGGCGTACAGCACCTGCAACTGGATGGAACCGTCCTTGTTGTAGTAGAACCAGACCCCGTCGCGGTCGCCGTTCACCATGTTGCCTTCGATCTCCTTCCTCCCATCCTCGAAATAGAAGAGCATCTTCCCTTCGGGTTCGCCGTTCTGGTACACGGCTTCGGACTTCAGTTTGCCGTTGGGGAACCAGCTCTTGCTGGGGCCGTGGAGCACACCGGCCTTGCGGATCTCGGTCTCGACCACGCTGCCATCGGGGTAGTAGGCCACCTGCTCGCCTTCCAGCTGGCCTTTCGCGAAACGCTCCACCTTCCGCAGCTTGCCATCCGGGCCGTAGTAGTTCCACGTGCTGTCCTTCTCCTGCCCCATGTACTTGCCCGTTGCCAGCAGAGTGCCGTTCGCATGGAAATGCCGCGCCCGGCTGGTACGTCCATCACCCGCGTATTCCTGCAACGTGGTCAATTTGCCCTCCTCGTCGTAGTGCTTGAAGGTGCCCACGGGCTTGTCGTCCTTGAACTGGCCGAGGTAGCGCGTCTTCCCGTTGGGCCACGCCTTGCTCCACGTGCCCTGCTTGCGGCCCTTGGCGTCGGTGGCGTTCAGGTCGAGGCCGTTGGTGGGCTGGGCCGTAGCGGCCAGTGCGATGGCTGCGGCGAACAGGGTGATGAGGGAGCGTAGGCGCATGGGAGTGGCAAAGGTACGGGCGGTGTTCAAGGCGCATGCCGAAGACAAGCGTAGCCGGAGAGCCGCACCGTCAACGATGCCAAGAAAGTCCCCCTTCTTTTGTGAAGCCGTGCCGACAGAGTCGTTATGGGCGCACGCTGACCCGTGTGGTGGTCACCCGGCCTTGCGCATTGGCCTTCACCGTGTACAAGCCGGTGGGTAGCTGCGACACGTCCAAGCTGGCGCTCGTACTGCCGTTCAACGTACGTTGCAATACCACACGCCCGGCCATGTCGAGCACCTGTACCTCTGCCTGACCAACCGAGCCGGGAGGAAGGGTCACGTACAGCGTATGCTGGGCCGGGTTGGGGAATACGGACAGTTCGTTGGCGCGCCGGATGGGTGCCGCACCCACCGAGAGCTCCTGTGCGATGGTCAGCGGGAAGGTCTGCACCTTGTTGCCGCTGCGGTTGATCAGGCTGATGTCCAAGCTCCTCGGCTCATCGTTCCGTACGGGCAGGGCCAGGGGAACGACCACTGCCGAATCGAGCTGGTTGAAGTGGATGCTATCCGGCAATGCGGGCATGTAGTCCACACCGGCCACAGCATCCCCTCCTACTGCGATCTGCAGGTATTCGTCCAAGTAGAAGCCGCCCCAGCGGTTGAAGCGGAGGTACACGCTGTCGGTGCTGCTCTCGTGCACCACGGGTCCGGTACCGGAGTGTGTCACGTTGGGGCCTTCATCCACCGTAAGGGTGAAACGGTCCGATGCCCTGAAGGTGTTCTGTTCGATGAAGACGGCGGAGGGGTATTTGTTGTCCCCAACATTGCCGATACCCATCTTCATGTGGTAGGTCTCGCCGATCCGCACAGCAGCACTGGCGGTAAGTACCACCGTCATGCCATTATGTTGGATGTAATAAGGGTCCGCGTTGTACGGAGCCTCCAACTGCGGCCCCCACACGGCCCATGAGGAGGTCCACTGCCCGCCGTTGTAGCGGTAGTAGATGGAGTTGGCCTGCCAGTTCGGGTCCGCATCGAAGCAGGGGCGATAGGGGTCCGTCCAATCCGGCCCGTTCGCAGTGGTACTGTCCATCCGCCCGCTGTTGACAGCATTGATGCAGACCGGAGCCATGGAACCGGGAATGAACGCGATGTTCATTGCGTTGTTCAGGAACGGCCCGGAAATGCCCGGGCCACTGATGAACCAGCCGAAGACATCGTTGTACCGGCTGCATGTCCAGCGTTCGTATTCCTCGGAACTGAACACATACCGGAAGCTGACCATATCGTTCTCCGGAACGAAATCGAATTCCAGAACAGCCTTGTTCCCGATGTTGTTGCCACCGGACTGACCCCAATGTGACCATCCGCTCAATTGGCTGAGGTCCAGATCAGGCGAAGTCAAAAAGACCGACCCTCCTGTTCCTTCCATGAGCTG
>JAHBUM010000332.1 GCA_019638075.1 Flavobacteriales bacterium | reverse complement strand
CCAGGAACCGGTTCATCCAGCCGAATATGCCCCAGCCCAGGTCGATGATGCGGCTGAACTCGGGGATGCCCGTTTGGCGCAGGGTGTTGTACTGGTTGGGCCCCAGGTACATCTGCATGGCCAGGGTGCTGTGGTCCGAAGGCGCTTGTTGGAAGAAGAGCTTGGCTTCGTACCGCTTGGTGTGCGCACTGTCGTCCGGCAAGGTGGCGATGGCGATCTCCGAGCCGCTGCTGGCAAAGCCATCAGGGTTGACCATGGCCACGGTGAAGAAGTCCTGCTTGAAGGCGATCCAGTTCGTCTTCCCTTCCAGCTTCTTGCTGTCGTCCCCCGTTTCTTTCAGGTAGTCGCGGTCGCTGTTGAAGTACTTGTAGTACACGCTGCCCTTGCGCAGTTCGCCGTCGCGGTACTTCTCGTTGCTGAAGCCGGTGAGCGTCCAGTTGAACACGGCGTTGCGGGCATCCACCTCGTTCTCCAAGCCCACCAGTTCGGTCCGGGTGTCCATGAAGTAGCTGGTGCTGTCCAACTGGTAGGTGATGCGCAGGAGTTTCGCCGGATCGGCCGTGGCGGCGGTCAGCACAACCCCGTCGGTCCCGCGCTTCTCGGCGGTGAAGAAGAGGTCGTTGGTGCTGATGTCCAGATTGCCGAGGAAGAAGCGGAACTCGTAGTTGCCGCTGTCGGGGTCGGCGAGGTAGAGCGGTGTTTTGCGATTGGTCTGGTACTCCTTCAGGCGGATCACCGAGGGTTTGGCACCATGGGTGTTGATGGCCACCTGTAGGCGCTCGTTCTCGATCACCACTTCCTGCGCGCTGCCCGTGGAAGCCGGGTGGAAGATGCCGAACCGCTGGGCCTGCCGGGCCAGGCGTACGCTGTCGGCATCCAGCGTATCACCGTTCACCACGACGATGCTGCCATCGCCAGCGGGGGATAGGGTGGCGGTGTTACCCGTAGTGCCGTTCTCCTTGGCCTTCAATGCCAGCTCGGCCTCGCGCGCCTGCCGCTCGATCTCCACATTGGCAAGGCTGTCCTGTACCTGCTGCATGCGGGCCTGCTCCTCAGGGCTGGGCATGGTGTACCAGGTGTACGCGCCCAAGATGGCGGCGATAAGGACGAAGCCGATGATCGAATTCCTATCCATTCGGGAACCGCCGGTATTTCAAGGTGTTCGGCGGAAGGGCGGCAAAGATAGCTGGATGGTCAGTTGTCCGTTCTCCGTTGTCAGTTGTCAGAAAATAGACCTCTTTCGTAATTCGGGGGAAACCACAGATGACGCAGATTTCACAGATGGGATTATCTGTGAAATCTGCGTCATCTGTGGTTCAAAAGAATGAGTGTCCGCCGACGGCGGACGAAATATGAAAGAGGTCTAATGCCTGCGGTGCGGAAGGCCCACGTCCTGTAGCTCCCGCCAAGCAGCCTGACAACGGACAACTGCGAACTGATAACTGCCCTCTACGCCCGCTCCGCTTCCGCCTCCTGTTTCACCGGCGTTGCCCCTTGCTTCATCGCCGCCCGTACGAAATGCACGAACAGCGTGTGCGGTTTCATCACCGTGCTGCGGTATTCGGGGTGGAACTGCACGCCCACGAACCACGGGTGGTCCTTCACTTCCACGATCTCCACCAACTTGGTCTGGGGGTTCGTTCCGGTGGGGATCATGCCGGCCTTTTTGTAGGCTTCCAGGTACTCGTTGTTGAACTCGTAGCGGTGCCGGTGCCGCTCGGTGATGTCCTTGCGGCCATAGACCTTGTACGCGGTGCTGCCTTCGGTGAGCTTGCAGGCGTAAGCCCCCAGCCGCATGGTGCCGCCCTTGTCCGCGATGGTCTTCTGCTCCTCCATCATGGCGATCACCGGGTGCTTGGTGTCGGCGTTCATCTCGGTGCTGTTGGCATCGGCGTAGCCCAGCACGTTGCGGCCGTACTCGATCACGGCGCACTGCATGCCCAGGCAGATGCCCAGGAAGGGGATCTTGTTCTCCCGCGCGTACTTGATCGCCTCGATCTTGCCTTCGATGCCGCGGTGACCGAAGCCCGGTGCCACCAAAATGCCGCTGAGGCCGCCGAGGTGCTTCGCCACGTTCTTCGGCGTCAGCTTCTCGCTATGCACCCACTTGATGTGGACCTTGCTCTCATTCTCGGCGCCTGCGTGTTCAAGCGCTTCCTTGATGCTCTTGTAGGCATCCTTCAGCTCCACGTATTTGCCCACCAGGCCGATGTGTACCTCGCTGGTCGGGTGCTTGTACCGGCGCAGGAAATCCTGCCAGGCGGTGAGGTCCACGTCGGGGTAGCTGGCGATGCCGAGCTTCTGCAGCACCACCTGGTCCAGCCCTTCGGCCTGCATCATCAGCGGCACATCGTAGATCGTGTCCGCATCGCGGCTCTCGATCACCGCGTTGGCGTCCACGTTGCAGAACAGGGCGATCTTCTCCGCCTCGTCCTTGCCCATCGGCCGCTCAGTGCGGCAGATGAGGATGTCCGGCTGG
>JAHBUM010000331.1 GCA_019638075.1 Flavobacteriales bacterium | reverse complement strand
AACGCCGACTACGCCCAAGCCGACAGCCTGAAGTGGATCGTGGAGCAACTGAAGAAGGACCAGCGCGTGCAGGAGGCCTCGTACAACGCCGCCGTGGTGGAGAACATCGACGCCAACGTGAGCCGGTTGGGCCTGCTGGTTCTGGGCTTCGCAGTGCTGCTGCTGATCATCGCCATCGCGCTCATCAACAATACGATCCGGCTGGCCATCTACAGTAAGCGCTTCCTGATCCGCACGATGCACTTGGTGGGCGCCACGCAATGGTTCATCAAGAAACCCTTCCTCGGACAAAGCCTATGGCAGGGTATCGTGGGCGGAGTGCTTGCCATCGGACTGCTGGTGGGGCTGTTGCAACTCACCAACCACTACATGCCCGACCTGCTGGCCTTCACGGACATGCCCACGCTGGCCCTGCTCTTCGCCGGGGTGCTGGCGCTGGGCCTGCTGATCTCGCTGCTCTCCACCTGGTTCGCGGTAGGCCGCTACCTTCGCATGAATTCCGAGGACCTGCATTGGAGTTGAGGGAGGTGGAGAAGTGAAAGGGTGGAGAGGTGCCAAGTGCGGACGGAGAAGAGCGAAGTGGAAAGCTGATAGAACAGAACATATCCATAGGATCATGGCCAAGCCCGAACTGAACAACGATATGCCGTTCACGGCGACGAACTACAAGCTGCTGCTGATCGGCCTTGCGATCGTGGCGGTGGGCTACATGCTGATGAGCGGCGGCGGCAATGGCGACCCCAACGCGTTCGATGCCACCGAGCTGTTCAGCAAGCGCCGCATCACTGTGGCACCCATCGTGGTATTGGCGGGCTATGCGTTCGTGGCGTATGCCATCCTGAAGAAGACCGGGGAGAACGAGGCGGGCAAATGACGATCATCCAAGCGATCATCCTCGCGATCATCGAGGGGATCACCGAATTCCTCCCCGTTTCAAGTACGGGGCACATGATCATCGGGTCCACCATCATGGGGATCCAGCAGGACGAGTTCGTGAAGCTCTTCACCGTCGCCATCCAGTTCGGCACCATCCTCAGCGTGGTGGTGCTGTATTGGAAGCGATTCTTCCAGAGCTTCGATTTCTACCTGAAGCTGCTCGCCGGTTTCATTCCCGCCGTGATCGCGGGCCTCTTCTTCAAGGACTACATCGATATGCTGTTGGAGAACGTGGTGGTGGTGGGAGTGATGCTCTTCCTCGGCGGCATCGTGTTCCTCTTCATCGACCGGCTCGCCCCCGGCGGCGACCAGCAGGAGCAGCAACCGATGTCGTACAAGCAGGCCGCCACCATCGGCGTATGGCAATGCCTCGCCATGGTGCCGGGTGTATCGCGTTCGGCGGCCACCATCATCGGCGGCATGGCGCAGGGCTTCACGCGGAAGAACGCGGCGGAGTTCAGCTTCTTCCTCGCGGTGCCCACGATGTTCGCCGCCACGGTGAAGAGCATCTACGACTACGTGAAGGATGGCGGCGCTTTCACCAATGAGCATCTGCAACTCTTCGCCATCGGCAACGTGGTGGCCTTCGTGGTGGCCATCATCGCCATCCGCTCCTTCATCACGTACCTGACGAAAAGCGGCTTCAAGGCGTTCGGCTGGTACCGCATCGTGGTGGGCGGTGTGATCATCGCGCTGCACTTGGCGGGTGTGTCGATGCAGATGTATTGATCCGTTGAGCGACTTCCACTTCACCCCCGACACCGGCGGCCTCGTTCTCGTGGACAAACCGCTCACGTGGACGAGCTTCGACGTGGTGGGCAAGTTGCGCGGGGCGATGCGCATCGCAGCGGGCAGGAAGATCAAGGTGGGGCATGCCGGAACATTGGATCCGCTCGCGAGCGGCCTGCTGATCCTTGCTTACGGGCCGTTCACCAAGAAGCTGCCGTTCATCACCGGGGCGGAGAAGACCTACACGGGCACCATCACGCTCGGCAGCACCACACCGAGCTACGATCTGGAGACCGCACCCGTGCCCGGCGGTCCGTGGGAACACTTGGATGAAGCGACGATCCGCGAGGCCTTCGCGCGTTTCGTGGGCACGATCGAGCAACGTCCGCCGAACTATAGCGCCAAGCGGTTCGAGGGTGAGCGCGCCTATTTCCTTGCACGCGACAGCGAACGCGCGCACCTGGTGGAGATGAAGCCGGTGATGGTGGTGGTGACCTCATTGGACGTGACGGCGATCCGTGGCAATGAGGTGGATTTCGAGGTGCATGTGAGCAAAGGCACCTACATCCGCTCGCTGGCGCACGACATCGGGCAGGCACTGGGGTGTGGCGCGCATCTTTCGGCCCTGCGGCGCACCCGCATCGGCGAGTACGACGTGAGGGATGCGCACACCCCGGCGGAGTGGTCGGAGCGGATCGCGCCGAGGTAAGCGCTCCCATACAAAGGCCGGATAAGAGCAGCATGCAGGGCCTGCGCCCTATCAGTGCAAGCGCCCCCAACCTTGCGTAAGCCTCCGGAGAACTACCTCTGCTGACCGGCAGGCCGCCAGT
>JAHBUM010000330.1 GCA_019638075.1 Flavobacteriales bacterium | reverse complement strand
CCCGAAGTGGACCTCTCGGGCATCTCGCTGGACCTGAAGACGCGGGTGACACCCGATGCCCGCTTCGAGCTGATCTTCGACCCCACCATCGGCGACATCATGGCAGGTCGGGGGCGCGGCGACATCGAGATGACCGTGAGCCAGACCGGTGAATTCCGCATGCGCGGCCAGGTGGAGGTCACCGAGGGCGACTACCTCTTCACCCTGCGCAACGTGGTGAACAAGAAGTTCGAGGTGGTGCCCGGCGGCCGCATCACATGGTACGGCGATCCGCTGGACGCGCAGCTCGACCTGCAGGCCCAGTACCGCGTGCGCGCCCCGCTCTACGACATCATGTTCGAGAAGAACGATGCCTACAAGAAGCGCGTGCCGGTGGATGTGGTGATGCAGCTGCGCGACAAGCTGATGAACCCCGAGATCGGCTTCGATGTGCGCATGCCCACGGTGGACGACAACATCCGCACACAGGTGAACAGTGTGATGAGCACCGAACAGGAGCGCAACCGGCAGGTCTTCGCGCTCATCGTGCTGAACCGGTTCGTGCAGCCGCAGGGCCTTGCCAGCAACGGCGCGCCGGGCGCGGGGGGCAACGTGATGGGCACCACTGGCAGCGAACTGTTGAGCAACCAGGTGAGCAACTGGCTCTCGAAGCTGAGCGATGATTTCGATCTGGGCGTGAACTACCGACCGGGCAACAACATCACGCAAGATGAGATGGAGGTGGCCATGTCCACACAACTGTTCAATGAGCGGTTGCTCCTGAGCACCAACGTGGGTGTGAGCTATGGCGCCCAGAGCACTTCCAACAACAACCTGATCGGTGATTTCCAGCTGGAATACCTCCTCACCCCCGAAGGAAGGTTGCGGGCGAAGGCCTTCAGCGTGAGCAACGACCGCAACCTGAACCGCTCCGACCAGGCCCCCACCACCCAAGGGGTGGGCGTGGCCTATCGCGAGGAGTTCTCCACGCTGGGCGAACTGTGGCAGAAGTTGCTCAACAACTTCCGGCGCACGTCCAAGGATCGTGTGTTCGAGTGAAAGGGGGGCGTGATGTCCGGCCGGGCTCAGTGGCCTTGGAACGGCGCACGGGTGCTGCGCATCAGCCCTCGTCCAATCCCAGGTGGTGCCCCAGCTTGCGCTTCTTGGTAAGCAGGTAGTGGCGGTTGTGCTTGTTCGCTTGGATCTCGATGGGGAGGTTCTCCGTGATCTCCAGTCCGTAGCCCACAAGCCCTGTGCGCTTCCGCGGGTTGTTCGTGAGCAGCCGCATCTTGCGCACACCAAGGTCGTGCAGGATCTGGGCACCCACGCCGTAGTCGCGCGCATCCATGTCGAAGCCGAGCATCAGGTTCGCTTCCACGGTGTCGGCGCCTTGCTCCTGTAGCTTGTACGCTTTCAGTTTGTTCAACAGGCCGATGCCGCGCCCTTCCTGCTGCATGTACAGGATCACCCCGCTGCCTTCGCGTTCCACCAGTTCCATGGCCCGGTGCAGTTGTGGGCCGCAGTCGCAACGGCAACTGCCGAAGATGTCGCCGGTGACGCAGGACGAATGCACGCGCACGAGCACGGGCTGGTCCTTCGTCCACGTGCCTTTCACGAGGGCGAGGTGCTCCTCGCCGGTGGTGGTCTGCTTGAAGGCGATCAGCCTGAAATCGCCGTACGCCGTGGGAAGCTGCACTTCCACCTGACGTTCCACGAGGCGCTCGGTCCGCATGCGGTAGGCCACGAGGTCTTCGATGCTGATCAGCCGGAGGCCGAACTGTTCGGCGATCTCGCGCAATTGGGGCAGGCGCGCCATGCTGCCGTCGTCGTTGAGGATCTCCACGATGAGTCCAGCGGGCTCGAGACCGGCGAGCTGGGCAAGGTCCACGGCGGCCTCGGTGTGGCCGGTGCGCCGCAACACACCGCCGTTCCGTGCTTTCAAGGGGAAGATGTGGCCGGGCCGGGCGAGGTCTTCAGCCTTGGTCGCCGGGTCGATCAACGCAAGCATGGTCTGCGAGCGATCCGATGCGCTGATGCCGGTGGTGGTGCCACGGCCCTTCACGTCCACGCTCACGGTGAACGGGGTTTCGTGCAGCGCGGTGTTGTCCGTCACCATCAGGGAAAGGCCCAGTTCGTCGCAGCGCGCTTCCGTGAGCGGGGCGCAGATCAGGCCGCGCCCATGCCTTGCCATGAAGTTGATCACCTCAGGGGTGGCGTTGCGCGCGGCGGTCACGAAGTCGCCTTCGTTCTCGCGGTCCTCGTCATCCACCACGATCACCACCTTCCCGGCACGGATGTCGGCTATGGCGTCTTCGATCAGGTCGAAGCTGTTCTCCATGTGTTGTCGGATCGGCCGCGAAGGTACGCCGGAGCAGCAGGGGATCTGCGCTGGTAGGCAGGGATGAGGGTCGATACACCTTCGCCGTCTCAGTAATGACCACGCCGAAACCGCTTCTTCAGTAAACAACCATTCGCACTGAAGAAGGATCAAGGTGGAAGAGGAAAGAATCTGAAGAGGCTAGGGGGCCGC
>JAHBUM010000033.1 GCA_019638075.1 Flavobacteriales bacterium | reverse complement strand
TTCCCGGAACCATTGTGCTGGCGTTCAACTGCCCACCGCTCAGGCGGCCGGTAAGGTCGTCATCCCTCCACGTGCCGCCCCCCTGCGGCGTGCCGCCCAGCCCGTTGAACAGTTGGATGGCCGCATCGCCCACGCAGGCGGCCATGTTGCCGTTCGTGCCGGCGTTCGGCCTTGGCACCAAGGTGATCTGCACCTGAGCGGTGCGGTTGTCACAGGGCGACTGCCCCACCACGTGGTGGATGTACGGGCCGCTCGCATCCGTGGCGGGATCGAAGAACTGCGAATGGTCTTCACCGTTGAAGGTCCACGTGCCGCTGGTGCTGGGCGTTCCACCGAGCAGGTCGCGCAAGGGCACGGGGTTGCTCGACGAGCAGATCTGCACCGCTGTACTGATGCCCGGATCCACCGCTTGGTGTACCACGATGGTGGCCGTGGCCGAATCCGAAGCACACGGGGGAAGTCCTTGGATGCGGTACTTGTATGCGCCCGGCATCGAGATCCCCGGCGTGAAATCGCTGCCCACGATCGCGCCCAACGGATCGGTCCACGTGCCGCCGGCATCGGGTGTTCCTGTGAGCACCGAGATCAGCGGGAACGCGGCATCGCTGCTGCACACCGTGCGCACACCGTTCTGTCCGGCCCTTGGCCTGCGGTTCTCGATCACGTTCACTTGGGCTTGAGCCTGCGGGCACGGCGCGGTGCCCGGCACGGTATAGGTGTACACCCCCGGCCTGCTCTGGCCCGGGATATGGATGCCCGTGTGCGTCTCCATCAATGGGTCCTGCCAGGTGCCGTTCAGCTGCGGCGACCCGTTCAGGATGGTCACGAGCTGGAACGGCAGGTCGCTGCTACACACGATGGTCTGCCCGTTGAAGCCCGCATTGGGGCGCTGGCTCACGGTAACGGCCACGAACGCCGAATCAGGCCCGCAACCGATGGGCCCCTGCACCGTGTACACGAACACGCCCGGCGCATCCACCCCCGGTTGGAAGGTGCCGCTGTGCGCCGCCCCGGTGGACTGCCGCCGCCAAGTGCCGCCCAGCTGCGCGTTCGCGCCCAACGTCAGGAACATGTCGCGCGAGCCATCGCTGCTGCACAGCGGCAGGTTGGCATCATCGCCCGCATTGGCGCGCGGGTTCACGTTCACCGTAAGCGTGGCCGTGGCGTTCGCGCAGGGCGCGGTGCCCGCCACGGTGTAGGTGTACGTGCCCGGCGCGGTGGTGCCGGGGATGAAGAAGCCATTGAACACCGGGTTGGCCGGGGCCGGGCCGCGCCACGTGCCGTTGAGCGCGGGGGTGCCGCCAAGGCTGTCCACCATGGCGAAGGGCGTGGAGTTGTTGCAGATGGTGATGGTGCGGCCCGTGCCCGCGTTCGGGGGCAGCGCCACACCCACGGTCACGTCCGCCGTGGCGTTCGCGCAGGGCGGTATGCCCGCCACCGTGTACCTGTAGGTGCCCACGGCCGTGGTGCCGGGGATGAACGATCCGTTGAAGCCCGCCGTGCTGGGCAATGGGCCGGTCCACGTGCCGTTGGCGTCGGGGTTGCCCGTAAGCACACTGAACAGGTTCACGCTGGGGCTGCCCGAACAAAGCGTGATGCCGCCGCCGTTGCCCGCCTTGGGCATGCGGTTCTCCGTCACGGTCACGATCGCGATGTCCGAAGGGCATGGAGCATCACCGGTGACCGTGTAGGTATATGCCCCCGGATCGTCCATCTGGGGTTGATAGAAGCCGTTGTGATGGCCGGGACCGGGACCGGGGGGGCGTGTCCACGAGCCGCCGGTCATGGGCGAACCGGTGAGCTGATCGAACAACGGGAAGGATGGGCCGTTGCTGCACACCGTGTATTCACCGTTGCCACCGGCATCCGGCGCGGTGTTCACGTTCACCGTAAGCGTGGCGATCGCCACACCGCACGGCGCTGTCCCCGCCACGGTATACACGTACACGCCCGGTACATCCACCCCCGGTTGGAAGATGTTGTTGTGCGCCTCGCCCCCGAAGGTCCATGAACCGGGCTGCGGGCTGCCTCCCAAGCGCAACGTCATATTGAACTGCCCATCGGTGCTGCATACCGTGGTGATCGCGCTCTCCCCTGCGTTCGGTTCCGCCACTTCCGCCACCGTCACCGTGGCGCTCGCATTGGGGCATGGGGCCGTGCCGGTGAGCGTGTAGGTGAAGGTGCCGGGGTTCATCGTGACCGGGTCGTACCGCTCTATGCCGCCGCTCCACGAGCCACCGGGTTGCGGGTTGCCGGTAAGCAGTGGGAAGAGGTCGAACTGCCCGCTGTTGCTGCACACCGTGGTGCTGGCATTGTTCCCCGGCCTGCGGGGTGCGATCACCGTCACGCTCACCATGGCCTGCGCCGGGGCGCATGATGCGGAACCGCTCAACTCGTACCGGAAACTGTACGTGCCGCCGGGCACCGCCGTGGAATTGAAGAACTGGCCGGTGAGCGCATTGGTGCCGGAAAGGTCCGTCCAATCGCCGCCCGGCTGGGGCGTGCCACCAAGCCCCGTGAACAGGTCCACCAGCGTGTTGGAGCCGCACACGGTGAGGTTGCCGTTCGTGCCTGCGTTCAGCGCCGCCACAATGGTCACACGCACCGTGGCGTGGTCATCGCCGCACTGGCCGTTGCCGGTCACGGTGTAGATGAAGTCGTAGTTGCCGGGGGCCATTCCCGCCGGGGAGAACAGCCGCCCGTTGAGGTGGCCGGTGACGCCGACATCCGTCCATGTGCCACCATTGTCCGGCGTGCCGCCGAGGGCATCGAAGAGGTCCACATCTCCGCCATCGGCACATACCGATACCACGGCATCCACGCCCGCGTTGGGTGCCTGCACCACGGTGATCGCCACCGTGGCCGTGGCGTTGGTGCATGGCGCCGTGCCGGTGAGCGCGTAGGTGTATACGCCGGGCGCACTGGTACCGGGGAAGAACACCCCGCTGTTGGGCACCCCACCGGGGCCGGTCCACACGCCACCGGGGTCCGGCGTACCGCCCAATGAAGCGAAGAGGTCCACGGGGGCATCGGTGCTGCACAGCGAGAGCACGGCATTGGTCCCGGCCACGGGCTGGCGGTGCCCGGTGATCGCCACCACGGCGCTGGCATCAAGACAGGGTGAAAGGCCCACCACCGTGTAGGTGTATGCGCCCGGCTGCGAAGTGCCCGGCACATACACACCACTTGGGAAGGGCAGATTGTTCGGGCCGGTCCACGTGCCACCCGCGTTGGGTGATCCGCCCAGGCGGCTGATCAGGTTGAACGAGGCTTGGCTGCTGCACACCGTGGAGGAGGCGTTCGTGCCCGCGTTCGGCGCGGTGTTCACCACCACGGTAACGAAGCTGGTATCGTTGGCGCAGGGCGCGGTGCCCACCACCACGTATTTGTAGATGCCCGCCGGAGTAGTACCCGGCGTGAAGGTGCCGGAGAAGGCTCCGTTCGTAGGCGTGCGCCACGTGCCGCTGCCGCTGGGCGTGCCCCCCAGCACGGTGAAGAGCTGGAAGGCGGCCTGCGTGCTGCACACCGTGATGGAGCCGTCGTTCCCCGCGTCAGGTGCCTGCACCTTGGTCACCTGTACGGTGCTCGATCGCGCTGTGCAGGGCGTGGTGCCTACGACCGTGTAGGTATAGGTGCCTGCGGGATCGGTGGCCGGGTTCAACGTGCCGGTATGCGGCGTGTTGTCGGGCCGCCGCCACGTGCCACCAACGGCCGGGGATCCGGTGAGCGAACTGAACAAGTTCACCGTGGGGCCATTGCTGCACACCGTGAGCGCGCCGCTTATGCCGGGGTTGGGCGGCTGCACCACCGATACCGTCACCGTGGCGGTGGCATTGGCGCATGGGGCATTGCCCGCGGCCGTGTAGGTATAGGCACCGGTAGCCGATGTGCCCGGCGTGAAGGTGCCATCGCTGGTGCCGCCACCGGGAGCGGTCCACGTGCCGCCCGCATCGGGGTTGCCCCCCAAAAGACCGAAGAGCTGGAACGGCGCATCCGAAGCGCACACCGTGATGGATCCGTTGGTGCCCGCATTGGGGGCCGCCACGATGTTGACCGTCACCACCGCCGTGGCATTGGCACAGGGTGCCACACCGGCCACGGTATAGGTGTGCGGCCCGGGCTGGCTCGTTCCCGGCGTGAAGGTGCCATTGCTCACGCCAGTGGGTCCCATCCAAGTACCACCGGGGGATGGTGTTCCACCCAACAGCGCGAAGAGGTTGAACGGCGGCGCGTTGGAACAGCGTGTCACGGTGGCGTTGGTGCCTGCGTTCGGCGCGGTGTTCACCGCCACGGTCACCGTGGCCGTGGCATCGGCACAGGGCGATACGCCCGTCACCGTGTAGGTGTACGTGCCCGCAGTGCTCGTTCCGGGAACGAAGGTGCCCGAAAAGGGGCCACCTCCCGGCGCGGTCCAGCTGCCACCGCCATCGGGTGTTCCGCCAAGCAGGCCGAACAGGCTGAAGCTGGCATCGGTGCTGCACACGGTGGTGCTCGCGTTAGCCCCGGCGTTGGGGGCGGCCTGCACACCGATCACGAGCGAAGCCGTGGCCGCTGCACAGGGCGTGGCGCCCGTGACCGTATAGGTGTAGGTGCCGGGATCGTCGGTGCCGGGCACGAAGGTGGGCCCATGCAGGCCACCCGGCCCCGTCCATGAGCCACCCGGTTGCGGCGTGCCACCGAGGCGGCTGATGAGGGCGAAGGAGGGCGCGTTGCTGCACACCGTGAAGCTGGATCCCGAACCCGCATTGGGGGCGGCCACCACCGTTACCGTGACGGTGGCCGTGGCATCGGCGCAGGGCAGCAGACCCAGCACGGTATAGGTGTACACGCCCGGCGTGGACGTGCCCGGCGTGAAGGTGTTGGATACCGGCGTGGCACCGGGACCGGTCCATGCGCCACCGGCATCGGGGCTGCCACCCAGGCGGGTGAAGAGGTCGAAGGCGGCGGCGTTGCTGCACACCGTGGCCGTGGCATTGGTGCCCGCATGGGGCGGCGTGTGTACCGTAACGGTCACCGTGGCCGAAGGGGGCGTGCAAGGCTGCGGGGCGCAGGCAACGGTGTAGGTGTATACGCCCGGCGGATCCACCGATGGGTCGAAGGTGGCATCGCAGGCATGCCCATCGGGACCGGTCCATGAGCCACCGGGTTCGGGATCGCCGCCCAAGGCCGCGAACAGGTCGGCGGTGCCGCTCGTGGTGCAGAGGGTGAGCGTGCCATTGGTACCCGCACCGGCATCCTCGGCCGTGTGCCACGCCGGGCTTCGCATGGAAACATCGGACGGAACAGCGAACGACCAAGTGGGCAGGAAAAGGGCCGCGAGGAGGATCGGGCGCATGCCCGACACGAAGGCCGCGTAACGTAGGAGGGATCGGATCACGGCTGGGAAAGGATGCGCCCCGCTGAAAGGGACGTGCAATTTAGCAGCGATCGCCCGGCCAAGGCCAATTCCGACGCGGGTTCGCGGGCAACTATCGACGGCCATGCACTTTTCATCGACCAATATGGACGTGAAGGCGTGCCTTGGTCACATTGCGGACGAAGAACGGGGGCGTTGTGTTGCCTGTGGGGGTGAAAGGCAGGGGCAGCCCGCCTGCCGGACGGGCAGTTTGGCAAGAACAATGCCTTCTGTTCTTGCCTCCTGCCAACTGCTCCGGTAAGGGAAAAGAGCGAACACGGCCATCGCGCTACATTGCACCCCCCCTAACGAACAAAATGCGCGCTGCGATACTTGCCACACTGGTCGGCATATTCCTGACCCATAGCAACCCGGGCCTTGCACAGCAGGTCCAGTTCTCCAGTGAGTACGAGGTGGAGATGGGCAAGCCCTATCCGGTGATCGATGGGAGCAAGAGGTACTTCGCCACCAAAGATGCCGTGATCTGCCTGAAGATCGACGGGAAGCGCTGGCATGTGCAGAAGCTGAGCGCGAACGGCCTCACGCAGACATCCATGAAGCAATACCAGGACATGCCGGAGGACCTGGTCATCGAATACACGGGCTTCTTCGGGGATCGCCTGTTGATCTTCTATTCGCTGTGGGACAAGAAAGCAGAGCGCGAGCAGCTCTTCTACCGGGAGATCGACACGGAGCAAGGCGCGTTCATGGGCCCCGGCGTGCGGTTGCTGGCCGTCAATGGCAAAGTGCGTGGCACCATGACGGCATCGGGCTTCTACCGTTTCCATGTCACCGACAAATTCGACTTCATCATGACCGCCGATGATGAACACCTGGTGATCCAGTACGCACCGGTACGCGACAAGAAGGAGGCGGCCGTGGACTACCGGGTCAGCGTGGCCGTGTTCGACCGGCAGCTGGCAGAGGAGTGGAAAGCGGACATCAAGATGCCTTATCCCGCTTCGGACATGAGCACCGAGGACCTTACGGTGGACAGCAAGGGCGACATCTGCATCATCGCCAGCGTGTACAAAGGCACAGAGGAGAAGGCCAAGAAGCGCGATGCCGCGGACTGGAAGTATGAGTTCCTGCGTTGCACGGACCGCGGTGCGGGGTGGGAGATCAGCCCGCTGGACCTCGCCGATCGCAGGCTGTTGTCCCTTGTGCTGTTCGAGAACAGCGATGGCGTACTGCGCGCCGGCGGGTTCTACCGGAAGAACAAGGAACAGGTCGGCGCCGATGGGTTCTTCACCTGCTCCTTCAACGACAGCGACGAGCTTTCGGCCCTCACCTTCCACGAGATCCCCATGGCGATAATCAACCAGTACGCGTCCAAGCGTGAGGTGAAGAAGAACCAGAAGGAAGAGGACAAGGGCGAGGACCTGGGGCTGACGAACATGGTCTTGAGCCGCGTGATCACCGATGATGATGGCAGCATGCTGCTGGTGGGGGAGAAACGGTACACCACGATACAGTGCTACACCGATTCCCGGGGCTCCACGCAGTGCTACACCGTGTGGCATGCCGATGACCTGGTGATCTGCAGCGTTGACCCGAACGGTGCGCAGGAATGGATGCGCCGCCTGCCCAAGCGGATGAGCTCGCGGGCACCCATCGGGCACAGCTACCAGTTCATGCATGGCAACGGCGCCAGCCACTTCCTGCACTTCGGGACATCCTCGGGTGTTGAGCTGGACAGCGACGGTGTCCACAGCAACAAAGGGGATCGCCTGGTGCTGGCGGACCGCCTGGCCGATGGGACCGGCGAGCATACCCGCCACGCCGTGCTGAACACCGAGGAGATCAAGGGCATCAAGCTCTACCAACTGGCGATGGACCGGCTGGTGCGGACGGGTTCCGGCGAACTGCTGATGGAAGCCTACAAGAAGCAGAAGGAAGACGTGCTTCTCCGCATCACGATCAAGGAGTGAGGTAAGGCAGGGGCAGTTGAGCAGTAGCAGTTGGCAGGGGCAAGGCCGCCTGTCCCTGCCAACTGCTACTGCTCTTCACCTCATTGGTACCATCTGATACTAAACCTCCGCAGGGTCTCCGCGCATTTGGCGGGACCCTGCGGCTTCCATGTCGTGGTCACCTGTCTCATCATGACACTTGCTTTCAGCTATGATACCTGAACGCCTGATACTGCTGGATCCTCCCACGAAAGTACCCCGCGCTCAACCAAGGAAGCGCAGGGTCCCTTTCAGGAGACCCTGCGCAGGCTTAGTGTTGAGCCGGTCGCCGCCCCGCCTGATGCGCACGCCCACAAGGAGCGTATCGCCCGGTGGCAGGGTGTCGCTCAGGTAGGTGAACCCAGGTTCCGTCACGAACTCGATCGTAGGGTTCGCCGTGGGGCGATCATCATCGCGGTTGCAGCTGGCTGATGCGAGGAGCAGGGAAAGCGCGGTAAGCGCGAGGGAAGGATAGATGCGGCCGCAGTGCATGCGAATCAAAAGTAAGGTAGGGCGGAGTGCGGTCATGCATGCCCTGCATCCCCCCTGGTCGGGCACGGGATCAGATGCTGCCCAGGACAGGAAGGAGGGCGTACCTTGCGCCACTCTCAACGACTTTCAACACACGTCGATATCTCGTCATGAGGTATGCACTGGTCCCTCTGGTCGCCCTTCTCTTCGCATCCGTTACCCGAGGTCAGGCCGTGGACATTGCGGTGGAACAGTATGGCTGGATGAAGGCTACAGGAACCCTGCCTACGGAATTCAACCTCTTGTATCCCACACTTCCGCCGCCAAGGGTGCAACCGGCTTCCGGACGAGACCGGTCCAGCGGGGACTGCAACTGCTGGGTCGAGCCGGACTCCACCTACGCACTGGCCATGGAGCCCAATGACGATAATAGTTCGGCCCAGATAACCCTGCCTTTCACCTTCGACCTGTACGGAGACCTGTACACCACGTGTTATGTGAACAACAACGGCAATGTGTCCTTCCTGCTGCCGCATCCCACCTACTCGGCCTCCGGGTTTCCCACGCCCTCCTTCCGCATGGTGGCCCCTTTCTGGGCAGATGTGGATACTCGTGGCGCGGGCACGGTGAAGTACAAGATGACCCCGAACGCGTTGTACGTGAACTGGATCGGGGTGGGCTACTTTTCCGAAAAAACGGATAAGCTGAACACCTTCCAGCTGATCATCAGCGACGGCACGAATACCGATGTGGGCATCGGAAGCACGGTGTCGTTCTGCTACAAGGAGATGGAGTGGACCACGGGCTCCGCTTCGTGTACGGAGCTGCCGGGTGGGACCACATGCAGCAATGCCGCCGGCTCCTACTCTTGCAATGATTTCGATGGATCGGAACCGGGCTTCTGTGGCACGCCTGCCACCGTGGGCGCCAACCGCGGCAATGCGGTGGATTTCGTCCAATTCGGGCGCTTCAATATGCCCGGCACGGCTTACGATGGTCCGTTCGGCTATCCTGACGAGGTGGGCTGGTTGAGCTACAAGAATTTCGTGTTCTCCACGGCGGTCACCTCCTCGAACATCGCACCCGTGGCCAGTGGCAACTCGCTATGCGATACGGTGAGGCTGTGTGTGGGCGACCCCGTAAGCCTGAACGTCGACTTCCTCTCTCCCGAACAAGGGCAGAGCACCACCGCCAACTATGTGATCTTCCCACCGTTGACCGCCCCTGTTACGGTGGTGAGCAACGGCCCGGGCAACACCACCAACCTACAGCTGCAGTTCACACCCACGGTCTCGGACACCGGCCTCTACGTGATCACGTACACGGCGACGGACGATGGCACCCCCGCCCTCACCTCCACGGTGTCCGTGGTGCTGCATGTGGCCGAGGTGCCCACCATACCACCAGTGATCTCGGGTGATAGCGTGGTCTGCCGGGGTGGGTCGGTGCAGCTCACGGCATCCGGTGACTATCCCTTTTACGAATGGTCCAACGGGCGCACCGGACCTTCCATCACGGTGCCCCCTGGTACATACACCGTAGCAGCGGGTCCGATGACCTGCGGGTTGCTTTCCGAGAGCTTCGTGGTGCACGAGGCCGCCCCACCCGTACCCGTGATCGCCGGTGTGCTCTTCAATTGTGGTGGAGAGCCGACCGTGCTATCCACCACCGAGCCCTACGATGACTATGCGTGGAGCGATGGCGGCACAGGTCCTTCCATCAGCGCAGGTACAGGCACTTACTCGGTAGCCGTGACGAATGAATGGGGTTGCTCCGCCACCTCGGCACCTGTGAACGTGTTGATCGCGAGCGCTCCCACGGCATTCTTCTCGGGCGATCCTCATGGCGAAGTGTTCCCCGGTGCCACGGTGAGCTATACCGATCGCTCCGATGGCAATGGCGCCACGATCGTTTCGTGGTCCTGGGATGCCGGTACACTGGGCGGGGGAAGCGCTACCACGTTCACGACCACCTTCGACACGCCCGGCATTCACCCCATCACGCTCACTGTGACCACTTCGGAGGGTTGCACGCACACGTACACTTATTCGCAACTCGTGCTGCCCGAGGAGATCATCCTGCCCAACGTGTTTACGCCCAATGATGACGGGTACAATGATGCCCTCGTGTTCGAGGGGGTCCAGTACTATCCGAACACCTCGTTGCAGGTGCTGAACCGCTGGGGACAGGAGGTCTATGCCAGCTCCAACTATAGGAACACATGGCGCCCCGCCAAGGATATCCCCGATGGCACTTACTACTACATCCTGAAGCTGTACAACGGGAAGGAATATGCAGGGCATGTGACCCTGCTGCGCTGAACGGCCGGATCGTCCCGGTCGCGCTCGGTCCCTGAATGCAGAGCGCAGCGTATCCCTTCGCTTGATCGTTCAGTGGCGAGGATCAAAGTATCCTTGGCCACCTGTTCACGCTCGATCGCCTCGAAGAGTGCCAAGTTGCCCTTAAACCTCCGCAGGGTCTCCGCGCATTTGGCGGGACCCTGCGGCTTCCATGTCGTGGTCACCTGTCTCATCATGACGCTTGCTTTCAGCTATGATAATACCTGAACGCCTGATACTGCTGAATCTTCCCACGAAAGTACCCCGCGCTCAACCAAGGAAGCGCAGGGTCCCTTTCAGGAGACCCTGCGCAGGCTTAAACCCGCACCGAACGGCCCCTTCCCAACCTTCGCAGGCCCCCGCCCTGCTATTGCCCAAAGCGCAAGCCCCTCACCATCCCGCCAGCACATAGCTCGTGCTGCGCCCGCCCATTCCCTCCTGCCGCAGGATGCCCCTGCCGACGAGATCCTTGATGTCGCGCAAGGCCGTATCGGATGAGCATTTCGCCAGCTTCGCCCATTTGGACGATCGCAGTTTGCCCTCGAAGCCGTCCAGCAGTTTGTTCAGCACCACACGCTGTCGATCGTTCAAGGGGGTGTCGCTGTGCTTCTGCCAAAATTCGGCCTTGCGCAAGATGACCTGCAAGGTGCTTTCGGTGGTCAGCAGGGCGCTCTTCAGGCAATGCAGGGACCAAAGCAGCCATTCGGTGATATCGCCACTGCTGTGCTGCGCCTGCTGCAACACCTCGTAATAACGCTTCCGCTCCACGAGGATCCGGCTGGACATGCTGTAGAAGCGCTGGGCGCTGCCATCGGAACGGGCAAGCTGCATGTCGGTGATCGCGCGCGCGATCCGGCCGTTGCCGTCGTCGAACGGATGGATGATGATGAACCAGAAATGGGCGATGACGGCCTTCAGCACGGGGTCGATGCCGCTGTCGCCATTGAACCATGCGAGGAACGCGTCCATTTCCGCCTTCATGGTGTGCGCGGCAGGCGCTTCGTAGTGGACGCGCTCCTTCCCCATCGCCCCTGAAACGACCTGCATCTCGCCGGTGCGGTAGCGCCCCACTTCGATCGCGTAAAGGCCACTCCGGCCAGTTGGGAACAGCGCGGCATGCCAGCCGAACAGGCGGTCCTCGGTCAGCGGCATCAGGTGGTTCTGTGTGGCATCGAGCGTCATTTCCACCACGCCTTCGGTGTAGCGGTCCGAGGGGACCATGCCCGCCACGTTCATCCCCAGCCGCCTTGCGATGGATGAGCGGACCTGTTCGTAGTTCAACCGTTCACCCTCGATCTCCGAGGAACGCACCACGTCCAAGGTGAGCGTCACCAAGACGGCCTCGGCCTGCAACGCGAAGCCCAAGGCGCTCATCCGCCCCATGATCCGCCCCTGTAGGTGGCGCACCCCGCCCAGCAGGGGGCCGACAGCGTCCTCCTGCCACGTGAAATACGTCCAGTCAGGGTATTGGTAGATGTACCGGGCCATCTGCGGGGAGCTGCTTTGCGGCGAATATGGAAATTATTCACCGCAAATATGCGGCGAATGGTCGAAGGGTGCTTCATCGCCCTGCCCCGATAAACGATGGAAAGGGGCGGTTCGGCCTCGCAACGGGCCGCTGACGTGGCATTGGTTCGGATCGGAGAGGGCGGTGTCATTCACGCGATCCCGGCTCAAGGCCGGAATGACAAACTCCTTGATGGGAGCGGCATTCCTGTCCTTCGATCCGGGGCGAGAACGGGCTCGTCCACGAAGCTTCCGCTTAACTTAATGACATTGCCTACTGCCCCGCCCCCACCGGCTCCCTGCCCAGCGTGATGGCGAGCATCACCTCGTGCGTTCCGGTACTGTAGTTGCGCAGGTTGGAGGTGATGATGTCGTAGGAGTAGCCGAACTGGAAGGTCTTCTTGAGCCAGTAGCCCACCATGGCGCAGTAGGCATCGTTGGTGCGGTAGCCAGCGCCCAGCCAGAACGTGTCCTTGTAGCGGATGGTGGCGTTCAGGTCCAGCTTGGGCGGAACGGGGCTGGTGTACTTCAGCAGGAAGGAAGGCTCCAATTTCCAGTCCTCGCCGAGCGGGAAGCGGTAGCCGCCCATGGCGTAGTAGTGGTCCTCCATGCGGCTGAGGGTGCCATGGTCCTTATCGAGGAAGTACACCTTGTTCTGCAGCAGTTGCGGCACCGCAGCGCCGAACCAGAAGCGTTCGCCGTAGAGGTAGAAGCCGAACTTGGCATCGGGCAGCAGCTCGCCACGGAGCTGGTCGTCCATCACCGGATCGCCGGGATCGTGGAACTGGATCTTGGAGCCGTCGATGAGGAACTGGAGCAGGCCCGCCGAGAGCGAGAGCGAGAGCTTGATGTCGTCGGTGAGCCGCAGGTGGTAGGCGTAGGAGAGCTGGAAGCCGGTGCGGCGCGTGGGACCCACGATGTCGGTGAAGAGGTATCCCCCCACGCCCATCTTCTGCCCCACGGGCGCGGTGCCGCTGAAGGTGAAGGTGCGCGGTGCATCCTGTATGCCCACCCACTGGTAGCGGTGGCCGCTGCGCAGTTCGAGGAAGGGCCTGCTCCCCGCGATGGCCGGGTTGAAGACGTAATCGTTGAACTGGTACTGCGTCAGCTGTGGCAGTTGTTGGCCGCTGGCGTTCATCACCAACGCAGCCAGACAGATCAGGAGTGGATGGCGCATGGGGTTTCGATCAACGGATGACGGTGAGCGGGCCGGTGTACGGCTCGGGGAAACGTTCGTCGTTCAGCTCGATCACGTAGTAGTACGTGCCTACCGGAACGAGGCCATCGCGGTAGCGCCCGTCCCACGGCTTGGTGTAGCCCGCACTGCGGAAGAGCTGTTCGCCCCACCGGTTGTACACCTCCACCACGCAATCGGGGAAGAGCTCGATGAAGTCGATCTGCCACGTGTCGTTGCGGCCGTCGCCGTTCGGGGTGAAGCCGTTCGGGATCACCACGGTGGGCGCGATGGAGACGAGCACGCTGTCCGTATCCACGCATCCGTTCGGCGCCACCACGGTAAGCGCGAACCACGTGGTGGTCATCGGCGTGGCGACAGGGTTGGGCACCGAGGCATCGTTCAGCAGGCTGTCGGGGCTCCACGTGAAGGTCGCTCCGGGCGGGCCTGCGGGTGTTCCGCCCAATGTGGTGGTCTCGGAAAGGAAGATGGTGCGGTCCGCACCGGCATCGGCGATGGGCAGCGCCATCCAAGTCACCGTGACCTGATCGGTGGAAGTACACGGGCCATCGGTGACGACGAGCGTGAACACGTGGTCACCATCGGGCAGCGCTGGCAGGTCGATGGTCGGTGTGTTGCCGATCTCCACGCCATCGGCATCGCGCCACGACCACGTGGCCGCGCCACTGCTTGCCGATCCATCCAACGTGGTGCCGGTACCCGAACACACCTGTTGATCCGCCCCGGCATCGGCGATCACCGAGACGAGGGCGCCCACGGTGATGGTGGTATCTATCACGCAGTTGTTCGCGTCGGTCAGCAACAGGTGGTAGTCGCCGGGATCAAGGCCCGTGATGTCCTCGGTGATGGCCGTGAAGCCCGCCGGGCCTGACCATGCGAAGGTGTACGAAGGCCAGCCGCCGAAGGCCGTGGTGGCGATGGCACCATCCGCCGCATCGGGGCAGCTCGCGTCCGTCAAGGTGTTCACCACGAGTTCCAGCACCGGCGGCTCGGTGATCGTGTAGGTGAAGGTGCTGTCGCATCCGACACCATCGGTGATCACCAGCAGGTATTCGCCGGGACACAGGCCGGTGGCCAGCGTATCGCCCTGACCGTTCGCAGGCACGGGTGTCCATGTATACGTGAGGGCGCCTATGCCTCCCGTCGCATCGGTGACCACGCTTCCGTTGCACGCCGCGTTGCACAGCACATCGGTGATCGCCGCGTTGTCCGCGATCGGCGTGTAGGGCAGCAGGGTGAAGGCCACCGTGGTATCGCAGCCGAGGAGGTCGGTGATGGTGATCGCGTGGTTGCCCGCACACAGGCCGGTGACCTGATCGGTGTCCTCACCGCCGGGCTGCCACAGGTAGGTATACGAGCCAGCACCACCCGTCGGAGCCACGCCTGCGGTTCCATCGCACGGCCCCGCACAGGTCTCGCCGGTGAAGACGAGGTTGGCCACGATGGGCGCGCCTTCGGTGATGGTGAAGGGCATATTGATCGCGCAGCCGTTGTCATCGGTGATGCGCGCGTTGTAGCCGCCTGCGCAGAGCTGGCCCACATCCACCACATCGTTGGCGATCACAGCGCCGGTGGCATCGGTCCATACGATGGTGTGCGGGGCCACGCCGCCGGTGATGGTCAATGCTGCCGTGCCTTCGCACAGGCCGAAGCAGGCGTTGTCCGTGGTGGCGATCGCTGCTTCGAGCAAGGGTGGATCCTCCAATGTCACCGTGACGGTGGTCTCGCAGCCGTTCGCGTCGGAGACGATGCAGATCCATTCACCGGCGCACAGTTGCGTACCGGCGTTGCCTCCCTGACCGTTCGACGGCACCGTGATCCAGTTGAAGGTGTAGACGCCCGTGCCACCCTGTGCGGTGATCACGATGGTTCCATCGCAGGCGCCGTTGCACGTGATCGGGATCACATCCGCCGTGGCCGTCAACAGGTCGGGGCCGAGGATGAGGAAGGGCACATCGATGCTGCACCCGGCATCATCGGTGATAGTGACCTGTGCCTGACCCGCGCAGAAGCCTTCCGCATGCGGCGTACCCTGCCCCACCGCCGGTGGCGGATCCCAGAGGTAGTCGTATGATCCAACACCGCCGGTGGGTCCGACGGTCGCTGTTCCATCGCAATCGCCGAAGCAGGTCACAGGCGTGGTGCTCAGGTTAGCGATGATCGGATCGGGCTCGGCGACGATGGCCGTATCGATGCTGAGACAGCCGATGCCGTTGGTGACGGTGGCGAGGTACAAGCCTCCGCATAGATCCGTGATGCGCTCCGTGGACAAGCCGAGATCACTGCCCGAAGCGCTGTACCACGCCACCGTGCAATCCGGTGTTCCGCAGTTGAACAGCACTTCAGCAACGCCATCGCACACGCCCGGACAGCTCGTGGTATCACCCACCGTGGCAAGCACTTCGCCATTGCGGTCCTGCACGGGCACCAGTATCGAAACGGTGCAACCCACGGCATCGGTGGTCAGCACGTGGTACAGGCCGGCGCAGATCCCGCCCAGCGTATCGCCCGTGCCGTAGATGGCACCGACCAATGTCCATACATGCGTGTACGGTCCCGTGCCACCGGTCGCGGAAACCAACGCTTCACCGTTGCACACACCGCATTCGCTGGATACACTTCCACCCGACGCCACCAGTTCCGACGGCTCGGTGATCGTGTAGGAGAACGTCGCGGCACACCCGTTCGCATCGGTGATCGTGAGCGCGTAAGTGCCTGCGCACAGGTCGAAGGCACCGTTGCTTCCCTGACCGTTGGGCGGTTCGGGATCCCAGGTGAAGGTGTGCGCACCCGTGCCACCGGCGGCCGTGACGATGATGGATCCATCGCATGCGCCGAAGCAGGCCACATCCCTGACCACCGATACCTCCGTGATCGGCGATGGCCCGGTGATCAGCACATGCACGGTGGTCCCGCATCCTGACGCATCGGTGATCAGCACTTCATACACACCCGCACACAATCCGGTGACATGCGCTGTGCCTTGCCCGCTGCCGGGTTCGGGACTCCATACATACGTGTAGGAACCCACGCCACCCGTGGGACCCACCGTCGCCATGCCATCGCATGCACCCGGACAAGTGACCGGCGACGTGCTCAGGTTCGGGATGATGGTGGTGGAAGGAGCCACCACGGCATCGGCGAGGCTCACGCAACCCGCGCCGTTCGTCACCTGTACGGTATACGTTCCCGTGCAGAGGCTGGTCAGTTGCGCATCCTGTCCCAGCACGTTGCCGAGCGCATCGGTCCACTGGATGGTGCAGTCGGCCACGCTGCATGTGAAGTCCACCTCCACCGCGCCATCGCATGTGTTGGCGCAAGACGTGTTGCCACCCGTCACGTTCAGGATCTCCGCATTGCTGTCGGATACCTGCACCACCGCCTGCGCGGAACAGCCGTAGTCATCGCGCACGGTGAGGTTGTACACGCCACCGCAAAGGCCGGTCGCCATGGCATCGGTGCTCACTTCCGTGGTACCGAGCATCCAGCTGTATTCATACGCTCCTGTTCCCCCTGTCACGGTCGCAGTGGCGGTTCCATCGCAGTTGGGGCAGGTGCTCTGCGTGGTGCTGGTGCTCACCACCAAGGGCTGCGGCTCGGTGATGGTGAAGGTGCGCTGCAACTGGCATCCGTTGTCATCCGTGATGGTCACGGAGACGTTGCCCGCGCAGAAGCCGAACGCTGCGGAAGAGCCCTGACCGGTGACTGGCGCGGGAGACCACGCATAGGTGTAGTTGCCCGATCCACCGGTGGGGGCAAGGGTGATGTTGCCATCGCAGCGGCCCGCGCACGACGCGTCGATCACGATGGACGTGAAGAGCGAGATCGGTGCCGGTTCGGTGATGAGCACCTGTGCCACGGTCTCGCAGCCGTTGCCATCGCGCACGGTGACCTCATACACATCGGCGCAAAGGCCGGTGACGTTCGGCATACCCTGACCAGTGCCGGGTTGTGGGCTCCATGTGAACGAGTAGGATGGCGTGCCATTCGCCACACCGACCGTTGCGGTGCCATCGCATTCGCCGGAACAACTTACCGGTGATGAACTGATGTTGAGCGTGACCACCACAGGGGCCACGACCAACGCCGTGTCTATCGTGATGCAGCCGGAAGCGTTGGTCACGGCCACGTAGTATTCTCCGGGGCAAAGGCCGCCGAGCACATCCACGCCCGTGGCGATCACGTTGCCATCGGCATCGCTCCATGCCACGAGGCAGGCCGGATCGGAACACGTGTAGGCCACGGACACGGAGCCATCGCATGTGTTCGGGCAGCTGGTGGTGCCGTTCGTGACGGTAAGCGCCTCACCATCCGAATCGGTGATCGCCACCACGTGGTGGATGTCGCATCCGTTCCCATCGCGCACCGTGGCGGTGTAGATCCCTGCGCACAGGCCCGTGATGGTCTCCGAATTTCCAACGGTCGCGCCGAGCGCATCCGTCCATTCGATGGAAAGCGATCCGTTGCCACCACCGAACACCGCCGTAGCCGTGCCGATGCACACCTGACACTGGCTGGGCGTGGTGGACACCGCGAGCGTCAGCGGCGCCGGTTCCGTGGTGGTGTAGCTGGCGCTCTGCGTGCAACCGGCGGCATCGGTGATCAGCACGTTCCATGTGCCACCACAAAGGCCAGTGATGGTGTTCGTGCCCTGACCGTGCGGCGGCTGTGGCGACCATGCGTAGGTATAGCCCGATCCTCCTCCGCTCGTGTTCAAGATGATGGAACCATCGCAGACACCGGCGCAGCGCGGATCATTGATGGTGACATCCGTGATGATGGGCGGCGGTTCGAGGATCAACACCTCCGCAGTGACCGAACAACCGGTGGCATCCGTGATCGTAACGCGCACCACGCCCGGACACAGGCCGGAAACGCTGGGCGTTCCCTGACCGATCGGCGGCGGCGGCGACCACACATGGGTGTAGTTGGGCGTTCCTCCGGTCGGGCCTACGGTGGCCGCTCCATCGCAACGTCCGTAGCATGTGACCGGCGTGCTGCTGATGTTCGGGATGATGACCGCGCTCGGATCGATGGTGAAGGACGATGTGGTGGTGCAACCGTTGTCGTCGGTGAGCGTCACGGTGTAGTTCGTTCCTGCGCAAAGGCCGGTCGCGGTGAGGGTGCCCTGTCCGCCGCCGGGTGGTGGCTGCCAATCGATGCTGATGTTGCCCGTGCCGCCAGTGTGGGCAAGTGTGGCCGTACCCGTGCATGGTCCGGCGCAGGTCTCCGGCGTGGTGGTCACGGTGGCCGTGATGGGCGGCGGCTCGTTGATGGTGAACGTGAGCGTGGTGTCACACCCTGCGGCATCCGCCACTGTCACTGTGTACGGGCCGGGGCAGAGGCCCGAAACGCTGGCCGTTCCCTGACCCGCACCCGGCACAGGTGACCACAGGTACGTGAACGTGCCCGTTCCACCCGACGCATTGGCCGTGGCCGTACCGTCGCATTCACCGGCGCATGAGGCATCGGTGGTCACAAGGTCCACCGTGATCGGCGCGGGTTCGGTGATGGTGAAGGTGATCGTGGTATCACATCCGCCGGAAGTGATCGTCACGCGCCAGTCACCGGCGCAGAGCTGCGAAGCCGTGGCCGTGCCCTGTCCGATCGGAGGCGTCGGCGCCCACAGATAGGTGAACGTGCCATTGCCGCCGGTGGGCGCGAGCGTGATGGTGCCATCGCATTCACCCGCACAGGTCACATCGGTCTGCGTCGCGTTCGGCGCGATGGGCGGCGGTGCGGTGATGGTGAACGAGATCGTGGTGTCGCAACCACCGGCATCAGTGACCGTGAGGCTGTACGCCTGTGCGCAGAGGCCCGTGGCAGAAGCCGTGCCTTGTCCACCGCCGGGCTGAGGCGACCATGCGTAGACGTATCCGCCAACGCCACCCGTGGCGATCACGCCTGCCGTTCCATCGCAGGTGCCGGGGCAGCTCGCGGGCGTCAGTTGCAGCGAGAGTTGCATGGGTGCCGCCTCCTGAATGGTGAACGGCACCGTGATGGAGCAACCGTTCGCATCGGTGATCGCTACGCTGATCGGTCCCACGCAGAGATCGGTGGCATTGGCTGTTCCCTGCCCTCCGCCGGGCTGCGGCGTCCACACGTAGACGAAGCCTCCCGCACCACCCGCAGCCACCACCGAAGCGGTTCCATCACAAGTGCCGCCACAGGTCAGGTCGGTCTGGCTTTGCGTAGCCGTGATCGGCAACGGCTCGTTGATGATGAAGGTGATCGTGGTATCGCAGCCTGCCGCATCCGTCACGGTCAATGTATGCGGGCCGGGGCACAGTCCCGAAACGCTGGCCGTTCCCTGACCCGTACCCGGCACGGGCGACCATGAATAGCTCAACACGCCCGTGCCGCCGGAAGCGCTCGCGGTCGCGGTGCCATCGCACACGCCCGGACACGAGGCATCGGTGGTCACGAGATCCACCGTGATCGGCGCGGGTTCGGTGATGGTGAAGGTGATCGTGGTATCACATCCGCCGGAGGTGATCGTCACGCGCCATTCACCGGCGCACAGTTGCGAAGCCGTTGCCGTGCCTTGTCCGGCCGGAGGCGCTGGCACCCACAGATAGGTGAACGTGCCGTTGCCACCGGTGGGTGCGAGCGTGATGGTACCATCGCATTCACCCGCACAGGTCACATCGGTCTGCGTCGCGTTCGGCACGATGGGCGGCGGTGCCGTGATGGTGAACGAGATCGTGGTGTCGCAGCCTGCCGCATCGGTCACCGTGAGGCTGTATGCCTGCGGACAGAGGCCCGTCGCAGAAGCCGTGCCTTGTCCACCGCCGGGCTGAGGCGACCATGCGTAAACGTACCCGCCAACACCGCCCGTCACGATCACGCCAGCAGCTCCATCGCATGTGCTCGGACAGCTTGCCGGGGTCAGTTGCAGCGAGAGTTGCATCGGCACGGCATCGTCGATCACGAACGACACGGTGAGCGTACACCCGTTCGCATCGGTGATCAGCACATTGACCGGCCCCGCGCAGAAGCCCGTGGCGTCCGGTGTTCCCTGTCCGGTCGCGGGCGGCGGCGTCCACAGGTACGTGTATCCGGCGGTGCCGCCCGACACCACCACGGAGGCCGTTCCATCGCACAGGCTTC
>JAHBUM010000329.1 GCA_019638075.1 Flavobacteriales bacterium | reverse complement strand
CGCCTCAGCCAAGGTTTCTGCGATCGATCGAAGGAATTGCGGACCGCGTCCATGCGCCGACGCTGAAGCAAAATAGCAGTTGCAGTGTTGTTCCGTGGTGTGCGAGCGAAGCTCGCCTACGCGCCCCCGGCAAAGTCTCTGCGTTCGATCGAGGGAATTGCGGACCTCGTCCGCCGTAGCTCGCTGAAGCGTCCCCGTTAGGGGCGCTTCGGCGAGCGAAGGCGGAGAGGGAGGGATTCGAACCCCCGGTACCCGTGAAGGCACATCTGTTTTCGAGACAGACCCGATCGACCACTCTGGCACCTCTCCTTTCACCTTCCACCCCAGAGCGTGGCGGAAGGGCGGCAAAGATAGACGGACCAACGGACCGGGGAAGTGCCGAACCACTGCTCGAGCCGAGGCCGGGCTGAAGGCCCGACACAACACGCGCCATGTTCCGGGCCTTCAGCCCGGCTAACACGCGGACTGGCCCGTAACCCATGGCGTTGCCATGGGCTGATATGCCCTTCGCCTGCGCGTAGCCGCTTCGGCGGAGCAAGGACGGGCCGTTGGCCCTTTGAAAAGATGTGTACACACCCATAGCTGCCGAAGGCAAGTTTGCCACGAGTGCCGAACTTCCCCCCACGAAAACACTCCCCCATGCCCACCGAAGCCCAAGTGCTCGCCCATACCATGGACCGCGCGCGCCAGTACACCCGGTTCTACTTCGACAAGCTGAAGGACCGGGACCTGCACCGGCGCTTCGTGTGCGAAGGCCATGAACTGAACTCGGCCTACTGGTTGATCGCGCACATCGCCGTGACCCAGAACGGCCTGTTGCTGATGGCCACCGGAGGACCCTTCGAGAAATTCTCCTGGGCCAAACATTTCGGCCGCGGCGGGCCCGGCCTGCCTCCCGAACAATGCCCGCCTTTCACCGAAGTGCTGGAGACCTTCGATCGCATCCACACGAAAGCGATCGCCCATGTGGCCGCGCTGCCCGATGCCGCGCTCGAAGGACCCAACCTCACCGGTATTGCCCTGATCGGCACCACGGTACGCGATGTGGTGATCCACGCCATCCGCCATGAAGGGCTGCACACCGGCCATTTGAGCTGGTTGTGCAAGCTGCACGGGATCACCACGATGTGAACTGCAGGCCCTACCAGGTAACTTCGCCGCGCATTCCAAGGACCATGGCCCTACGCACTCCCATCGACCGCTTGCGGCAGCCTTTCGATGCGCTGATGGGGGCCCAGACCACCGGCGGCATCCTTCTTTTTCTCGCGGCCGTAGCGGCCATGATCTGGGCCAATTCACCGTGGGCCGACAGTTACCATCACCTCTGGGAACAGCGCATCGTGGTCGGCAGCGAGGCCTGGCGCTTGGACCTGAGCCTGCACCACTGGATCAACGATGGCCTGATGGCCATGTTCTTCTTCGTGGTGGGCCTGGAATTGAAGCGCGAGATGGTCGCCGGCGAACTATCACGTCCGCGCGATGCCATGCTACCGATCGCGGCGGCCGTTGGCGGCATGGTGGTACCTGCGGCGATCTACCTGGTGCAGAATCCGGGGGGCGAGGCGCATGCCGGCTGGGGGATCCCCATGGCCACCGATATCGCCTTCGCGCTCGGCCTGATGGCCCTGCTGGGCAAGCGGGTGCCCTTGGCCTTGAAGGTGTTCCTGACCACCCTGGCGGTGGCCGACGACCTTGGTGCAGTGATGGTGATCGCGCTGTTCTACACCTCCGATGTCTCCTTATGGAACCTGGCCATGGGTGCCGGCGTGCTCGGGATCATGGTGTTGGGCAACAAGCTCGGTGCGCGCAGTCCCTGGTTCTACGCCTTTTTCGGTATCGGTGGTCTGTGGACGGCCTTTCTGCTGAGCGGTGTGCATGCCACCATCGCAGGCGTGCTGGCCGCGTTCACCATCCCGGCCATACCGAAGGTCGATGAGCACGTCTTTGTCCGCCGGATGCGGCTTTACCTCTTCAGCTATTCCCAACAGGACACGCCCGACAAGGGCATACGTTCCGCCGACCAGATGCATGACCTGGAACGCATGAACCGGATGACCGAGTACGCGACCACCCCGTTGCAGAACCTCGAACACGCCCTCCATCCGCTGGTCACTTACATCGTGCTACCCCTGTTCGCCCTTGCCAACGCCGGGGTGGAACTACCACCTGATCTGTTGGGCGCGCTCACCACTCCCGTGGCCATGGGTGTGGCCCTGGGGCTGCTGCTGGGCAAACCGTTCGGTGTGATGCTTGCCTCGTGGATCATGGTGCGCTTCGCGGGTGCCCGCATGGGCAAAGGGGTCACCTGGCGGCATATGCTGGGCGCGGGCCTGCTGGCCGGTATCGGGTTCACGATGTCGTTGTTCGTGAACGAACTGGCCTTCGCGGATCCCTTGCTGCGGCAGGAGGCGAAGCTGGGCGTGCTGGGTGCTTCGCTGCTGGCGGGCGTGCTGGGGTATGCGTGGCTGGTGCGTACACCGGGGAAAAAGGAGGTATGACGCGCGGCAGCGCCATTCATCG
>JAHBUM010000328.1 GCA_019638075.1 Flavobacteriales bacterium | reverse complement strand
TTTCGCTGAAGAAGAACCTCGAAGGCAGGCGCTTGGTGAGCGAGAAGACCACGAGCGATTACCAGCAGCAGTTCCGCCAGCTCGGCATGCGCTTGGGCGATCGCCACACCACCGAAAGCTGGAAGGAGCTCTACGCCGAACTCGTGCGCTGGGAATTGGAACTGCTCCAAAGCCAGGACCAGGGCATGTCGGAGATCCTACGCTCGCAATGGGCCGAGGCCAATGAGCTCTTCAGCCGCTTCGTGGCCGACAACTATGTGGATTGGGTGAATGGCAAGGGTGGTGATGTGCCGCTGCAATCGCACCAGCTCTTCAAGGCCAAGGTGGCGCCGCACATCAAGCCTGAAGGTGGCTCGCCGCTGTTCATGGTGCTGATCGACAACCTGCGGCTGGACCAATGGCGCGTGCTGGAACCCATCATCAGCCAGTTCTACCGGGTGGAAGAGGAGGGCTTGTTCTACAGCATCCTGCCCACCGCCACGCAGTACGCGCGCAACGCCATTTTCGCGGGAATGATGCCGAGCGAGATCGAGAAGCGCTTCCCCGGCAAGTGGATCAGCGAGGATGAGGAGGGCAGCAAGAACGCCCACGAGGAGGAGTTCGTCGCGGGCCAGTTGAAGCGGCTGGGCAAGGACGTGAAGTTCAGCTACCACAAGATCCTGAACCTGAACGCCGGCCGCAAGCTCGCCGACAGTCTGGACAACCTGATGGGTAATCCCTTCAACGTGATCGTCTACAACTTCGTGGACATGCTCAGCCACGCGCGCACGGAGATGGAGGTGATCCGCGAACTGGCCGACGACGATGCCGCCTACCGCAGCCTTACCAAGAGCTGGTTCGAGCACAGCCCGCTCTTCGACATCCTCAAGGGCATCGCCGAGCGCGGCGGCCGCGTGGTGATCACCACCGACCATGGCACCATCCGCGTGGGCGAGCCCAGCAAGGTGGTGGGCGACCGCAACACCAACAGCAACCTGCGCTACAAGCATGGGCGCAACCTCACCTACGAGAACCGCGATGTGCTGGTGGTGAAGGATCCCGCACAGGCTTTCCTGCCCCGGGCCAATGTGAGCACCGTGTACATCTTCGCCAAGAGCGACCGCTTCTTCGTGTACCCCAACAACTACAACCACTTCGTCACCTACTTCCGGCACACGTTCCAGCACGGAGGCATTTCGCTGGAAGAGATGCTGGTGCCGTGGGCGGTGCTGAAGCCGAGGTAGGGATGGAATGCCATGTGCTCATGTGTCCATGTGAACATGTGCCCATGATCGGAGGTCGCAGGCCGAAGTGGTTCTCTGACCTCGGCAGATTCTCACGAAGTGGACCCTGCCGTTCAAGCATTAGGATCCCCTCCTTCGTCGGGAGGATCTGTCGAGGTTTGAATATGAACATCCCGCTGGGGCGGGACAGGTCGTGGTCATGATCCGGGATCGCGATCGCAGGCCGAAGTGGTTGATCACTGCACTTCTATTGGTCGCTCTGATCGCATGGGATTGGTACGGGAGCCGCTTCAGGTTGAATGCGGAAGACATCCTTGCAATCAAGCCGGGCATGACGATGAATGAAGTGCGTTCGATCCTTGGTGACCCACTGGATGAGGAGGTGCGCAGGGGCTACGACTTCTGCTGTCGTTGCAACCCTGAGAAGATCTGCTGGCAGCCTGAACGCACCACATGGATATACACCCGGAAGCCGCTGTTCAGGGTCATTCCCTTTCTGACCTTTCCCATGTTATGGGTCCACTTCAATTCGCGCGGACATCTGGATGAGGTCTATATGAAGAAGTACTTTGCTATGGGTTTGGATTGGAGGGGCATATACCTCTCGAAGCTGGATCCCTGTGATCCGACCGACCGGACGCTTCAAGAATTTCCCCCGGGCTATGATGTGGAGAAAGCAAGGACGCTGGTGCGGGAGATCTTCTGAGCGAGGTTTGGGGCCGTCAAGGAGGTATTTCATGGGCAAATGCCCACATGGACATATGAGCACATGATCTTCGCGCCATGCTCGCCACCATCACCCTGCGCAAACCAGCCGAGGCCGAAGAGGTCGCCCGCCTCATCCTGCAAAGCCACGCCGAAGCCCGCATCTTCGCCTTCACCGGTGATCTCGGTGCGGGCAAGACCACATTGATCAAGGCGCTGTGCAAGGTGTTGGGTGTCGCGGATCACACCAGCAGCCCCAGCTTCGCCATCGTGAACGAGTACCGCACCGGCACCGGCGATCCGCTCTACCACTTCGACCTGTACCGCCTGAAAGCCGCCGAAGAACTCGAAGGGATCGGCTTCGACGAGTACCTGGACAGCGGGAACTACTGCTTCATCGAATGGCCGGAGCTCGCCGAGGCTCATCTTCCCGAAGAGGCCCTTCACGTGCGCATAGCCGTGGCTGGCAACGGTGTACGAACGATAGAGCTGAGCAGGGGCGAGTAGCGAGTGACGAGTAGGCGAGTGGCGAGTCCAGCATGATGGTCGCTTGCTGGACTCGCCACTCGCCTACTCGTCACTCCGAGTTCCACACTCGCCA
>JAHBUM010000327.1 GCA_019638075.1 Flavobacteriales bacterium | reverse complement strand
GGGGATGGTAAGGAAGGTAAGGAACGGTTCGCTATTTCCTCGGAACCGCAGGCGGGGTTATGGACCGGAAGATGAGTTGCCGGTTGTCAGGGGCCAGTTGTCAGGGAATGCCTGTCTCCGTGGCTTCTGCATGGGGGCTTCCCGCCCAGCAGCCTATCAAGATGTTCAAGCTTCAAGGCACAAGCTCAAAGCTTCAAGCTCAAAAGCCTTGAAGCTTGAAACTTCGAGCTTGAAGCTTGGAGCTTTCCCGTCAAGGGGTACCACCAAGGAGACTGACAACTGACCCCTGACAACCGACAACTATCCTCCTCATCACCTCATTGGTGCCGGTCTTCCTCTCCTTTTGCAAACAGGCTCTAAGATCACCTCCCCGACCTCCTATACGGCCCGGTTCACTCCTCCTTGGCCCGCTCCCAGTAGGCATCCATTTCGGCCAGCGTCATCTCCCCCATCACCTTGCCATCCTTGCGGCTTTCGCGCTCAAGGAACTGGAACCGCCGGATGAACTTGCGGTTCGTGCGCTCCAACGCCTCGTCGGGGTCGATGCCGAGGAAACGGGCATAGTTCACCAAGCTGAAGAGCACATCGCCCAATTCCTCGGCCTGCTTGGGACTGTTCGCATCCACCTCGGCCTTCAGTTCGCCCAACTCCTCGTGGACCTTGGCCCACACTTGATCGCGATGTTCCCAATCGAAGCCCACGCCGCGCGCCTTGTCCTGCACGCGGATGGCCTTCACCAAGCTGGGCAGGCCACGGGGTACGCCTTCGAGTACGCTGGGTATCTCCTGCCCATCACCAGCATTCTTCGCCTTCTCGGCCAGCTTGATCTTCTCCCAATTGGCCTTCACCTCCTCCTCATCGCTCACCTTGACGTCCCCGTAGATGTGCGGGTGGCGGTGGATCAGCTTCTCGCAGATGCCGTTGAGCACGTCGGTGATGTCGAACGCCCCCTTCTCCTGCCCGATCCTGGCATAGAACACGATGTGCAGCAGCAGGTCGCCGAGCTCCTTCCTCACCTCCGGCAGGTCTTCCTTCAGGATGGCATCACCCAGTTCGTAGGTCTCTTCGATGGTCAGCGGCCGCAGCGTCTCCATGGTCTGCTTGCGGTCCCAGGGGCATTCGGCCCGGAGGGTGTCCATGATGTCGAGCAGGCGGAGGAAGGCGGCGGCGCGTGGATCCATGGCGGAAAGGTAATGGCGTGGCAGCCGAAGAAAGGCCAGCCTTCGGCAGTAGGGAACATCAGGGGGCGGGCAGCTCATTATGGATCCGGCGGATCATTATTTGGATCTTGATCGTAGGGCGTGGTTGTTTTTGCTGCATGAAACGAGACGACGCAAGGAAGCTGCACATGGAGGCCCTGCATGAACGAAGGCGGCGGATCGTGCGACTGCATCTACATCTGCAGGGGTATGGCCCCATGGCGGTGGCCGAGCTGTCCGGGGTGTCTTGGCCGACGGTGCGGCGGACGATCTATCCCTACGAGCAGGGAGGTTCCAAGGCTCTGAAGCCTGGCAGGCGAGGGTCGGAACCCGGAGAGCGCCGCAAGCTGAGTTCGGAGCAGGAGCGGCTGGTGCGCAAGTACATCTGCAAGAAGCGCCCCGAGCAGTTGAAGCTGGACTTCGCGCTTTGGTCGCGCGGTGCGGTGCTGGAATTGATCGAGCGGGAGTTCGGCCTGCGGCTGGGCTTGCGCACGGTGGGCGACTACTTGGCGCGCTGGAACTTCACGCCTCAGAAGCCGATCAAGCGGGCATACGAGCGTAACGACCGCGCGATCCGGCAATGGAAGGAGCAGGAATACCCTGCCATATGGTATGAGAGGCAGGCGCAAGGACTGAGGTCGGCGCTATCTTTCGCATCGAACGCAAACACATCCCATGAGCAGACCGATCGCTGTATTCCCCGGAACCTTCGACCCGATCACCGTGGGCCACGTGAGCATCGTGGAACGCACGCTGCCCTTGTTCGACCGCATCATCATCGGCATGGGCGTGAACAACACGAAGAAGACCATGTTCGAGCAGGAGCAGCGGTTGATGTGGATCCGCGATGCGTTCAAGGGCAACCCCAAGGTGGAGGCTGTGGCGTTCGAGGGCCTGACCGTGGACCTGTGCAAACGTGTGAACGCGGGCTTCATCGTGCGCGGCCTCCGCAACAGCACGGATCATGGGTACGAGCGGAGCATCGCGCTGATGAACCGGCAGCTCACCGGTGTGGAGACCATCTTCCTGCCCTCCGCTCCCGAACATGCGCACATCAGCAGCACCATCGTGCGCGAGCTGATCGCCAATAAGGCCGATGTTTCCGCGTTGGTACCGATGGACCTGTCCGCACACCTTCGATGAGGCTTCTGCTCACCGGCTTCGCGCTCCTGCTGACCACATGGCTCTACGGTGGCAGCTACACGATCCATGTCACCGCGCGTGGCTTCGGCGATGACCTCGTTTCGCTCTACCGCTATGCCGACCTCTTCACGCACCGCACCGTGCTGGTAACGCGTGGCATCATGGACAGCACCGGCAAAGCCACCTTGC
>JAHBUM010000326.1 GCA_019638075.1 Flavobacteriales bacterium | reverse complement strand
TCGGAAGCATCCTTTCCAACGTGACCATGGCGATGCTTGATCGGCAGTTGCAACGCCTCGGCCGGGAGTTCGAGGAGAAGGGTGGATCAGTGAGCGGCTTTACAAAGTGCGCAAGGGCCAAGCGGAGGACTGAATCCCCTCTGCCTGTTCCGGCCCTCCCCTACTTCCCCAACTTCTTCACCTGCGCCGCAATGAACAACGGCAGGTAATTCGGTGTGCAGTTCTTGGCCACCACCTCATCCTTCGAACTCCCGCAGGATCTTCCGTCTTCGGGGATCCTGCGGTTCAACATCACCCCACCAGTTCCTTGTTCCTGTTCGGGATATCCTCCTTGTTGAAGTCCACCTTATCCTCCTCCTCCTTCAACTTCAACACGAGGGTGAGCGCATCGGACACCACATCACTGTAGAGCGTGATGAAGCTGCCCTTGGGCGCCGCTTCGCCATCATGGGCGACATGCCGCGCACGGGGTTCGTGCGCTACGAGTTCTGGTATTTCGAGCGGTGATGGGGCGTTACAGCGGAAATGGCCGGAAGGTCTGCTCCGCGGATCTTCCGGTGTGACAGCCTTGGGGGCCGTTGTTCCCATGGGCGGCGGTCCGGGTTCCGGCGCTGCCAGCCGGTGGATCGCTTGCCCACGCAGCGCGGAATGCGTACCTTTCCACCACCATGCGCAACCTTTCCCTTCTTCTGGCCGGTCTTCCATTGCTGGGGGCAGGCCAGGTCACCATTCAGTACAGCGACGTTTCGCCCTTCGGCCTCTCGTCCGACATGTACGTGCTCAACGACCCATCCGTGCTGGCAGGGCTCTCCAACGGGCCGGACCAGGCATGGGACCTCAGCGCAGCAACGTTCAGCGGAGTGGGCACCATGGACTTCCGTTCCGCAACGGGCACGCCCTATGCCGATGACTATCCGCAAGCCAACTGGGCCTGGATACAGAACACGCTGCTGGGAACGGACCATGTGTACCTGGAAATAACGTCCGCACAGGTGGACATCTGGGCACTGCGTGTACCGAGTTCCCCGAGCATCTACACGAACCCGTCCAAGATCATGGCCTTCCCGCTCAGCTATGGAGAGACCTTCGATGATAGCTACGTTTCGAGCAACGGTGCGTCTGACATCCTATGGACCTACGCCGGGTACGGCACCTTGAGCACATCAATAGGCGTATTCGACAACGTGGTGAAGATGACCAGTGACGAAGGAGACCTGATCCTCTGGAACACCAGCCCGCTCTACCCGGTGCTGTACTACGAGGGTAGCGGCTATGCACTGGCCTTCGTCCGCAACGACGTGGGCATTGCCGAAACGGCCATCCGTTCCCTGAACACCGCACCCAATCCGTGCCATGACATGCTGGTGGTGCGCGATGCGATGCCCGGCACCCACTGGAGCATCCTGGATGCCCAAGGCCGCACCATGACAAGTGGACGATGGACGGACGCCAGCGGGCGTGTGGCCGTGGGGAGCCTAGCTGCGGGCACCTACGTGCTGGTGGTGAACGATGGCGGCGCGCGCGCCTACGGCGCCTTCGTGAAGGAGTGACGGGACTCCGTGCTGGTGATCCCGCGTGGCATGGATACCTCGAAGATGAAGGTGCTCGTGCAGGACGATCGTCCGCCGGTGCACGTGGACCACCATCGCCTCAACTGGATGCATCCCTTCCCCATGCAGGTGGTGCCGCTCACGGTGTCCGACAGCTTCCCTTGTGCGGCAACTACAACGACTTGGTGTATCCGCGCCTCGAAGGCCGCCCGCCCTATGCACCGGTGGATGTGATCCTGCGAAACCACTGGGCCACGCCGCCTGAGGATGAACGGCAGAGCGGCCTGCAGAAGGGCGGCCCGACGAACGGCACCGCTGCGAACCCGCTGCCGCAGAGGCCCGTAGAAGCGGTCGCATGTCGTTCCACATTACCAGCGCTTTCATCATCGCCTGTCTGCATGCCTTTGGTACCGCGTATGGGCAGAGCGGTCCGGCGGGCATCGGCAGCAGCAGCAGCAACGTGTTGTGGCTGCGGGCGGACGAAGGCGTCCATGCGACCACCACGGGCACGCCGGCGGTGAACAACGGCGATGTGGCGCAATGGAGCGACCGTTCCGGCAACGGCAGGAACGCGGTCCAGGCCACCACGGCCAACCGCCCCAACTACATCACGAACGCGGTCAACGGCAAGCCGGCCATCCGCTTCACCAAGACCAGCGGCGATCACTTCACCACCAGCGGGATCACATCGGCCAACGTGGGCGCGGTGCTGGTGGTGGCGCGCTACTCCTCGTTGCCCAGCTCCAACCCCGGGCTGTTGCAGGGAACGGTGGCGGGCGATGTGCTCTCCAGCGATCCGGCCAGGAAGAACATCGGCATGTGGGTGAGCAGCTCCTCGCAGGTCTGGGGGCGCGGGATCGAAGCGGGCGGCACCTCGCGCAACGTACCGGCCACCACCACCCTGAGCGCCAATTCCTGGTACGTGCTCTGCGCCAACTACGACGGCAGCAACATCACCCAGTACGTGGACAACGCCGCTGCCGGTGCGGTGGCTTACA
>JAHBUM010000325.1 GCA_019638075.1 Flavobacteriales bacterium | reverse complement strand
AGAAATACCTGGGCAGGAATTTCGAGCTACGGCGGAAGGTCTAAAAGCTTCAAGTTCCAAGGCTCAAGCTTCAAGCTCCAAGGCTGAAGAAGTGCGAAAGCTCCCGGTGAGATGTGCGCAGCATTGTTCTGTGTATGTTCGATGGCCGAACATCCGAACGTGGCAGGGCCACATCTGAACAACGTTGGACCATGGAAGAGCGGATCTATGATCTGGAAGAGCGGTTGGCCGTGTTCGCCGCGCGTGTCGTCATCTATGTGAACCGAATGCCGAGATCTCCTGCGGGGCGCTACTATGCTGACCAGTTGCTGCGCAGTGGCGGCTCTCCGGCCATGCACTACGGCGAATCGCAAGGGGCAGAATCCGACAAGGACTTCGTGCATAAATGCGGGATCGCCTTGAAGGAGCTCAAGGAATCGAAGGTCAACCTACGGATCCAGTTCCTTGCGTGCCTGATGCCGCAGACGGATCAGGATCTCCTATGGCTCACACAGGAATGCGGAGAACTGGTCAGGATCGTCGGCAAGGTCATCGCGAACAAGAAGCGAAGGCAAGGCGGCTGATCCCCATGCGGGGACAGACCGGTGTTTCTGAGCCGGAGCCTTTGAGCTTGAAGCTTGAGCCTTGAAGCTTGATGCTTCAACCCCGTTACGCCAGTTCGTCCACCACGAAGCTGAACCGTTCCATGACCTGGTTCGCCAGCAGCTTCCGGCACGCTTCGTCCACCTTCGCTTCGGCGGTTTTCTTGTCGGCGGCCTCCACGTGCAGGGTGATGTGCTTGCCGATGCGCACGCCCGTGATCTCGGGCAGGCCGAGGTTCTGCATGCTGCCGCTAACCGCCTTGCCTTGCGGGTCCAGCAGGTTGTCGTGGGGCATCACATCGATGGAGGCGCGGAAGGTCTTCATGGTGCAAAGATGGCGAACGGCTTGGGTCGGAACACCCGTAGCGTCGACCCAACGGGTCGACCTATCGCATTCCATGGACCCAGTGCCTGATCACGCCGCCTTCGGGAACAACCGCCCCCACAACGGGCTGAGCAGGTACAGCACCAGGATCAACGGCACGGCCAGGATCCCATAAAGCACCACGAGCACCGCGCCGATAACCAGCAGCAGGTAGATCACCTCGTTGCCCGTCCACTTGAAATGCTTGAACTTGAGGGAGGGGAGGGGGATTTCGGAGAGCATGAGAACAGCGAGCAGCAATGATGTCCACAGAATAATCGAGGAAGCCTTGTAAATCGCGTCGAGGATCAGGTGACCCAATGATCCTGTACCGGGGATTTTTGAACACCATAGGGCCTCTTCCGGGAAGACGGTGCCAATGAGGATCAATGGAATACTTGCCCAAAAGAGTGCATTCGCTGGTGTTGCCAATCCCAGAAACCCGGTAGTTTGCCGTATATCTACATTGAATTTGGCCAAACGCCAAGCCGAAGCGATCGGTACGACCATTGCCGCCGTAGGGATTGACCACCATCGTGACCAACCTCCCTCATCACGGTACCAGAGCAGATCAGCCGGGCCGCCTTCTTTGAAGACGAACCAGATGATCATCCCCGGCGCCACCCCGAACGTCACCATATCCGCCAGACTGTCCAACTGCGCGCCCAGCGGCGACCCTCCGCCCAAGGCCCGCGCGGCCAGCCCGTCGAACACATCGAACAGCGCCCCAAGGAATACCAGCCAACACGCCCATGTTAGCTGTCCTTGCGAAGCCAGCAGGATGGAACCCACGCCGCAGCATAGGTTCGCGGTGGTGAGCAGGTCGGGGATCCTTGGAAAGCGGGCCATCCGGTAACTTCCCGCCGTGACCGTACACGGCATTGGAAGGGCCGAAGTTGGCATAATTTCGGGCAATGATCGAGGCCACCCGCCGTTGGAAGCTGCGTCAACCACTTAGCGAATGAATACTGTGAAGATCAAGGGGATGCGCTGCGGCTTCCTGTTCGTGATGGCGATGGGCCTGTGGAGCACCACATCCCACGCCCAGACCGATGCGCCGAAGTACAGCAACGAATTCCTCGCCGTGGGCGTGGGCGCGCGGGCCTTGGGCATGGGCAGCGCCTACACCGCCGTGGTCAATGATGTCACCAGCGGTTATTGGAACCCGGCGGGCCTGCTCGGCGTGAAGGGCGACCTGCAGATCGGGGCCATGCACAGCGAGTATTTCGCGGGCATCGCCAAGTACGACTACATCGGGTTGGCGAAACCCATCGACTCGGCCAGCACCATCGGCTTCACCTTCATCCGCTTCGGCATCGACAACATCCCGAACACCATCGACCTGATCGATCCCAGCGGCAACATCGACTACGACCGCATCACCTCCTTCAGTTCGGCGGATCATGCGTTCCTGATCTCCTACGCGCGGAAGATGAGGATCCCCGGCCTTCAGGTGGGTGGCAACGTGAAGGTGATCTACCGGCGCGTGGGCAGCTTCGGCAAGGCGTGGGGCTTCGGCCTCGATGCCGGCGCGCAGTACCGGAAGGACCGCTGGCGCTTCAGTGCCGTGGCCCGCGATGTCACCAGCACCTTCAACGCGTGGAGCT
>JAHBUM010000324.1 GCA_019638075.1 Flavobacteriales bacterium | reverse complement strand
GCCATGTGGCAGGCCAGCGGTTGTTCCAGCGGTTGCCCGCGCCTTGCATCCAGCATAGTGCGATGCCGTGGTACGTGGCCAGCCCGATCCCATGTGCATCGCGCGCAGGCAGTGCGTTCCCGCGCAGCAGGGCGATGGCTTCCGTGCGATCGAGCGGTATCTCGGTGAAGGGGCTTCGGTCAAGGTCCTGCGCCAACGCCAATGCGGTGTGCGGCCGCCAACCATCGCCCTTGCGCTCGCCATACGGAATGCCTGCCGACCACGTGGGCAAAGCGGCACGGATGCGTTCGATCACACCGCTCCAACTTTCGTCGATGGCGTAGCGTTCCTCATTGATCTCGATCGTGCGCCACGCGCGTGTGGGCCTGAGCCATGGAGCATCGTCGGTGTGCCCCGGATCGCGTGTCGCCGGTGCCGGGGATAGCTCACCCGGTTTCTGGACCAGCGCGATGAAGAAGCCTTCACCGCGCACCCGATGCGGGTAGCAACGCAGGGCATCCACGCCTTCCCGCGTGCTGCGCACCATGCCCCACGCATCATCTACCGGTATGCCGATCGCCTTTCCGCCCATGGCGATCAGCCGCGCCACCTGTGCCTCGTTCTCGGCCACTTCCCATGTGCATGTGCTGTAGATCAGGAAGCCGCCGGGCTTCAGGCAGCCCCACGTCTGCTCCAAGGCGTCGTGCTGCATCAGGCCGCATTGCTCAACGAGCGCGGCCGACCATTGCGTGCGCGCGAACGCATCCTTGCGGAACATGCCTTCGCCCGAACACGGCGCATCCACCACGATCAGGTCGAAGGTCTCTTCCAACGCGGCGAAGCGGCTGGGAGCGGCGTTGGTGACCACGCAGTTCGCAGCGCCCCACTTCCACAGGTTCTCCTGTAGGATCGCCGCGCGCTTGTGGTCGATCTCGTTGCTCACGAGCAACGCATCAGGGTGGAGCAGGCTGCGCAGGTGCGTGCTCTTGCCGCCCGGCGCGGCACAAAGATCCAGTGCTGCGATGCGCCCGTTCACCAGGCCGGTAGCGCGAACGGCCTGTTCCAACAGCATGCTGCCGGCCTCCTGCACGTAGTAGCACCCGGCATGCAGCAGCGGGTCGAAGGTGAACGATGGGCGCTCGCCGAGGTAGCGGCCTTCGGCACACCATGGAACAGGTTCCGCAGTGGGGCCGCTCCATTTGCCACGGTTCACGCGGATGCTCACTGGTGAGGTGGTGCGCAGCGCTTCTTCCAAGCCTTCCACTTCGCTGCCGAGCTGTGCGCTCAGGCGGGCATGGAAGTCAGCATCGGTGATGGCGGGCGCCGGGCCTGGACGCGAACGGCGGTGCGCGTTGCGGCCCATGGCGGATCAATGCACCAATGCGCCTTGGCGATGCACGGTCTCCGCGCGGTCGGGGCCGAGCGATACGAGCGTCACGGGCACGCCCACATGCTTTTCGATCAGGCCGATGTAGCGTTCCAGACCGGCGGGCAGCGGGCCTTCGGTGCTCAGCTCATCCCAGCCTTCCACGGGTTCCAACACGGGTTCGATGGTGCCGCTGATATCATAGGGCATACGGTCCGTGAGCTTGCCGTTCACGCGGTAGCCGGTGCAGATGCGCAGGTCCTTCATGCCGTTGAGCACGTCGGCCTTCATCATGGCAAGCTCCGTTACGCCATTTATCATCACCGCGAAATGCAGCGCGGGCAGATCAAGCCAGCCGCAGCGACGCGGGCGCCCGGTGGTGCTGCCGAACTCGTGGCCCACCTGACGGATGTGCTCGCCGGTGGCATCGTGCAACTCGGTGGGGAAGGGGCCGCTGCCCACGCGGGTGCAATAGGCCTTGAAGATGCCCACCACCTTGCCGATGCGGTTGGGCGCGATGCCCAGCCCGGTGCAGGCGCCGGCGCTGATGGTGTTGCTGCTGGTGACGAACGGATAAGTGCCGAAGTCGATGTCCAGCAGGGTGCCTTGCGCGCCTTCGGCGAGGATGCGCTTGCCGCTGCGCAGGGCCTGGTCGAGGTAGTGCTCGCTGTCCACGAAAGGCATGGTGCGGAGCACTTCCACGGCGGCGAGCCATTCTTCCTCCGCTTCCTTCGGCGCTCCCGGGCGCTCGTACAGGGCCAGCAGGCGCTCGTGCTTCTTCACCAAGGCGCGGAAGCGGTCCATGAAGTCGGGCAGTTCCAGATCGCCCACGCGCAGGCCGTTGCGGCCGGTCTTGTCCATGTAGGTGGGGCCGATGCCCTTCAGTGTGCTGCCGATCTTGGAGGTGCCCTTGTCCGCCTCGCTCGCGGCGTCCAACGCGCGGTGCGTGGGCAGGATCAGGTGCGCGCGGCGGCTGATGAGGAGGTTGTCGCGCACATCCACACCGGCTTCCTTCAACGCCTTCACCTCCTTCAGGAAGATCACCGGGTCTATCACCACGCCGTTGCCCACGAGGTTCACCGTACCTGCGCGGAACACACCGCTGGGGATGGTGTGCAGCACGTGCTTCCGTCCGTCGAATATCAACGTGTGCCCGGCGTTCGGCCCGCCTTGGAAACGCGCGATGATGTCGTAGTCCGGAGCGATCACATCAACGACCTTGCCCTTGCCCTCGTCGCCCCACTGGGCGCC
>JAHBUM010000323.1 GCA_019638075.1 Flavobacteriales bacterium | reverse complement strand
GCGCCATGGTGAGCATGCACGCCTTCAAGACCTGCGTAAGCGTCTGGTTCCACAAAGGCGCCCTGCTGAAGGACCCGCACGGCCTTTTCAAGCTCTCCGAGAAGGACGATGAGCGGGCGGTGCGGAAGTACAAGGTGAGCGAGGGCGAGGCCATCGACGAAAAGGCGTTCAGCGATCTGGTGAAACAGGCGCTGAAGCTGAACACCGGGGCAAGATCCGCCGAGCCGAAGGGTGGCCGGAAGGAGGTGCTGCTCCCGGCGGAAATGGAATCGTGCCTGAAGCGCGACGAGGAGGTGTGGGAGCTTTGGGAGCGCCTGAGCCCATCGCACCGGAAGGAGTACGTGGAGTGGATCACCGATGCCAAGCAGGACGAGACCCGCAAACGCCGCATCGCCCAAGCCTTGGAGATGATCCGGGAGGGTATGGGCAAGGAGGACAAGCACCGGGTGTGATCACCGGCACTGGTTCCGAACCGGCCCCATGCTACCACGCGGAGGGCCAAGGCCCTGCCTCCGGTAGGCACCCGGCTACATAACCTACGGTGTGTACACATCTCGGAACGGGAGGACTGAAGGTCCGACCACATACTGCGCCTGCGCGTAGCCGCTCCGTGCTCCACCATAGCGGCTACGCGACGGCGCAGTCGGCGGAGCAAGGACGGGCCTTTGGCCCTTATACCGATCGCGGAATAGCCTATTAAAAAGAAAAAGCCCCCGGCTTCCGCCAAGGGCTTTTCAAGATCGAAATGATCGGTGCTTACTTCGCTTCCGTCGCTTTCACGTGGCGGGCGAAGCGCTTGTTGAACTTGTCCACGCGGCCGGCGGTGTCCACCAGCATCATCTTACCCGTGTAGAACGGGTGCGAGGTGTGGCTGATGTCCAGCTTCACCAGCGGGTATTCGTTGCCGTCCTCCCACTTCACGGTGTCCTTGGTGTTGGCGCAACTCTTCCCCATGAACATGTACTCGTTGGACATGTCCTTGAAGATCACAAGGCGGTAGTTGGAGGGATGGATCTCGGGCTTCATGGCGTTTCTTCCGTTGGGGCGGCAAAAGTAAGGATCCTCTCCGGAATTCCAACCACGGTACCTCACTTACCTGCTCCGAATGCGCAATGATCGGCCCGGAAGCGCCGTACATAAGCCCGATCGGCCATCTTTGCGCGCTTTGAAGCACCTGTACCCCATCCTGTTCCTCGCGGCGGCCTTCGGCATGCTCGTTTCGGGCTGCCGCAAGGATGCCAAATTCACCGACGAAGCCGGTATCGAGCTGGAATTCAGCAGGGATACGGTGATGTTCGATACCATCTTCACCACGGTGGGCTCGGTCACCAAGCGGTTCGTGGCCCGCAACCCCCATCGCAATGCCGTGCGGGTACAGATCGCCCTCGAAGGTGGCAGCCCCTCCCCTTTCCGCATCAACGTGGATGGCGCCACAGGCATATCCTTTTCCGACGTGGAGATCCTCGGCGGGGACAGCATCTTCATCTTCGTGGAGGCCACGCTGGACCAAGGCAACCAAAGCAACCCGTTCGTGATCGAGGATCATATCCGGTTCAGTACCAATGGGACGGCGCAGGAAGTGCTCTTGGTGGCGTGGGGGCGGAACGCTGTTTTCCATTATCCCGGACCTGACAGCATCCAAGTGAACGGACTGCCCCGGATCGGGTATGTCGCCGGCGGGTATGATCCGGGCTGGGTGCAGCGATGTGAGACCGTATATTGGACTGCGGAACGCCCCCATGTGGTATACGGCTATGCGGTCGTGGATTCGTGCAGTACGCTGATCATCGAGGCGGGGACGAACATTCATTTCCACAACGGCGCCGGGCTGTGGGTGTACCACTACGGGCAGATCAAGGCCAACGGCGACCCCGACCAGCCGATCATCTTCCAAGGCGACCGTTTGGAGCCTTTCTACGCCGAAGTCCCCGGCCAGTGGGACAGGATCTGGATCAACGAGGGGTCATCGACCATGTCCAGCGTGTTCATCAACGTGCTGATCAAGAATGCGCTGGTGGGCATCCAGTGCGAGAATGTACCATGGCTGCCGGAAGAGCCGACCAGCGCGGCCAAGCTGATCTTGGACAAGGTGAGGATCCGCAACTGTAGCGCAGCGGGCATCCTCAGCCGCAACTATACCATCGAGGCCAGCAACCTGCTCGTGGGCGACTGCGGCCAGTACGGCGTGGCGCTCACCGGCGGCGGCGACTACACCTTCGAGCATTTCACCATCGCCAACTATTGGAACTACGAGATCCGGCAGACCCCCGCGTTCTACATGAACAACGTGTATGCCGACATCAACAACACCCTGCAGGTGCGCGAGGTGCGCGGGCGGTTCCAGAACGGCATCATCTACGGCAGCAACGAGAACGAATTCCAGTTCGAGTTCAACGATCAGGAGTTGCCCACCGACCTGTTCTTCAATAACACCTTGGCGCGTACCACCCAAAGCACCAGCGGGTCTTCCTACTTCGATGCCTCCACCTTCTACCGCAACCAAAGTCCGGGCTTCGTGGATGTCGCCGGACGCAATTTCCACCTGACCGCCGGTTCCTTCGCCCGAGGGCGTGCCGTACCGCTGTCGAGTTCGGCGTGGGACCTCGATAACGTTCCC
>JAHBUM010000322.1 GCA_019638075.1 Flavobacteriales bacterium | reverse complement strand
GTCAGCAGCACTGACAACTGACAACCGCCAACTGAACACTGGCAACTGTCCACTCATTTCGTGGCAGGACCTGTTCCGGTTCCGGTCGGGGACCCGCGTCCGGTCCCACGCAGGCGCGGGATGGGGAGGCAGGCTGTCAGGCCCGGCCCCAGGGCACCGGCTCGGCAGCGGGTATCGCGCGCTCCAGCGGGAGCAGCACCAGATCCGGGCGGCGCACCTCGAACGGCCCATTGGGGAGCCACAGGTGGCTTTCCGCCAGGGGCGCTTTCGGCTCGAAACGGCTTTCGATGCGCTCGGTGGGGAAGTTCTTCGCCGCCTTTTGTTCCAGTACACGGAAACGCTTGCTCAACTGGCACTCGCCGTGGCAGGTGCGCATGTCGGCCATCACCTCGCGCTGCACACAGAGTTCCCGCTCGATGTGGGCGCGGTCCATGTGGAACTGCACCAGCACGAAGAGCGGTGCAAGGTGTACGGCACCCAGCACCAACAGCAACAGGGAAGCGGACGTGCGGCGCATAACGGAGCGAAAGGTAAGTCGTCTCTTCATGTTCCTCTTGACGTTCGTCATGTGCCGGATATATCGCATCTTCAGGCCACGAAACCACCGCCCATGCACCACGACCTTATCCTCGTCATCGGCCTGCTCTTCGCGGTCTCCGTGCTCACCATGCTGAGCCCGAAGCTGCGCATCGCCTACCCCATCCTGCTTGTGCTTTCGGGGCTAGTGATCGCCTTCATCCCCGGTATTCCGCGTGGGTCCATCGAGCCGGACCTGATCTTCCTGATCTTCCTGCCGCCGCTGCTGTACGAGGCGGCCATGCACACCTCGTGGCCCGAGTTCTGGAAGTGGCGGCGCTCCATCAGCATGCTGGCCTTCGGGTTGGTCTTCTTCACCTCGGTGGGCGTGGCGTACTTCACCAACGCTTTCGTGCCGGGCTTCACGCTGGCCATGGGCTTCCTGCTGGGCGGCATCATCTCCCCGCCCGATGCCGTGGCCGCCACCTCGGTGCTCAAGAGCGTGAAGATCCCCCGGCGCGGCATCATCATCCTCGAGGGCGAAAGCCTGATCAACGACGCCTCTTCGCTCATCGTGTACCGCTTCGCCCTGGCGGCGATCTTCACGGGCGCGTTCTCCTTCGGGGAGGCAGTGGAGGACTTCTTCGTCGTGGCGATCGGCGGCATCATCGTGGGCGTGGCGCTGGGCAACATCCTGTACGTGATCCACCGGTTCCTGCCCACCACGCCGAGCATCGACACGTCCATTTCACTGATGACGCCGTACATCGCGTACACTGCGGCGGAGGAGTTCCACTTCTCGGGCGTGATGGCGGTGGTGACCTGCGGGCTCTTCCTCAGTTTCCGGGCGCACGACTTCATGGACTACCGGTCGCGGATGCAGAACAACGCGACGTGGTCCACGCTGGGGTACATCCTCAATGGGCTGGTGTTCATCCTCATCGGTCTGGAGCTGCCGGTGATACTCGAAGGCCTCACGCACCAGGAGGTGATGGCGGGCATCTTCCACGGCACGTGGATCAGCGGACTGATCATCGCGATGCGCTTCCTGTGGATGTACCCTTCGGCGCACATCCCGCGCTGGCTTTCGGTGCGGATACGGAAGAAGGAACCCTCACCCGGCTGGCGGCTGCCCACGGTGCTGAGCTGGGCGGGTATGCGGGGTGTGATCTCGCTTGCCATGGCGCTGGCACTGCCGAACACCCTGCCCGGTGGGGAACCCTTCCCGCAGCGAGCCACCATCATCCTCATCACCTTCGTGGTGATCCTGATCACGCTCGTGCTACAGGGGATCACGCTGCCCTTCGTTGTGAAATGGCTGCAGTTGGAGGAAGTGGATCCACGCCTGAGCCCCGAAGAACAGAAGCTGGCCCTGCGCCACCGTCTGGCCCAGGCCGCATTGGAACGGCTGAACCGATCCGACGTACCACGGGATGACATCATGGAGCGCCTGCGCGCCAACTACCGCCGCGTACTGGACAGCACCGCCACCGGCCTTCAGGAACTGCACGGCGAGGGATTGCCCACGAAACCCGCCGAGCTGGATGAACTGGAGGAGTACCAGCTGGCCGCCATCTCCGCGCAGCGGGTGGAGCTGACGCTGATCCGCAAGGAGAACGTGTTCGACATCGAACTGATCCGCAAGCAGGAATCGCGGCTGGACCTGGAGGAGGCAAGGGCGGAACATTGAGATCACCAGCCCGGCTCGGATCCATCCTCCGATAGCAGATGAGGAGGAGGAAATTCGCCCACCGATCGCCCCGATCTCACAGATAGAAGCATCGGTGCGATCGGGGCGGATCATGTATTGCGAAAGAGGTCTATTGCGCCAGCGGTACGGCGCCGGTGCGCACGAAAAAGGGGCCTTCCGGCCCCTTTCCCTATTCACTTGCTCAGTGATCACTCCTCCACCACCTCGAAGGGGATGGTCTTGATCACATCGCGGTGGAAGACCACTTCGGCCTCGTACTTGCCGAGGGCTTTGATGGCTTCGCCTTTCAGCTTGATGTTCTTGCGATCCACCTCGAAGCCGAGCGCGCGGATGGCGTCGGCGATCTGGATGGTGTTGACGCTGCCGAAGATGCGGCCCTTCTCACCGGCCTTGGCGCCGATCTTCAGGGT
>JAHBUM010000321.1 GCA_019638075.1 Flavobacteriales bacterium | reverse complement strand
CATCGAGGCTGCGCGTGGCGAAGTGGCCGTTCATCTGGCGGCCGCCGCTGGCAGGCTCGGCGTGTACATCGGCATGCGCGTAGAGCTGCGCGAACCACTGCTGCACGGTCAGCTCACCGATCGCGAACATGAAGGTCATGTCGCGGTAGTAACCGCTGCGCCAGTCGCCGTGGCGGAACTGCTTCGCCATGCACACCTGCGCCAGCTCTTTGCCATCGCCGAAGATGCCGAACTTGGCCTTGCCCGTGAGCACTTCCTTGCGGCCCAATAGACTGGCCTCGCGGCTTTCGAACACGATACGGTAGTCGCGCAGGATCTCTTCACGGACCTCGTCGAGGGTCATTCCTACTTCAGCTTGGGTGGGCTTGTTCAGGCTCATCATACCTTTCCGGTGAGCTTCAAAGGTAGCCATGTGCGCCTTTCCTGAAGTGTGGGGATGTGTGATCCACATCGCAGGGCACGGAACGTGGAAGAGCTACATGCCCAGCAGTGCGATGTTGTCGATGCCCAAGCCATCCTTCACCAACTTGTTCCAGTGATAGAGCGGTTCGCAGCGGGTGCCGTGGGCCGTCTCCTGTAGCAGACGGTTGGTCATGCGGCGGATGGCGTTGGTGTGCTCGGTGTAAAGGGCTTTGGCGCGGGCGGGTGTCATGCCGGGTACATCGAGTTCGTTCTCCAGCTTGCGGCGCTCTACTTCGCACAGGTCGAACCAGATGTTGTGGAGGCAGTCGGTCCAGGGCAGGCGTTCGCTGGGTACGGTGGTGGTGTAGCCATCGGCCACGGTGAAGGAGCGGTGGATGAGCCGGCCGCTTACGGTGTCGATGTCCAGGTAGAGCTGGGCGCTTAGGTGGAGCCGCGATGGGTCAGGTCCGGATCGGTCTTCCGGGTTTTCGGTGCCTGTCAGCTCGCTCAGCCGGATGCGTCGCTCCGCCGACCAGATGGCGTAGGGTGGCTTGAAGAAGTTGCGCGGGTTGTCCAACTCACCATACCACGTGCCGCTGTTGAGGTCGTTCATCCGTAGGAACTCCATGGCACGTTGCTGGCGTTCGCTCGGCAAGGGGGGCTGCACACGTTGCCAGAAAAGGGTGTCTTCCGGCAGCCAGCTGATCCGGCGATAGTCGGGCACCTCGTCGGGGTAGCTGAATAGGGGCGCGGTGAACAGGGTGCCGCGCCCGTATGCGTGCATCACCGCGTGGGTGGTGAAGGAGGTCTGCATCGCCGGGCCGCTGTATACCATGCGGTAGTCCAGTTGCATCACCTCGGGCATGGGTCGCGGGCCGGTGGTCCACGTCTGTTTGAAACGCAGGTCCACGGTATCGATACGGCCGTGGTCGAACAGCGGTTCGTACGGATGTTCCCGGCAATTCCGGCAACGCAGTTCCAGCGCACGCACGGCATCGCCGTCCGGCTCCAGCCATAGATCGGCCAGAAAGGCGTAGGGGTTGTTGCGTTTGGGTATGATGCGCAGGTGGTCCACGCCATCGGGGCCGTTGGCGGCGCTCACCTGTTCCACGATGAAGCCCTTGCGCAACAGCTTGGCCTGCTTGTGCATGAAGGGCGATGTGGGGAAGCGGCTTTCGTCCGCAGTGATGGCGATGAGGGCGAAAGCCTTGGTGGTGTTGTAGTTCACGAAGAACCGTCCATCGCGCGCCGCAATACCGATGCGCCCGTTCTTCAGTTCCAGGTCGAGCAGCTCGCCGCCCTTCGTGTTGGCGTTGTAATAGGCGTGGATCATCTCCACCGGCATGCCTTGCTCGTAAGTCTCCATGCCGAAGAAGAGCTTGGTATGCACGCCCGGTGCCTGGCGGATCCAGCGGTTCACGCGGGTGATGCGTTCGTAAAGTGCTTCGTTGGGGCGAACGACGGCTTCACCCAACTCCACCACGGCTGGCGATAGATGCACATCGCGCCCCATGAGGGCAGCTGCCGGCAACGTACGCATGATGTACCCGACGAAGGTGAAGCGCACGCTGTCATGCTCGCTGGCCACGGCGATGCGGAACGAGCCATCCTCGTTGGTGATGGTGCCCTGTGTGCTGCCCACGCTGCCCACGCTGCAGTAGGGGAGCGGTGCCCCGGTGCTGGCATCCACCACGCGGCCCGTGCGCAGGGCCTGTGCCAAGCTGAGCGATGTGACGAACAGTGTTGGGATGGCGATCCAGCGCATCCCCCAAAGGAACGGCGGACCGCTCATGCATGGCCGATGTCCGGCCCGAACGACCTTTGTACCCGTCCGCCGCCTGCCATCCGGCCCCATGAACACCGAACCTTCGCGTCTGAAAGTCTATCTGGCCTTCGCGGCCATCTACATCATCTGGGGCAGTACCTATTTCGGCATCAAGGAGGCGCTTATGGGCTTTCCTCCGTTCATGCTGGGCGGACTTCGGTTCGCGGTGGCGGCGGCGCTCATGTTCGGCTGGTGCGGCATCAAGCGCATCCCGGTGAAGGCCGATGGCCTGTGGAAGGTGGTGCTTACCGGCTTCCTGTTGCTTTTCGCGGGGAACGGCGCGGTGGTATGGGCGCAGCAGACCATCCCCAGCAGCGTGGTGGCGATCACCATTGCGGTGGCACCCCTTGCGTTCGCAGCGATGGACCGCCCGCAGTGGAGCGTCAATTTCCGCAGCCCGGCCACGGTGCTGGGGATCATCGCGGGCAT
>JAHBUM010000320.1 GCA_019638075.1 Flavobacteriales bacterium | reverse complement strand
GCACTTATCCGGCCGGCTTCTACCAGCTCGGCATCAACGGTGACGACCGGATCGATCTGGTGCTGGACCCTTCGGATCCCGTGATCGACCTCGCTTTCCACGGCACACCCCTGCAACGGAACCTGAACGTACTGCGCTCCGGCGACAACCAGCGCATGTGGGCCTACAAGCTGGTGAGCCGCGCCGGACAGGACGAACTACAGGCCATCCAGACCGAGCGGGCGAACGCATCTCCGTTGGATACTGCGCTGCTGTACCGGCTGGATCGCCATGAGAAGGCCACGCGCCAGCGCATGCGCGATGCCTTGGACAGCCTGAGCTCCGTTCACCCCGAAGGCCAGTTCGCCCGTGCGGTGCAGGTGGACCGCCTGTTGGATGTCGCCGTGCAGAACGGGCCACCCGCGATCCGTGCGGCATTCGACTTCTCCGATCCGTGGACGCTGCGCTCCAACGCTTATGCGAAAGCCACGGTGGTCTATCTGCAGAACACCCCGTTCGACAACGAACATGCCTTCCACCGGGCGTGCGACACGCTGCTCATGGCCGCATCGCGGGATACGGCCTGCTGGCGCTACATGCGCTACCAGTTGGTGGACCTCTTCGCCACATACGGTCCGGACGAGGTAGCCCAATACCTCGTGGATGAATATGTCGTTGGCACCGGCTCGCGTCTGCCACCTGAACCCGCGCTGGTGGCCGTTGCCGCAGCCCAGCTCCGCATGGTGATCGGTGCGCCTGCTCCGGATGTCGCTTTGGCTGCTCCCGGCGTGAAGGATCCGACGGCGCTTTCTTCACTCTGGAGCAGGCAGGACTACACGGCCTTGTTCTTCTATTCCAGCACGTGCGACCATTGCCACGCGCAAATGCCGGGGCTGCGCCAGCTCGTGCTGGACATGAAGGCTTCGTTCTTCAAGGTGATCGGCATCGCGCTGGATGCGGCCGAGGATGAGTTCCGCGCCACCATTGCGGAGGAAGGCATCAACTGGCCCTGCTACACCTCGTTGATGGGTTGGGGCGAACCGGCGGCGAAGGCGTACAACGTGAAGGCCACGCCCAGCTTGCTGGTGCTGGATCGCAAGGGCCGCATCGTGGCGAAACCGATGGATCACCGGGAATTGCGGGCTTTTTTGGAGGGGCGGGGGAGGTGAGGGGCAGCTACTGCTACTGTGCCTTATCCGATCTGTCGGCTCCAGTGAACGCTATGCACGTTGCCGATCAGTCCTGTATCAGTCACATGATGATCGTTCTGGCCGCCACCGGGATCTTCGTCCCGGGCCCGTACACATCGAAACACCCGGCTTGCTTGAGGAGGTCGTGATCGTTCAGCAGGGTCATGGGCGCTCAATCGATCTTTCGGAAGAACACATTGCCGAAACGGGGCGACCGGAACGAGTAGTAGAAGCTCCACTGCTGGCGGTGGAGGGTCGGAGTGTTGGCAAGTATGTGGTGTGCCGTGCTGTCGCCTTCCGTGTGAAAGCGCCATCGATAATTCGTGTAATGCTGAGGAATGATCGGCCGGCCGTAGGTATGCCAGACTCCGTTGATGTCCTGTGACCGAAGGATCACGCTATCCTCTTCCGTGATCTCCAGTATGAAGTGCTCATGTTGCCAATCGGCGTTCGGTCCCGCGAACATCTCACGGTCCACCCGATAGGTGCCGATCACATCATCACGATCGACCTTCATGGGAGAAAGGATCTGATCGACCACGGCCAACGAGATGATGGCCAGAATAAACAGGCCGAACCCGACCACATACATCAACAGGATGGTGCGGGCTGCGGCCCTCCTGCGATCTTTCCCCGATATCAGAATGACAATGCCTGACACCAACAGGCTCAGCAGGAAGAGCGGAACCAGCACAAAGACGAACACAAGACCTGTTCCCATGGCTAAGATCGCTACCTCATCAACCGCACAATGATCCCCTTCGCCGCCACCGGGATCCTCGTCCCCGGCCCATACACATCGAAACACCCGGCCTGCTTGAGGAATTCGTAATGGTCCGGTGGGATCACACCACCGGCCACCACGAGGATGTCGCCACGGCCATAGGTCTCGCGCAATTCCTTGATCACCTCGGGCACCAGCGTTTTGTGGCCACCGGCGAGGCTGCTGATGCCGAGCACATGCACGTCGTTCTCGATGGCCTGCTTGGCCACCTCTTGCGGCGTCTGGAACAGCGGGCCGATGTCCACGTCGAAGCCGATGTCGGCGAAGCTGGTGGCGATCACCTTGGCGCCGCGGTCGTGCCCGTCCTGGCCCATCTTGGCCACGAGGATGCGCGGGCGGCGGCCTTCCTGCTTGGCGAATTCATCGGCGAGGCGCATGGCCTCCTTCATCTCGGGGTCCTGCATGCTTTCCGCTGAGTAAACACCGCTGATGCTGCGGATGGTGGCGCTGTAACGACCGTATGCTTTTTCGAGGGCGTCGGAGATCTCTCCGAGGGTGGCTCGGTGGCGGGCGGCGATGACGGCGAGTTCCAAGAGGTTTGTTGAGTGGTGAGTGGCGAGTGACGAGTGGTGAGTGGCGTCGGAGGCAGACTCGCCACTCACCACTCGCGACTCGCCACTTTTTGCAGCGTTGGTAAGAGCTTCGAGGGCTTTGGAAACTGCACTCTCATCACGGTTCGCACGGATCTTCTTCAACCTTGCGATCTGCGACTCCCGTACCGCCGTGTTGTCCACCTCCAGC
>JAHBUM010000032.1 GCA_019638075.1 Flavobacteriales bacterium | reverse complement strand
GCACGGTCTCCAAGATGGCCTCGCTCTCGGCGCACACACAGGGTCCCGGCGGCATGCCCATGTCCAAAGCGATCTCAATGGTCATGCGCAGGGCCTGTTGCTCGTGCGCGAGCTGCCGACCGAGCATCGGCCCTGATCTGCCGTTGCTCTCGCGTGGTGCCATGGCGCGCAGCAGCCGCTCCAGTCTGGAATGGGTGAAGTGGATCTCGTTGATCATCGTCCGGCGCTGTTCCCGGCGCTGGCGGCTCTTGTCGATCATGCGTTCCATGATGCTGGTATTGCTGGGAAGAAGAACGGCCAGCATCATGCCGCACCGGTAGGGCTTGATAGTGGGCGACGATCCCGAGGAAGAACGGGCCGGGACTTTCCCATGATGGGGCATGTCGATCACGCCGGCCCGTTCGCCATGGATGCCAGCCATCCGACCGCATTGCGAACCGCTCCTTGCGGGGAGGTCCGAACTCAGGCAATGGAGGGGAAAGAGGCTGCGGATCTCATCACACCCCTGACCTCTATCACTTCCTTTACCCCGGACAGAGCCATAATTCAGTACTGGTGCAGGGTCTGATCTCAACAGGATGACCGCACATTCTCCTACTTGCCTCGTCCAGCTTGGATACCATGGGCGAAAGCTCAGTCAGGCACGGTGGTGGTGGTTCGAGCCTGTGGGCAGCGGGTTCAGCAACGATGCAGGAAATCAGATGCGTTTGCTCTGGTTGTTGAACCAGGCTGTCGGGGTTGCTGCCTACCTTGGCTGGGCAAATCTCAATAGGCCCATTGCTGGCCGATGATCCCTGCGGACGCAATGCCGGATGAGTGACGCCGATCAGCAGACGCCTTCGGGCGAAGCTCCATTAATATCACTGAAGGGTAGGTGGGTCAAGCCGACATGGTGTGCTGCCAACGCGGTTGCGATGGCCGTTGATGTCTGGCTCTCAAAGCCACTTTGGGCTTATCACTTGGAGCCCGGTAGGATATATGCCAGTGGGCCGGGAGATGGGTTCTATTTCTTCTTCCTGCTGATGATACCGTGGCTCCTCGTCATGCTGGTCAATGCTGGTGTCCTGATCAGAGTGGTCGTGGAACGAGCAATATTGGGCACCGGGTGGATATGGACGCAAGTGGCCATACTGGTGGCATGGTTGATCATTGCTGTGATCGAGCAACGCTTATTGAAGATCCCGGAAGCGGTGATCCGCATCAGCAGTTGAGCCGGATCCATCCCGATCGCGATGAGCCACGCACATGGGCATCCCGGATCCAATTGGATCCGCACGAACTCAAACTTCCCCCGCCTCCACCCAATCCCCGTGGCTTCTGATCAGTTCGATCAGCTCATCCACGGCCTTTGCGCTGGGCACGTTGCGCTTCACCACCTCCTTCTCCTTGTACAAGGTGATCACGCCGGGGCCGGTGCCCACGTAGCCGTAGTCGGCGTCGGCCATTTCGCCGGGGCCGTTCACGATGCAGCCCATGATGCCGATCTTGATGCCTTTCAAGTGGCTGGTGCGCGCGCGGATCTTGGCGGTGGTCTCCTGCAGGTCGAAGAGCGTGCGGCCGCAGCTCGGGCAGCTGATGTATTCCGTCTTGCTGGTGCGCGTGCGTGTGGCTTGCAGGATACCGAAGGCGGTGCGGCATACGAGGTCCTCACGGCCGCCACCCTCATCTGCGATGAAGATGCCATCGCCAAGCCCATCGATGAACAGGGGGCCGATGTCCGTGCTGCTGTGGAGCACGAGATCATCGTTCGTGATGCTTCCATAGGCGCGGCCCACGACGACCGGAGTAGTGCAGTCCTGCTCCATCAGGCGGAAGAACATGCGACGTTGCTCCGCCATACCATGCGTGTTGTGCGTGTCGATCAGCAGTACGGCGGTGGGGTCCTGCTTCAACGCATCGATCAATGTGCCATCCAAGTCATTCAGCGTGGCGTACACGATGTTCAACTGCGGATGGCGTTCGGCACCGCCGAGGTAGCTTGCTGCGGTATGTTGCGGGTAGTGCCGCTCCTTCGTCTTGTTGGTCAGCCAAGTGCCATGCTCCTGCACGATGCCGAGCGTTCCGGGGATCTCGAAGTCGATGGTGTTCTTCCCAATGAAAGCATAGTCGCACGCCTGATCGGTGATGTTCCACTTGTCCAGCGGAACACTGTAGCGGTAGCCCCACGCGAAGAGCGTGGCAGGTGTGATCTTCTCCTTCGCGCTCAGATCGGCCATCACAATGGGCACATGGCGCGCACCGATGTTGAGCACCTCGTGCGCCTGCCGTCGCGTATGGGAGAACGGATCGATCGGTATTTGGGTCGCTACAGGGATGGGGACGTGCGTTGAACGGTCGCTGTACCGTTCCACCAGCGCACGTGCCACGGGGATCTCGAACTCGGGATCTTCGGTAAGGCTCACGCGCACGGTGTCGCCGAGGCCGTCTTCCAGCAGGGCTCCGATGCCGGCGGCGCTCTTCACGCGGCCATCTTCGCCATCACCGGCTTCGGTCACACCGAGGTGCAGCGGGTAGTCCCAGCCCTGCTCCATCATGCGGTGTACGAGCAAGCGATATGCCTGCACCATCACCTGCACGTTGCTGGCCTTCATGCTCAGCACGATGTCGTGGTAGTTCTCGTTGCGGCAGATGCGCAGGAACTCGAAGGCGCTCTCCACCATGCCCTGCGGCGTGTCGCCGTAGCGGTTCAGGATGCGGTCGCTGAGGCTGCCGTGGTTGGTGCCGATGCGCATGGCCGTGCCGTGTTCCTTGCAGATGCGCACCAAGGGCGTGAAGCGTTCGCGGATGCGTTCCAACTCCGCCTCGTACTGGTCGTCGGTGTACTCGCGCACATCGAACTTCTTCTTGTCGGCGTAGTTGCCGGGGTTCACGCGCACCTTCTCCACGATGCGCGCGGCGATCTCGGCGGCGTTGGGCGTGAAGTGGATGTCGGCCACCAGCGGTGTGTCGAACCCGGCGGTGCGCAACTGCTTCTTGATCTCGGCGAGGTTCTCCGCCTCTTTCCTGCTGGGCGCGGTGATGCGCACCAGTTCGCATCCGGCTTCGATCATGCGGATGCTCTGCGCCACGGTGCCCGCCGTGTCCAGCGTGTCCGTGGTGGTCATGCTTTGCAGGCGGATGGGGTTGTCGCCCCCGATGCCGATGCCGCCGATGCGTACTTCGCGCGTGCGCCAGCGTTCATAGCGGGTGAGGCTGGGGCAGTATTGCCGGGGAGCGATGATGGTGGCCGACATGCGGAACGGTGCGCGAAGATACCGGGCTGCAGCCGCTAACCCTTCACGGGAACGCCTTCGCCGCTGGCGTCCACGAACGTCCATCCTGAATTTTCCACCAGCGAACGGATCACCGCGACCATCTGCTGTTTGCGGTCCGCCGCTTCGCGGAACAGGCCGCTTTCGGGGATCTTCGCACGGATCATGTTCTTCGCCTGCGCCTCCATGCGCGTGTGGTCCTGCGCGGTGAAGGGGTTGAAGGTGCCCGCCTCCATGTCGTAGTAGTCGATGTCGTGCTCCATCGCCAGCACCTGTGGGGCCGCCATGCCCCGGAGCGTGATGGTCTTCGATGCTTCATCAACGCTCAGGTCCATGCCTTCGAGGTCGTAGCCGACGCTTACGCGGGCCTTCACGCGCAGCATCGCCTTCTTCTGGAACGGCGAGAAGCTCTTCAGCCAGTCGAAGCGGGCCTGCGCATCGCGGTAGGTGTACATCTCGTTGAAGTCGCCTTCCACCGTCACCAGCTTCATCACCGGGCGGATGCGCTCCAGCAATACCGTGCTGTTCACCGCTTCCGTGGCGGCTTCCGGGCGGTAGGCTTCGCGGGTGATGAAGAACACCAGCAGTCCCACGCCGAGCAGCAGAAGCAGTCCCTTGATCCTGTTCATCCCTGCAAAGATCGTATCACCCCTGCGCCAACGGATCCGGCGCGATCACTTCCCGGCGCGTGAGGCGCTTCTGCCACCATGCATTGCCGAAGAGGCACAGCAGGATAAGGCCGATGCCGATGTACGAGCCCGTGTCCAGCCGCTCCTCGCTGCCCCAGATCAGCAGGGCGATGAGGATGGTGTACACCGGTTCGAGGTTCACGGCCAGCACTACGGTGAAGGGCGACAATTGCCGCATCACGGCGATGCCCGCCACGAACGCGAAGCTGGTGCAGACAAGACCCAGCAGCAGGTGCCACAGGATGTCGTCCGCAGGCATTTGCCATAAAGGTGGCGGCAGCCCTTCCGTGAAGAGCAGCACCACGCCCACTGCGATGGCCGCGCCCACCATCTCGTAGAAGCCGATGCGGATGGCATTGTCGCGCTGCACCAGCACGCCGTTCACCACGTTGAACCACGCCGAGAACAGGGCGCTGAGCGTGCCGATGACGATGCCCATGCGGTGCTTGGTCTCCAGCCCGAAGATCATGAGCAGCGCGGCGATCACAACAGCGCCCAGCACGATCTCGTAGCTGCGGATGCGGCGCTTGAACCAGAACGGCTCCAGCAGCGCGGTGAACACCGTGGAGGTGGCGAGGCAGGCCGCCGCGATGCCCGCCGTGCTGATCTTGATGGCATGGTAGAAGGTGTACCAGTGCGCGGCGATGAGGATGCTGGTGAGCAGGTATTGCTTCAGCTCGGGCGTGCGCGGGTCCAGCGAGCGGCGCAGCACCAGCGCCGCCACCACCAGCCCGGCCGCCGCGATCCATGTGCGCACGTACACCAGCGGCAGCGCGCCCTGTTCGATCAGCTTGCCGAGGATGCCCGTGAAACCCCAGATGAACACCGTGAGGTGCAGCAGGAGCAGGGCGTTCCGGCGGGCGGGCATGGTGGGCCGAATGTAGGTCGGAGGATGGTGCGAGAAGCAGGCGGTCCGCAGCCCGTAGTCGGCAGTCCGATCGGCCGGGTCATGCTGCTGACTCCCTACTGCTGACCGCTCTCTTGCAGCCTGCAACAATACCTACCGGATCGTCGACAGCTTCTCCCTCAGCGTGGCCACCAGCGTTTCCTGCTTCGCGATCTCGCTGCTCTTATTCGCCTGATCCTCCACGTTCTTCCTGATCGCCTGCGTCAGTTCGGCTTCCTTCTTCTGCATGCTCACCTCTTCTTCGCGGGCTTTCCGGTTGCGGCTTTGGGCGCGGTCCTTGTCGCGGATCAATGCGCTCAGCTCCTTGGCGCCGTCCTTGTCGGGCGTTCCGTCCAGTTCCGCCTGCAACGCGGCGATGCGCGGCCCCAACTCGTCGGCTTCCACGCGGGTGCGCTCCTGTTCCTGCACGGCCTCGGCGGCGCGTTGCCTGCTCTTCTCGATGTTCGCCTCGGCGCGCTCCTTGTCGCGTTGCAGGTCTGACAGTTCGCCCTTCAGCTTCGACAGTCCGCGCTCTGCGAGGCTCAGTTCCTGCTCGGCCAGTTGGCGGCGAAGCGCGGTGCTGCGCTGCTGCACGAAGGTTTTTGCCCCGTCCAGTGCCCGTGCTTCGCTGTTGGGGCCCACGAAACCGGCCGTGGTCATGATCGCCACGTGGGCGGTGAGGTTCGGGCTGTTCCTGCGCTGCTCGGCCTTCACGTACACCCGCACCGTATCGCCCGATACCTGCGGAACAAGGGCCGCGTGGCCGATCACCTCCTTTTTGTTGCTCACCGCTGCGCTGATCTTCTTCAGTTCATCGCGCCAGTAGCTCTCCACGTACTTCGTGTCGGTGCCCTCGAAGAAGAAGCTGAACGTGGGGTGTACGCCATCGCTGAAGGCGAATGACGATACCTCCACGGTGGTCTGCGCGAAGGTTGCCCCGCTGAACAGGAGCGGGAGAAGGAGGGTGCGTAACGGGTTCATGGGCGCGGGTTCTGTGCAATGGACGTGCCGCAGGCGTTCGCGTCACTCATCATCGTCCACGTGCGAAACGCCGCCGCTCACCACGAACTTCATCACGTCGGCGGCGCGGGCATCGATGGGGGTGATGTTCTTCGCCGGTACGATGTACAGGTTGCCGCTCCAGTTGAAGGCATGCGGCAGATACACGGCCACCTTCTCCGCGCCCACGCCAAGGTGGCTCAGGTCGGTCTGCGTGATGAAGCCGATCCGCTCCACCTCGGTGTTGCCGCCCAGCTTCACCAGCACCGGCCGATCGAATTTCTTCTTGCTGCCGACGATCGCTTCCACCAAGTCCTTGATGGCGTCGTACAGCGTCTTCAGGAAGGGGATGCGCTGCAACAGTTCCTCACCGAAGGAGGCCAGTGGCTCGTACAACACCGTGGTGCCCAGCCAGCCCACCGCAGTGATGATGGTGAGCAACGCGAGCAGGCCGAGGCCGGGAATGTCCAAGGGGATGATGCCGTCGAGGAAGCTGAGCGATTGCCATAGCGCCCACACGATGATGGTGATGGGTGCGAGCAGCAGCAGCCCCCGGAAGAAGAAGCTGAGCACGATGCGGCCGATACGGCGGGGCGTGAGGCTCATGGCGTGGGCAAAGCTAATCCCGCCCGGAACAGCACTCGATCTTGAAGGTCAAAGGGTAAAGGACCAAGTAGCAAGAGAAAAAGATGTGATCCGTGTGTGAAGACAAAACCTCTTCCTTCTTCAAATTCTTGCTACTTGATCCCTACTCCTTTCCCCGAAAAGGGTTCCCTTTCGCCCTCAGCCCAGAGTTGCCCGCACCTTCGCGGGTAGGGATGCCTTCACCAATTCATACGAATGATCCGCCAGCTCCAGCAGCAGCTTTCCGGGTACGCTGCCGGTGGCATCCACCGTGTTCCAATGGGCCTTGTTCATGTGGTAGCCCGGTACGATGCCTTCGTACTGTTCGCGCAGTTCGATGGCCCGCTCGGGATCGCACTTCAGGTTCACGCTTTGGAACGTGTCGGCGTCCATCAGGGCGAAGATCTTTCCTTGCGCGGCCGAAGCCCCCTTCCGGGGCGGAGGCGCGCCACCTACGCGGAACACCAGCGTTCCCGGGCCGAAGGGGAAGTCCTCGCTGAAGCCGGGCTTGCGCATGCAGTGTGCGCGGAACTCCTCCAAGGTCATGCCAGCAGCGCGTAAAGCACCGGCCTGCTCGGCGCGGCGTCGTTCATGAAATGCGGCAACTGCAATTCCAGCAGGTAGTCGCCATCGCGCACATCGGCGGGGATGTTCAGCAGCTCGGTGATGGTGCGCTCGCGGTCCACGGTGTTGGGGAAGTCCCAGAAGGCGTGGTGGGCGGCCAGCACACCGCCATCGTCTTCGCGGTCCACGCTGGGGAGATCGAGCAGCAGGTGTTTCACGCCGATGCTGCGCAGCCACGCGCAGGCGGTGCTTTGCAGGTAGGCGGGGTTGGTGCCGCTCCAGTCGCGCGTGCTGTTGTCCGCCCGCGGCAGTGTGCGGATCACCAGCGCTTCCGGTGGCCGCTCGTTCACCGCGTTGCGCAACTGTTCCAAGGTGATCACGTGGTCGGCCTTCGCATCGGGGGCGCGGCGTTCCTCGGGACGCAGGCTGATCAATTGGGCGGTGAAGAAGTACCGCTTCAGCTGATCGCCCACAGGATATATGTCGGGCGCGATGTGGCCCACGCTCTCGGTGTGCGTGCCGTGCCCGTGCGGGTTGAAGTGGATGTTGCGGAAGTTGACCGGAGCGCCGGACTTCACCGCGTAGACCTTCCCATCGGCCTGCACGGGCTCCATGCGCACCGGCTCCACCCACCACGCGCGCACCTGCTGGCCGCCATCATGCAACGGGAATGAAAGATCGATCGGTATCGAGAGGTCCACCTTGAAGGTGCGGCCGTGGTGTGTGATCTCAGCGATCATCGTCGGTGACGAAGAGGTCCGATGCGATGCGGTCCGCGAAGTGACGGCCCGCCTTGGTCAAAGCTAACCGTCCGTGCAGTAGCGTCAGATCGCCGTTCGACATATACCGTTGGAAGGCCGACGAGTTGATGCGGAGCGCGTCCACCTCCAACGCCGCCACCTCCACGCCTTTTGCGGTGCGCAGCCCGGTCATCAGCCGCTCGTTGGTGCGTTGTGCGGGCGTGAGCGTTTCGTGCTCCCAATACGACGTGCCATCCTTCAGGGCCTTCACATACGCCGCGTTGTTCGCCACGTTCCAGCGCCGCGTGGTGCCATCGAACGAGTGCGCCGACGGGCCGATGCCGAGGTACGGTGTGCCTTCCCAGTAGCTCGTGTTGTGGCGCGCGTAATGCCCCGGCCTGCCGAAATTGCTGATCTCGTAATGGTCCAGTCCGTCCTGTCCCATGCGCTCCATCAACCGATCGAACTGCGCGCTCTGGGCATCATCCCCCGGCATGTGTACGGCTCCCTTCTTCACTTGATGGGCCAATGCGGTCCTTGCTTCCACGGTTAGGCAATAGGCGCTGAGGTGCGGCATGCCATGGTCCAGCGCGATGGTGAGTTGTTCATCCCATTCGGCCAATGTCATGTCGGGCAGGCCATAGATCAGGTCGATGGTCCATGTCCTGAACCCTGCGTTCGCGATCAGTTCGATGCTTGCCAGTGCCTGTTGCGCATCGTGGGCGCGGCCCATCCACTTCAGGCGATCATCGCGGAAGCTCTGCGTGCCAAGGCTGATGCGGGTGATACCGGCCGCCTTCCATTCGGCCAGTCGTTGCGTGGTGATGTCGTCCGGGTTCGCTTCGAGTGTGACCTCCGCATCGCGTTCCACACGGAACAGGTCATGCGCCTGTTGGATGAACGCGGCGATGCGTTCCGTACCGAGCAAACTGGGTGTGCCACCGCCGAAGTAGATGGTGCCGACAGGCGCATGGCCGACCTCCTTGGAACGCCGCACCAGCTCCAGCTCCATGGCATCGAGCACCGGCCCGCGCTGCTTCGACGTGCTGAAATGGAAGTCGCAATAGGTGCAGGCTTGGTGGCAGAAAGGGATGTGGAGGTAGAGGCCGGGCATGGCGCTTGCCGGGTTCAGAGTGCTGACCAGAATACCGAAAGGGATCCTTCCGAGATACTGCTCGGATAGCGCCAGCGATGGAGGTCAACAAGGAGGAAGGCGAACAGGATTTGGACAATGACCGCGACAGGGGTCAAGCTTGGGCGTTTTCGGAAAAGCCACCAGAGCGCGATGGAAGGCACGATGAACGCCACGAGATAGATGGGAGTATCGAAGAGGATGAACCAGAGGGACATGATACCATGGTTTACACCGATATCCTCGTGCATATTGTATCGATAACAGAGGATCAAGGTCGTAAGCAGCACGAATGCGCTCCACGAAAAGAATATGACTTTCGGACGTTGCATCATTCGCTCACCAACGCCCCGCTCAACACGCCCCGGTTCAATGTGATCCGGAACGTCGTCCCTTTCCCCGGCGCGCTCTTCTTCACGACGATCTTGCCGCCGTGGTATTGTTCGATGATGCGCTTGGTCAGCGACAGGCCAAGCCCCCAGCCACGCTTCTTGGTGGTGAAGCCCGGTTGGAACACGGTGCGGTGTTGCGAGGCGGGGATGCCCTTGCCGGTGTCGGTCACATCCACGTGTACTTCGCCGCCTTCGGGCATGATCTCCAGCGTGATCGCCCCTTCGCCCTCCATGGCATCCACCGCGTTGCGGATCAGGTTCTCCACCACCCAGCTGAACAGGGCGCGGTTCAGCGGTACCTGCATGTCCGGGTCCGCTGGTTGATGCACGTCGATCTTCACGCGGCCCGGCAGGCGCGGACGCAGGTAGAGCACCGTGGCGCGTAGCGTATGGTAAAGTTTCTCCGCCGTGAGGTCCGGCGCCGATCCGATCTTGCTGAAGCGCTCGGTGATCACTTCGAGGCGGTCCACGTCCTTGCGCATCTCGGCCACTGCTTCGGGGTTGTTCTCCTTCAGCAGCTCCATCCATGCCATCAGTGAGCTCAGCGGTGTGCCCAGCTGGTGCGCCGTCTCCTTCGCCATGCCCACCCACACTTGGTTCTGCTCGGCGTTGCGGAAGATGCTGAAGAGCGCGTAGGCCACGATCAGGAAGAGGCCGAGGATCATGAGCTGCACGTAGGGGAAGTAGCGCAGTTGCGTGATCACGAGCGATTCCTCGTAGAAGATGTAGTTGCGCCCCTTGCCCGGCAGGTCGATGGCGATGGGCGCGTTGGCCTGCGCCATGGACTTGATCCGGGCCTGCATCGCCGAGCTGTCCCGCGCCACCAACGAGTCGATGTGGCCGTACTCGATCACGCGCTTCTGCGTGCTGTCGGTGTAGATCACCGGTACCGCCGCCGTGCTCATCACCGTTTCGGAGATGAACGAACGGATGATGCCGTCCATCACCTCCTGCAGTTCGGTGACGACCTTGGAATCCTTGTAGTAGAGCAGCTGCTTCTCCACGCCGGGTATGGAGATGCCGATGGGCTTGTACACCGCAGCCATCGCCTTGATCTCCTCGGCAAGCCGTTCGGGGTCGTTCACCACGGTGCTGTCCATGTTGCGCTCGAAGCGCTTGTTGCCCTTCTCGTCGGTGATGACAACGGGTACCGTGGTGTTGTCGCTCACCACGCGCAGGTAGAAGGAGAAGTCGGTGTCATCGCTGCTGCCCAGCCGCTGCATGGCTTCGGCGAATAGCTGCACCTTCTTGCGCTCTTCTTCGCGCAGCCGGTCGAACAGCTTCTCGGTGTAATTGACCAGCTCGGCGCGGTTCTTCACCGCTTCGGCCCAAAGCTCCACCTTGCGGCGTTCCTCGGCACGTACACGCTCCACGATGGTGTTGCTGTACCACAACGACGCCCCCACGATGAGCAGCGCCACCGCGGCGAGCACGAGCTTCCAACGTTGTTTGCGGGAGTAGAGGTCCACTTCATCCGCCGTAGCCAAGCGAAGGCGGATGCGTTCCGCGCTCCTCTACGACGGCGTGAAGTTCGGAAGTACGTGTGATCCGTGTGAGGGTTGAAGAGTGAAAGAGTGCGAGAGCAGAATGCAGTCGGCACGATCAGTGCATTTGCTGCTGACTGCATTCTGCCGAGTGCTCGCTTCGCACTCTCACTCCACCTCGAAGATCACCTCCTCTTCCTCCTTCTGCTCCTTCATCAAACGCCCAAGACCCTTGCGTTCGCGAGGCTTGGGGTTTTGCGCACCAGCGGTGGGGTTGGTGTCCGGCGCCTGCTCCTCGATCCGGAAGCGTGGCGCGGTGGGGTCTTGCGCGGCGGTGGGTGCGGCGGGCTGTGTCTTCCCCTTGAACAGGCCCAGCTCTTCGCGGAGGATCTGCTTCAGTTCCTGCTTCTCTTCTTGGAACTGCTTCTTCCGCTTGGCGGCGGCCATGGCGCCATCGTTGCCGAACTGCGGATCGCTGGCCGTGCCGTACATGTGCAGGAAGATGCGCATGCCCGTGCCGTCGTCCACGATGGGGCCGAACTCGTCCTGCACACGGCCCTTGCGGAACAGGTCGCTCAGGCGGAAGTTCAGGTGGTGGTCGATGCGGTCGTCGAACCAGTGGGTGCCGCTCAGCTCGATGTCCATCACGTTGCTGCTCACCAGCATCTGCGGCACGTGTACGGCGCCGTTGCGGATCTCGATCTGGTTCTCCAGCCGCGCGAAACGGATGTCGCCCAAGCGCCTGCGCAGTTCGGGGATGTCCACGAAGGGCGCCACGAGCTTGTTCTTCTGGAGGTGGTCGGCCACTTGCAGCATGGGTCCGTGGCTTTTGATGGCGCCGTTGTCCACGCTGATGTCGATCACGCACACGAGGCGGTCCATGTCCAGTTTCATTTCCGGCGAGAGCGGCGCGTTGAAGGCCACCTGTGCCTTGGTGTGACCGCTGATGTGCCGGTGCCCGATGAAATCCTGCCCGAAGTCTTGGAACTCGCGGAAGAGCTGCTGCAGTTCGATCCCCTCCATCGTGGCGTTGATGGCGAGCGGGTAGGAGCGTGAAGCATCGCGGGCATCCAGTTCCAGCCCGCCGCTGACGTGCCCGCTGGCGGTGGCGAAGGTCATGGGCGAAACGCGCAGCACCTTGTTCCGCATGCCCACCGAGGCATTGATCCCCGTGGCCCTGAACTCCTCGAACACCAGTTCATCCACGCGCGCCTGTAGTTCCAGCTCGATGGAAGAAGGCAGCGTGAGGCGGTAATCCTTGGCGGCGCTGGCGTTCTCGTGGCTGATGAGCGCGGCGAGGTCGATGCGCGGCGAGCTGCCCTTGGCTTCCACCACGAGGCGCTGGTCGGCGAACAGGAGGAAGGGTACGAGGTTGCGCAAGGTGCCGTTCAACACCAGCGCATTGCCCTGCAGTTCGGCCTTCAAGCCCTGCACGGTGGCATCGTTGCCGTGGATGGCGAGGTCGGCATCGAGGTGTTCGATCCGGTGGCGCACGCCTTTCATCTTCAATGTGGCATCGCGGGAGGCCAGCGTGCCGGTGATGGTGAGCGCGCGCAGGTCGCCCGGCCGGATGTCGCCCATGTCGCGGAGCTTTCCGCTCACATGCAGGTCGGCCTTCAGGCGGCCACCCACTTGTTCCAGCGTATCCACCTGTGCGAAACGGAGCAGTTCGGCCAGTGCGATGTCGCTGCGGAGGTCGGCTTTCACCGTGGCGTTCGTGAGGCCGTTGCTCTGCCAGTTGCCGCTGATGGTGCCGTTGCCGCTCTTGGCGGAGAAGTTCTTCACCACCAGCTTCTGCGGCGCGCCTTTCGGGGTAAGCTCCAGCGCCAGTTCGCCGAACACGTCGGTGAAGGATGTGCCGCTGCGCTGCTCCTTCAGCCGGCCTTTCACCACGTTGGCGCCCACCGAAAGCGATGGCCCGCTGAACGGCCCGGCGTAGCGCACGGCGAGGTCCACTTCGCCCTTCATGGTGTAGCGGCCAAGGTCTGCGGTCAGGCTTGCGGGCAGCAGCCGCACCACATCGGCAAGGTCCAGTCCCAGCCCGTTCGCGCGCAGATCCAGTTCATCGCCCTTGCTGTTGCGCGTCACCGCCAGCGTCACTTCCAAGGGTACCGCGCCGCTGTTCACCTCGCCCTTGGTGATGCGGAAGAGCGCGTCGGCCCCGCCGAACTCCATCGCCAGCCGCAGGTAGGCCTGCCGGTCGGCGAGCACGAGGTCCGGCCCGTTCATCCACGAGAGCAGGTGCAGGTCGCCGCTCAGCGAAAGGGTGTTCAGGTCTTCGGCGAAGCGGCCGCTCAGTGCGAGCGCCTTGCTGCGGCCGTGGATCGCCAGCGCCGACCGGTCATCGCGGTAGCGCAGGCCGAGGCCGTTGAAGCTCACCTTGTCCAAGCTGATGGGCGGGGAGCCGGTGGTGGTGCTGTCGGTCTTCCACACGATGTAGTTCGCGTTGCCGTTGGCATCGAGGCCGGGATACAACTTGGCCTGCACCGCGTGGATCTCCTGCACGGTGTAGTCGCCGCTGAAGAGGTCCCACAGGCTGAATTCGAGGAAGAGCTCCTTGGCGAAGAGCAGTGTATCGGGCACGGCGCCATCGGTGCGCACCTCCTTGGCGAGCACGTCGGTGAGCCGCATGCTGGCTTGCGGGAAGCGGGCCACCAAGGTGAGGTCCATGCCGCTCACGCTCACCGGCGCGTTCAGCTCCGTGTTGATGGCCCCGATGAGCTTCTGCTTCACCTCATCCTCGTACACGTTCGCAAGCACCACCAAGGCGCCGAAACCCACCACGGACAGGGCGGCCAGCACCAGCACGGCATTGCGGAGCTTGCGTAACATCGGGAAGGTGCGAAAGGTACCCCGGCCCATGAACGGCTAACGGCAAAAGCCGTGCGGTTCGTTCACAGGGCGATGTTATTCGGTGGGGCACGAGCGTGAAGGAGGAGAGGAGGTAGAGGAAGAGAGGCCCTCTTCCTCTACCTCCATTGCACCTTTTCACGTTCTTCCCGACCTACTTCCGCTTGCTCAAAAACAGCACCTCCTTCTCCGTCAGGTGCCGCCATTTTCCGCGCGGAAGATCCTTCTTGGTAAGCCCGGCGAACACCACGCGGTCCAGCTTCACCACTTCGTAGCCCAGTGCCTCGAACATGCGGCGCACCACGCGGTTGCGGCCCATGTGGATCTTCAGGCCCACTTCCTTCCGGGTGCCGCCGACCACGTAGCTGGCCTCGTCGGCAACGGCAGGGCCATCGTCCAGTTGTACACCGGCCACGAGCTTTTCCAGATCGGCCTTGGTGAGCGACTTGTCCAGCGTGGCGTGGTAGATCTTCTCGGCGCCGTGGCTGGGGTGCGTCAGCTTCTTGGCGAGGTCGCCATCGTTGGTCATCAGCAGCACGCCTGTGGTGTGACGGTCCAAGCGGCCAACGGGGTAGAGGCGCTCGCTACACGCGTCGTCGATCAGGGCCATCACCGTGCGGCGGTCGCGCGGGTCGTCCGTGGTGGTGATGAAGTCCTTCGGTTTGTTCAGCAGCACGTAGCGTTTCTTCTCGGTGCTCAGCTTCTGGCCTCCGTAGTGGATCACATCGCCGGGACCCACCTTGGTGCCCATTTCGGTCACGATCTTACCGTTCACGGTCACTACGCCCGCCTTGATCAGGTCATCCGCTTCGCGGCGGCTGGCCACACCGGCATTGCTCAGGTAACGGTTCAGGCGGATGCGGCCATCGCCGATGCCTTCTTCGGCCTTTTTGCCCCGTTTGCTTGCGCGATCGGGTCCTCGGCCAACGAAGCGTTTGGTGCTGGCGTCACGTTCGCGCCACCCGCGTTCGGGGCGGGGGGTGTCATAGCTACCTCCTTCGCGGATGGCTTTGGGCGGACGCCTCCCTGCACGCTTGCTGGCCGGGCGGTCTTCGTCGTTGCGTACCGGGCGGCCCCTGCCTGCTGCCGGGCGTTGCGGACGTCCGGTGCCTGCGCTGCGGGGCCGTTCGTCGCGTTCGCCACGGGCTGCACCCGGTTTGGCGCTGCGGCTCGCGGGCCGTTCATCACGATCGCCGGAGCGTTCGTTCCGGTCCCGTGCGGGCCTTGGACGGGAGCCTCCTTGTGGCCCTGCACTTCGTGGGCGCTCTTCGCGCGTGCCGGAGCGTTCACCGCCCGTGTGACCCACGCGGGGGGGGCGGGCGCCGCCAGCCCGGCTCGGACGGCCGTTCCCTTGGGACCGCTCGCTGCGGGTGCCGTCGGGGCGTGGACGTTCCTCGTCCTCACCGGAACGCTCACGACGTTCGCGCGGACCGCTGCTCGATGAGCGGCGCTTGTCGCCAGCAGGGCGGGGGCCGGTTGGGCGGGAGGTACGGCCCCCTTTCGGGCGGCGGCTATTTGAACGGTCGGTCATGGATGGTCGGGTAGAAAGCGTCGGGTATGTGATGGATGTACGGCTTGCCGGAAGGGTGAAGGATCACGCTCACGATGTCGAACCGGAGCGCAAGTTCGCACCCGGAGGCCTGAACGTACGCATTGGCCCCGCGGATCATGGTGCTGCGCTTGCCCTTTTTCACCGCTTCCTCCGGCTGGCCGTGGATGTCGGTGCTGCGGGTCTTCACCTCCACGATCACCAGCTCGCGGGCCGTGCGGGCGATGATGTCCAGCTCGTCCTTCCCGAACCGCCAGTTGCGCGCCACCACCTCGTAGCCGAGGTCTTCGAGGAAGCGGCACGCGTATTGCTCGCCTATCGCGCCAGTCTCGTTGTGTACGGCCATTGGTGGAAAACACAGGCGTAACCAAAGCCGTGGCACGCCGTTGAAGCCCTAAAATTGAGGAATCTTCCGCCCATCCTACGTCCGATCGTGGCCTTGACCGCCCACCGGACGGAACCGCGACCTACCATGCACGCCATCCTTCGCAATTTCCTCGTTACCGGGTCGTCCCTTGTGCTGCTCGCTGCGGCCGCCATGGCACAGCCGTTCGAGGGCACCATCGAGTTCACCAAGACCACCGGGCCCGTGGTCTCCAACTACAAGTACTTCGTCAAGGGCGACCGCGTGCGGATCGAGGAGGTCAGCGCCCGTGGTGATGTGCAGGGCATCATGCTGGTGGACACCCGCGACAAGACCGTGACCGCCATAAGCCCCGAACGCAAGCTGTACATGGACGTGCCCAACATGCGCCTGCCCAAGGACGTGGAGACCTCCGTGCAGAAGACCTCGGAAATGAAGGACATGGCCGGGTACAAGTGCGAGAAATGGCTGGTGAAAAGCCCCAAGGAAGATCGCGTCCTCACCTACTGGGTGGCTGCCGACGAGTTCAATTTCTTCGTGCCCCTGCTGGAAACACTGAACCGCAAGGATGAGCAGGCCGTGTTCTTCCTGCAGATCAAGGATAACAAGGGTGTGTTCCCGCTGCTGGGGATCGAACAGAAATCAGATGGTGCCGAGGTGAGCCGCCTCGAAGTGAAACAGGTGACGAAGGGCGCGCAGAAGGCGTCGCTGTTCGAGATCCCTGCGGGCTTCAACAAGTTCGAGCGGAATTAGGCCTCGGCTCCGCTCGGCCTGACAATTCCGCCGAAGCTCAGCGTTGCACCGTTCGCGGTGACGCTGAGTTTTGCTTTTTGGCCGAACACCAGCGCGCGGTTATCGTCGATGTGGCCTGCGGGGAAGCCGTAGCACACCGGGTAGCTGTACGGGGCCACCGCCTCCGCGATCATTTCCTCCACCTCCATGCCGAAGGGATCATCGGGATTCTTGTCGCGCATGTCGCTCATGCCACCCACCACCAGTCCTGCCAGTTCGTGGAACCAGCCGCCCAGCCTCAGGTTCTGGATCATGCGGTCGGCGTGGTAGCGCAACTCGTCGAGGTCTTCCAAGAAGAGGATCTTCCTGCGCGGATCGAGGTCATAAGGCGTGCCGCGCAGGGCGTAGAGGATGGAGAGGTTGCCGCCTGTGAGGATGCCTTCGCACGAGCCAATGCGCGGAGTGGCGAGTGGTGAATGCGAATGCGGAGTAGCGAGTGGTGAGTGGCGAGTGGCGAGTGCTGCTGGGTCGGAGGCAGCACTCGCCACTCGCCACTCGCTACTCGCCACTTGATATTCCGCCCCGAACAGCGCCTTCCTCAACGTCTCCTTCGCTTCGGCCGTCTTGCTTGCGATGTTGAACGGCATCTGCGCATGCAGCGAAGCCACGCCCAATTCGCTCAGTGCGTTATGCAGCACGGTGATGTCGCTGAAGCCGATGATCCATTTGGGATCCTGCTTCAACGGGGCGAGATCCAGCCCTTCCAACAGGTGTACGGTGCCATAGCCGCCACGGGCGCACCAGATAGCTCGCACCGTAGGGTCGTTGATCGCGGCTTGCAGGTCGGCGGTGCGCTCCGAAGCGGTGCCTGCCTGCTGGAAGTGCTTGCGGCCGATGCCCGCGCCCAGCTGCACCTTCAGCCCCCAGCTTTCGGCAAGGGCGATGCCGTCGCGCAGTTCATCCAATGCGATGAAGCGCGCGGTGGGAATGATGGCGATGGTATCGCCGGGGCGGAGGGGTGGGGGGACACGCGATGACATCATGCGGAGCTGCCATAGGCTCCCATGAGTGCGAAGTTGCACCGCTATCTTGCACCGCGAACACGCCGCCAACGCGAGTTCTCGACAGCGTGAAAGAGATCAAGCGCACCACCGTCACCGCCGCCCTGCCCTACGCCAACGGCCCGTTGCACATCGGCCATATCGCCGGGGCCTACCTGCCGTCGGACATCTACGTGCGCTGCCTGCGGGCGCGTGGCAAGGAGGTGCTGTTCGTGTGCGGCAGCGATGAGCATGGCGCGGCCATCACCATCCGGGCCATGAAGGATGGCACCACGCCCAAGGCCATCGTGGACAAGTACCACGCCATGATGGGCAAGGCGTTCACCGACTTCGGCATCCACTTCGACATCTACCACCGCACCAGCGCCGAACTGCACAAGCAGACCAGTCAGGACTTCTTCCTTCAACTGTACAAGAACGGCGCCTTCACCGAGCAGGAGGAACTGCAGTACTACGATGATGAGGCGAAGCAGTTCCTTGCCGACCGGTACATCAAGGGCACCTGTCCGGTCTGTGGGAACACGGAAGCGTATGGCGACCAGTGCGAGAAATGTGGCACCGCGCTAAGCCCGAAGGAGTTGAAGGATGTGCGCAGCACCCTGAGCGGCAGCACGCCCGTACTGAAGCCCACCAAGCATTGGTACCTGCCCATGGATCGCGCGCAGGAGTGGGTGGACCGGTGGATCAATACCGGTGAACTGGATGGGGTGCTGCAACACGACGCATCCGAATGGAAGCCGCAGGTGCTGGGCCAGTGCAACAGTTGGTTGAAGGATGGCCTGCGTCCGCGTGCGATGACGCGCGATCTGGATTGGGGCGTACCCGTGCCGCTGCCGAACGCTGAGGGCAAGGTGCTTTATGTGTGGCTGGATGCGCCCATCGGCTACATCACCGCCACGAAGCAGTGGGCGAAGGACAAGGGTGTTGAATGGGAGAAGTGGTGGAAGGGCGAGGATACGCGCCTGCTGCACTTCATCGGCAAGGACAACATCGTGTTCCACTGCATCATCTTCCCGATCCTGCTGAAGATGCACGGCGGTTTCATCCTGCCGCAGAACGTGCCCGCCAACGAGTTCCTCAACCTCGAAGGACAGAAGCTGAGCACCAGCCGCAACTGGGCGGTGTGGCTGCACGAGTACATCGAGCGGTGGCCCGGTCGTCAGGATGAATTGCGTTACGCCCTCGCGAGCATCCTGCCCGAGTTCAAGGACAGCGAGTTCACGTGGAAGGACTTTCAGGACAAGAACAACAACGAGCTGGTGAGCATCCTCGGGAACTTCGTGCAGCGCGTGTTCGTGCTGTGCCACAAGTACTACGATGGCAGGGTGCCCGACCCGACGGATGGCAACGAGCAGGATGTGCTGTTGTGGGCCGAACTGAACGCCCTACCCGCGAAGGTGGCCGATGAGGTCGACAGGTTCCGTTTCCGCGATGCGCTCGCCAGTGCCATGCAAGCGGCGCGCCTCGGCAACAAATACCTCACCGAGACCGAGCCGTGGAAAATAGAGAAGACCGATCCGGCCCGCGTCCGCACGATCCTCTTCAACAGCCTGCGCATCACCGCCGCACTGAGTGTCCTGCTCGAACCCTTCCTGCCCTTCACTTCGGCGAAGCTGCGCGGCATGCTCGGCATCGGCCTTTTGAAATGGGACGATGCGTTCCGCTCCGGCCTGATCGTGCCCGGTGCCGCACTGGGCAAGCCGGAACACCTCTTCAAGCCGATCGACGATGAGGCGATCAAGGCGGAAGTGGACCGGCTGCATGCTTCGCAACCGGCACCGGCCGTTCCTGTTGCTCCAACACCGGCCAATGCTCCGACTGCGCCGAAAGGAGCCATCGCCTACGACGATTTCGCGAAGCTCGATCTGCGCACCGGTGTGATCGCCACGGCAGAGCGCGTTCCGAAGGCCGACAAGCTGCTGAAGCTGACCATCGACATCGGCGAGGCCACACCGCGTACCGTCGTGAGCGGCATCGCGCAGCACTTCGAGCCTGAAGCACTGGTGGGGCAACAGGTGCTGTTCCTCGCCAACCTCGAGCCCCGGAAGATGCGCGGCGTGGAAAGTCAGGGCATGGTGCTGATGGCCGAGGATGCCGAAGGAAAGCTGCATTTCGTGCGGCCCGATGCGGCGATCAGGCCGGGCAGCGAGGTGCGGTGAGTTTCCCGGCTGTGCGCAACGGCCGATCCGTCTACTTTTGCGGCCGCTATCCCGACCCCATAGTTCAATGGATAGAATAGGAGTTTCCTAAACTCTAGATCCAGGTTCGACTCCTGGTGGGGTCACTGCCGCTTCGGGGCCGGGCCGTTGGCTTCGGTCAAAGCTCCCGCCTGCATCGCCAAGACACGATCGGCCACTTGGTCGGCATCCTGCGGATCGTGCGTGACGATGATCGAGGTGATGCCGTGGTCGCCAAGGATCCGCTTCACTTCACTGCGCACCTGCTGGCGGGTATCGGGATCCAGATCGCTGAAGGGTTCGTCCATGAGCATGAGCGCGGGCCTGCGCACCAGTGACCGGGCGATGGCCACGCGCTGCTGCTGACCACCGCTGAGTTGATGCGGATAGCGGGCCTCCATGCCTTGCAGCCCGACCATGCCGAGTTCTTCCTGTACGCGTTCACGACGTTCGGATCTGCCGAGGTGCGCAAGCCCGAAGCCCACGTTCTCCGCAACGGTCATGTGGGGGAACAGCGCCAGCCCTTGGAAGATCATGCCCACGGGCCGCTTTTCCGGCTGAACGAAGGTGTGCGCATCGCTCATGATCGTTCCCGCGATGGCGATGGTGCCTTGCGAA
>JAHBUM010000319.1 GCA_019638075.1 Flavobacteriales bacterium | reverse complement strand
CCCCCAAGGGCATCTGGAAGGTGATCTGGGCCTCGTCGCTCGGCACCCTGATCGAGTGGTACGACTTCTACATCTTCGGCAGCCTTGCCACGGTGATCGCCACGCAGTTCTTCCCGAAGACGAACCCCACGGCCGCGCTGCTGAGCGTGCTGGCCACCTTCGCGGCGGGCTTCATCGTGCGGCCGTTCGGCGCGCTGGTGTTCGGCCGCATCGGCGACATGATCGGGCGGAAGTACACCTTCCTGCTCACCCTCATCATCATGGGCGGCAGCACCTTCTGCATCGGGCTTGTGCCGGGCTATGACAGCATCGGCTTCGCTGCGCCGATCATCGTGCTGGTGCTGCGGCTGCTGCAAGGGCTTGCACTGGGCGGTGAGTACGGTGGTGCCGCCACCTACGTGGCCGAACACGCGCCACCGGGCCGTCGCGGCTTCTTCACCTCATGGATCCAGACCACGGCCACATTGGGCCTCTTCGTGTCGCTGGGCGTGATCCTGATCACCCGCAACATGCTGGACAGCGATCCGGCCGCGTCCATCGCCAAGTTCAACGAGTGGGGCTGGCGCATCCCCTTCCTGCTTTCCATCGTGCTGGTGGGCGTGAGCGTGTACATCCGCTTGAAGATGAACGAGAGCCCGCTGTTCGCGAAGCTGAAGAGCGAAGGCAAGACATCGAGCAACCCGCTGAAGGAGAGCTTCGCGCACAAGCGCAACCTGAAGATGGTGCTGCTCGCGCTGTTCGGTGCCACCATGGGGCAGGGCGTGGTGTGGTACACGGGCCAGTTCTACGCGCAATCGTTCATCGAGAACGTGGTGAAGATCGATTTCGGGCAATCGCGCACCATCCTGATCTGGGCCATCCTCTTCGCCACGCCCTTCTTCGTGGTGTTCGGCAGCTGGAGCGACAAGGTGGGCCGCAAGTGGATCATGCTCGCGGGCATGGCGCTGGCTGTGCTCACCTACCGGCCGCTGTTCGGCAAGTTGAAGGACATCGGCGATCCAATGCTGAAGAGCGAGCTGATCGGACAGCGCGATGTGAAGGAGATATTGACGCCGATCAATGGCTCGCCCGATCAACTGCGAAAGACCGTGACCACTTCGGTGTACGCCGATGGCATGAACATGGTCGAAGCACGATCGGACACGCTCTACGCCGACGCATCGCGCACCACATTCAAGCCCGATGTGAAGGTGAGCAAGACCCTTGGCAGCGGCGGCTACTGGGGCATGGTGTCCATCATCTTCATCATGATCCTGTACGTCACCATGGTGTACGGCCCCATCGCGGCCTTCCTCGTGGAACTGTTCCCCACCAAGATCCGCTACACCAGCATGAGCCTCCCCTACCACATCGGCAACGGTGTGTTCGGCGGCCTCACGCCCTTCATCGCCACCTTGCTCACCACCATCCACATCAACGATGCGCTCGTGGGCCTGTGGTATCCGATCATCATCGCCTTCGTATGCCTGATCATCGGCACCCTGTACATCAGCAACCGTATCGATCGTAACGTACACGACTGAACACGACCAGCCATGTCACGACTGAAGAAACTGTTCGGGGTGCTTTGGATCGCCCTTGGCCCGGCCGCCATCTGGTACCTCGTGCGCACCGCCGCCGCCGAGATCGGGAAGAACCCCGTGATCGACACCAAGATCCAGTGGGGCGTGTTCGTGGTGGTGTTCATCCCCATCGCCATCGGCCTGATGATCTTCGGCTGGTATGCGCTGCAAGGTGAGTACGAGCATCTGCCCGGTCGTTCGGATGAACTTTGATCCGCATCTTTGAACGAGACCGTCCTGAACATGACAGCCGCACACAACACTTCGCCCCTCCACCGCATCCGCACCAAAGCCGATTACGAAGCCGCCTACGCCAAGAGCGTACAAGACCCCGAAGGCTTCTGGGCCGCGCAGGCCGATCACTTCACGTGGAAAAGGAAATGGGACCGCGTGCTCGAATGGGATTTCGATGCACCCGATGTGAAGTGGTTCAGCGGCGGCAAGCTCAACATCACCGAGAACTGCCTCGACCGGCACTTGGCCACGCGCGGCGACAAGACCGCGATCCTCTGGGAACCGAACGATCCGAACGAGGCGGCGCAACGCATCACCTACCGCGAACTGCACGACCGCGTGTGCCGCTACGCGAACGTGCTGAAGCGCAACGGCGTGCGAAAAGGCGACCGCGTGTGCATCTACATGCCCATGATCCCCGACCTCGCCGTGGCGGTGCTGGCCTGCGCGCGCATCGGGGCCGTGCATTCCGTGGTGTTCGCGGGTTTCAGCGCGCAGAGCATCGCCGACCGCGTGCAGGACGCCGATGCCGCCTTCGTGCTCACCAGCGATGGTATGATGCGCGGCGCACGCAAAGGCCCGGTGAAGGCGATCGTGGACGAAGCGTTGAAGACCTGTCCCGGCGTGAAGAAGGTGATCGTCGCGAAACGTACCGGTGATGATGTGGCGATGACCGCAGGCCGCGACGTGTGGCTGCACGACGAGCTTGCGCACGTGGACGCCAACTGCCCCGCCGAAGCGATGGACAGCGAGGACATGCTCTACCTCCTCTATACCAGCGGCACCACCGGCAAGCCCAAGGGCGTTGTACACACCTGCGGCGGCTACATGGTGTACGCCGACCACACCTTCCGCAACGTGTTCCAGTACGAGGAGAACGACGTGTTCTGGTGTACCGCCGATGTG
>JAHBUM010000318.1 GCA_019638075.1 Flavobacteriales bacterium | reverse complement strand
CTCGTGGACGGCAACGCGCTGCCCATCCCCAAGGACGATGCCGACAAGGCCTTCGATGCGGCCACGTGCATCGGCTGTGGCGCGTGTGTAGCCAGCTGTCCCAACGGAAGCGCGATGTTGTTCACCGCAGCGAAAGTGAGCCAGTTGTCACTGCTGCCCCAAGGCCGCCCCGAGGCCAAGCGCCGCGCGCTCGCGATGGTGGAGCAGATGGACAAGGAAGGCTTCGGCAATTGCAGCAATATAGGTGCCTGCGAGGTGGAATGCCCCAAGGGGATCAGCTTGGAGCATATCGCACGGCTGAACCGGGAGTATCTGGTGGCGACGGTGACGAAGGAGTGATATCATGGACCTTCCACACACGCGAGGAAGAGCCTTTCGAATACCGACGCGTTCATGGTCGGATATCGAAGAGTTCTACTTGCGTTCCGCAAAGGATAACGGGTGGGGAGAAGAAATGGCGGAGCTGGTCGGTCACATCCGCGCGAAGGGTTATGCTGACCGCCTTTTTGCATTCACTTCGATGCACGACCTGATCATTGGTCTTTATCCAGTGCTTGAGCGTGATATCGAGGCTCTGCACGTCATGTACGATAAGGGAGCGGCGGGATACCGTCTGAAGTACTTTGCCACGCCCACAAAGCAGCCGGAAGTCGAGCGGATCTATCCAAAGGAAATTGGCCTCAAGAAGTTCGACGACTTTATCGGGTACCTGAGATGGTAGCACTTGAGACTTTAGGCGATGCAGACTTTGGCAACTGTAGCAACACCGGCGCCTGCGAGGTGGAATACCCACTACTTCGCGCGAGCGTCCACGCTCGTGCCTGAAAAGCCCCCGGCGCTGATCGGCGTGAGCATATCGCACGGCTGAACCGGAAGCCCCCGTTCTTACCCTAACTTTGGGGCAAGCACGTTGGCCATGACCTACCTGATGGACCGCATCACCGTTGACCCGCGCGTTTGCGGCGGACGTCCGTGCATCCGTGGCATGCGCATCCGCGTTACGGATGTCTTGGATCTTCTGGCCTCCGGACTCACCACGCAACAGGTGGTGGAGGAATTACCTGATCTGGAGGTGGCCGATGTGGAAGCCGCATTGAAGTTCGCCAGCGGCCGTTTGGACCATCCGATCCTGGCCGCGTGACCATCTGGCTCGATGCCCAGCTATCGCCGGTCCTGGCCAATTGGATCCGCGCAACGTTCAAAGAGACCTGCTTTCCCGTCCGTGATCTGAGCGACCTGAGAACTGCGGACGAGACCTTGTTCATGCGCGCCAGGAAGGAGGCCGACATCCTGATCACCAAGGATGTGGACATGGTGCATCTGCTGCACCGCCACGGGCCACCACCCAAGATCGTCTGGCTGCGCATGGGCAATACGAGCAATGCCCGGCTGAAGGAGGTGTTCACGCGGCGCTGGAATGAGATCGTGGCCTTGACCAGCGCGAACGAACCCTTGATCGAACTGGTCGGTTAAGTATATCCATGCGCATGTCTTCGAGGATCACACGTGCTCCGATCGCTTCCAAGCTTCCCCACGTCGGCACCACCATCTTCACGGTGATGAGCAGGCTCGCGCAGGAGTGCGGTGCCATCAACCTCAGTCAGGGCTTCCCGGATTTCCCGATCGATGAGAAGCTGAGCCAGCTGGTGGACGCCGCGATGCGAAGCGGCCACAACCAGTACGCACCGATGGCCGGCCTGCCCGCCTTGCGTGAAGCGATCGCCGACAAGGTGCAGCGGCTCTATGGCTTCCGTTACGACCCCGATACGGAGATCACCGTGGCGTCGGGCGGCACGCAGGCCATCTTCACCGCCATCGGCGCGGTGGTGCATCCGGGTGATGAAGTGATCATCGTGGATCCCGCGTACGACTGCTACTCACCCACGGTGGAACTCTTCGGTGGCAAGCCGGTGCATGTGCGCCTGGGCAACGACATGAAGTTCGATGCGGATGCCGTGCAACGCGCGATCACGCCGAGGACGCGCATGCTGATGATCAACACGCCGCACAACCCGGCGGGCACCATCCTCCGCGATGCCGACATGAAGCGCATCGCCGAGTTGTTGCGCGGTACGGACATCATCCTGCTGAGCGATGAGGTGTACGAGCATCTGGTCTTCGATGGCGAACCGCATGCCTCGGTGATCAACCACCCGGAGCTGCGGGAGCGCGCCTTCGTGATCTTCAGCTTCGGCAAGGTGTTCCACACCACCGGCTGGAAGATGGGCTACGCGCTCGCCCCGAAGACGCTGATGGCGGAGTTCCGCAAGGTGCATCAGTTCAACGTCTTCAGCGTACACACGCCGACGCAGCATGCCATGGCCGCATACATGCAGGAGCCGTCGAACTACGGAACGGTGGCCGCGTTCTACCAAGCCAAGCGTGATCGTTTCGCGGCGGGCATGAAGGACTCGCGGTTCAGGCTGCTGCCCTGTGAGGGCTCGTATTTCCAAACGGCGGATTACAGCGCCATCAGCAGCGAAGATGACATGGCCTTTGCGCAGCGTGTGACGCGCGAGTTCGGCGTGGCCACCATCCCGCTATCACCTTTTTACAAGGATCCGCCGAAGGGGCAACGCCTGCTGCGTTTCTGCTTCGCGAAGCAGGACGCTACCTTGGATGCCGCGATCGAGAAGCTATGCAGGATCTGAGAGTGACCATTGTGCAAAGCATGCTCCATTGGGAGGATGCGGAGGCGAACCGTGCGATGTTCGACTTTAGGC
>JAHBUM010000317.1 GCA_019638075.1 Flavobacteriales bacterium | reverse complement strand
CAGGCCGAGGCTTCTGCCCCACGCGAAGTCCTTGAAACGGAGATGGCCGTACCACGCCAGCGTCATGAAGATGTTGGAGAGCACGAGCAGGGCGATGGTCCAGAGACCTTTCATGTGCGGCGGTTCATTGTACGAAGGTGCTGCCATGCGACTATCCTCCGCGCAGCGCGGATCGGCGTGTGCTTAACCATGCCGTGTTGATCGGTGGGGCTGGTATGCGGGAAGGGTCACTCCCCGCGCGTCTCGTTCCACGTCCTGTACTTCGCCGTGATGGGCTCCCGGTCCTGCGGCACTTCGCGCAACGGTTCGCAGGGCTTCAATGTGGCATGCAGTTCCGCAGGGAGCCCCTGATACAGCTTCGTTCCCTCGGTCTTCCACGCGATCATCTCATCCGTCACGTCCTTCACCACCTTGGCGGGGTTGCCCACGATCACCTTGCGTGGCGCCCACACGCTGTCGGCGCGCAGGAAGGAGAGCGCCCCCACGATGCACTCGTCGCCCAGCACCACGTTGTCCATCAGCACCGCGTTCATGCCCACCATGCAGTTGCGGCCCACGTGCGCGCCGTGGATGATGGCCCCGTGCCCGATGTGCGCGCTTTCCGCCAGCCGCACGGTGACACCCGGGAACATGTGGATGGTGCAGTTCTCCTGCACGTTGCAACCGTCGCCGACGATGATCTCGCCCCAATCGCCCCGCAAGGCCGCGCCGGGCCCGATGTACACATAGCGCCCGATGATGACGTTGCCGGTGACCACCGCCTGAGGGTGTACGAAGGCCGATGGATGAACGACAGGCCGGTACCCGTTGAATTCGTAGAGCATGAGGTCGTTATGAGCCGCGAAGATGGAGCCTGAGCGCAAAACGCACGTGGGGCAATGTTAAGTCTGGGTTAAGCCTTGCACTTCCTGCATTGCCCTGCGGAACAGCCGGGTACATTTGGCCCGAGAAACAAGTGGACCATGGCATTGGACAACCTCCTGAGCATCTTCAAGCCGCGCGACCGGGTGTTCTTCTTCCATTTCGAGGCCAGCGCCGCGAACGTGCTGAAGATGTCGGAGGACCTCATCGCCATCATGGCCACGGAGCCGGGATCGCAGCGGGTGGCGCTGTTGGAGCGGCTGGAGATCGCCGAGCATGCCAACGACGACCTCACGCACACCATCTTCACCGACCTGGCCCGCAACTTCATCACGCCCATCGACCGGGAGGACATCCACCAACTGGCGGTGAGCCTCGATGATGTGGCCGACTTCATCCTCGCCGCCGCGAAGAACCTCGAGCTTTTCGGGATCAAGAAGCCCGATGAGACGTGCCGTGAACTGGCGCGGCTGGTACACGAAGGCTGCCAGATCGTGCAGCTTGCCGTGCAGGGCCTTCGCACCATGCACAAATCGGGCGCTACGAACAACGAGTTCGTGGTGCGTATCAACAGCATGGAGAACCAGGCCGATGAGGTGTTCGACAAGGCCATCCAGCGCCTCTTCGCCAACGAGAAGGATCCCATCGAGCTGATCCGCATGCGCGACATCTACGCCACGCTGGAGCTCGCCACCGACAAGTGCGAGGACGTGGGCAACGTGATCGAGTCCATCATGCTGAAGTACGCGTGAGGACATGACACTGCTCATCGTCATCATCGTGCTGGCCTTGGTGTTCGATTACATCAACGGGTTCCACGACGCGGCCAACTCCATCGCCACCATCGTCAGCACCAAGGTGCTCACGCCGGTGCAGGCCGTGGTCTGGGCCGCCGCCTTCAACTTCGTGGCCTACTTCATCTTCAGCGACCACCACGTGGCGAACACGGTGGCCAAGACGGTACACGAGGATTTCATCACCCTGCGTGTGGTGCTCGCGGGCCTCATCGCCGCCATCACCTGGAACCTGATCACCTGGTGGTACGGCATCCCCAGCAGCTCGTCGCACACGCTGATCGGGGGCTTCGCAGGTGCGGCGCTGGCCGGTGCGGACTTCAACATCGGCAGCATCGCGCTGGACAAGATCGGCATCATCGCCCTGTTCATCTTCCTGGCACCGCTGGTGGGCATGCTCATCTCCATCTTCATCACGTTGGTCACGCTGGTGCAGAAGCTGTGGCTGCGCCTGGCGATCATCGCCGGAGCCACGGCCGTCACCTGCCTCTTCGTGCTCAAGAACAACGACCTGCGCATCGCCATGGCGCTGTTCTCCATCGTGTTCATGGTGGCCTATGGGTGGGATATGCGGCACCGCCAGCCCAGCGCGGCGCGCACGGCCAACCTGTACAAGCGGCTGCAGCTGCTCAGCTCGGCGGCGTTCAGCATCGGCCACGGCGGCAACGATGCGCAGAAGGTGATGGGCATCATCATGGTGGCCATGGTGGCGGGTGGCCAGAAGGAGAGCCTCGACGACATGCCGAACTGGGTGCCGCTCGCGTGCTACACCGCCATCGGCCTGGGCACCCTCAGCGGCGGTTGGAAGATCGTGAAGACCATGGGCTCGCGCATCACCAAGGTGACGCCGCTGGAAGGTGTGTGCGCCGAAAGCGCCGGCGCCATGACGCTGTACATGACCGAGCAGATGGGCATCCCCGTGAGCACCACGCACACCATCACGGGCGCCATCATCGGCGTGGGGGCCACCAAGCGCCTCAGCGCGGTGCGGTGGGGCGTCACTGTTCGCCTGCTGTGGGCCTGGGTGCTCACCATTCCCGTGAGCGCACTGCTGGCGTTCATCGCCTACT
>JAHBUM010000316.1 GCA_019638075.1 Flavobacteriales bacterium | reverse complement strand
CACACTGGACCTGAGCAGCTACGAGCTGCCGCCCATCGACCTGCTGGTGGACCACGGCACCGGCGAGCTCACCGTGACGCGCGAAGAGCTCGAGGCCAACAAGGACCGCATCGTGCAGACGCTGGGCCACTACAACATCGGCATCGACAAGATCAAGGCCACCATCGGACCCACGGTGACGCTGTACGAGATCGTGCCGCAGGCGGGTGTGCGCATCAGCAAGATCAAGAACCTCGAGGACGACATCGCGCTGAGCCTCGCCGCGCTGGGCATCCGCATCATCGCGCCGATCCCCGGCAAGGGCACCATCGGTATCGAAGTGCCCAACAGCAAGCCACAGGTGGTGGGCATGCGCGGTGTGATCGCCAGCGAGAAGTTCCAGAACAGCAGCATGGACCTGCCGCTGGTGCTGGGCAAGACCATCAGCAACGAGACCTTCGTGACCGACCTGACCAAGATGCCGCACCTGTTGATGGCCGGTGCCACGGGTCAGGGCAAGTCGGTCGGGTTGAACGCGATCCTCGTTTCGTTGCTCTACAAGAAGCACCCCAGCCAGATCAAGTTCGTGCTGGTGGATCCGAAGAAGGTGGAACTCACGCTCTTCAACAAGATCGAGCGCCACTTCCTCGCGAAGCTGCCCGGCGAGGGCGAAGCCATCATCACCGATACGAAGAAGGTGGTGGCCACGCTGAACAGCCTGTGCATCGAGATGGACGAGCGCTACGAACTGCTGAAGGATGCGCAGTGCCGCAACATCAAGGAGTACAACGCCAAGTTCATCCAGCGCCGCCTGAACCCGGAGAACGGCCACCGCTACCTCCCCTACATCGTGCTGGTGGTGGACGAGTTCGCCGACCTGATCATGACCGCAGGCCGCGAGGTGGAAACGCCCATCGCCCGCCTGGCGCAGCTGGCCCGTGCCATCGGCATCCACCTGATCATCGCCACGCAGCGTCCGAGTGTGAACATCATCACCGGCACCATCAAGGCCAACTTCCCGGCGCGCATCGCCTTCCGCGTCACCAGCAAGATCGACAGCCGCACCATCCTCGATGCCGGTGGCGCCGACCAACTCATCGGCCGTGGCGACATGCTCCTCAGCACCGGCAACGACCTGATCCGCATCCAGTGCGCCTTCGTGGACACGCCCGAGGTGGACAAGATCTGCGACTTCATCGGCGCGCAACGCGGCTACCCCGATGCCCTCCTGCTCCCCGATGTACCCACCGAGGACGGCGAAGGCGGCGTGGACCTCGACGATGGCGACCGCGACAACATGTTCGAGGAAGCCGCACGGCTGGTGGTGCAGACGCAGCAGGGCAGCACTTCGCTCATCCAGCGCAAGCTGAAGCTCGGCTACAACCGCGCCGGCCGCATCGTGGACCAGTTGGAGGCCGCCGGTGTGCTCGGTGCCTTTGAAGGCTCGAAAGCGCGGCGCGTGCTGATCCCGAACGAGGCGGCGTTGTATGCGCACCTGAACGGAGGTGTGGAGGCGGGGCCGGGTGTGGGAGGGTTCTGAGGGGTTCCCCTACCCTATCGACATCAACTGGAAACGAAGCGCAGGGTTCATCCTGCGGCGGTTCAGGTATGAGGTGTGAGTGCTGAGGGGTGAAGTGTGAAGTAGCGCCACCTTCGTCGTGAGCCGCTGATACTTTCGCCACCATGGCCGAAAAGATCGACATCGAAGCCTCCAAGAACAAGAGTATCAACTGTCCTTTCCATTGGCTCCCCGTATTGTTCGTGATCACCTTCGCGATCACCTCTGCGGACCTGATGGCTCAGTTCGGCAGGCGTGAAAGTGCCTGCGACACCATGGTCTTCGAGAACCGTTACACGCGGTGTGTCAAAAGCTTTTGGGGCCGCCCCATCGCCTTCGGGAACCGCAACGCCGAAGGTCAACGGCATGGCTGGTGGTTCGAGTTGAACAACGATCCCGAGAACAGGACCGAAGGCGAGTACCTCAATGGCAAGCGTGTGGGCGCATGGTGGATGGACAAACACGAGATCTGGCACTACGACAACAAGGGGAACATTGTCGCGAAGGGATCCGGATGTCGCGGTTGTCCGCCGTTCTGACCCCGGCCGCGATCGGCATTCCGCGTAAGCGATCGCGGCGGAAAGCCCACAGGCGGCTGAGGAACGAAGCCGCCGAGGACTTGCAGCGGAAAGCGCGACCCGAGGCTTTGCGAGGGGCACGCCCAAAACCCGATCAGACAATGAGAAGATCAGATGATCAGACAATTGACGCCCCTGCCCGATCTTCGCTCCCACAGGCATCCGGGTTCAGCCATTTTCTGATCCTCTGATCGTCTGATCTTCTGATCCCATGGCCATCGACATCGAAGCCTCCCGCAACGAGGACCACAACAAGCTCGCCCTCTCCGACCTGCACAACCGGTTGAAGAAGATCCACCTCGGCGGTGGCGAGAAACGCATCGCCAAACACAAGGAGGCCGGGAAGATGACCGCCCGCGAGCGCATCGACGCGCTGCTGGACAAAGGCTCGCCGCGTATCGAGATCGGCGCCTTCGCCGCTGATGGCATGTACAAAGAGCATGGCGGCTGCCCCAGCGCGGGCGTGGTCGTCGTCATCGGCCACGTGAGCAAGCGCCAGTGCATCGTGGTGGCCAACGACGCCACCGTGAAGGCCGGGGCGTGGTTCCCCATGACGGGCAAGAAGAACCTGCGCGCGCAGGAGATCGCCATCGAGAACCGCCTGCCGATCATCTACCTC
>JAHBUM010000315.1 GCA_019638075.1 Flavobacteriales bacterium | reverse complement strand
CCAGCGGGGTGAGACCCTCGCCCGGAGCACCACCGATGGTGCCACGGATGCCGGAGATGGAACGGATCAACGTCATGGGATGGATGCTTCCGCAGGGACAGATGCGGGAGCCGCGCAAAACTACCGGACGGGTGGCGCATGGTCCCTTTTGCATGCGCGCCGCCTCCACCCGGCACTGTTCATAACCCGGAGGGCTCCGGAGCGGCCGGGAGCTTCGTTCCCTACTTTTGTCCGGCAAGGCAGCGGTACTGCCGCCCCTCCTTCCCGGGAAACCGGGTCGTAACCAGCATGAGCGAAAGCCACCACCCCCATCCCGAACGCAACGATCAGGCCCACGGCTGCGTGGAGCGCTACGAGTCGATGCGCCAGCACGGCACCATGTACTTCTTCGATGTGGAGGAGTTCGAGATCATCATAGACCACTACCTCGAACAGAGCGATGCCCGCCGCGCGAAGGAGGTGCTGGAACTGGCCCAGCGCCAGCACCCCGGCTCCGTGGACCTGAAGTTCAGCGAGACGCACGTGCTCATGAGCCAAGGCAAATTGAACCGCGCGCTGGAGGTGCTGGACGCCATCGGGAAGATGGAGCCCTTCAACGAGGACGTACACCTGCACAAGGCGAGCATATTCAGCCAGCTGCGCAACCATCGCCGCGCGGTGGAACATTACAAGAGGGCGCTGGACCTTACCGAGGAAGGGCTGGACGAGATCCACTTGGACCTGGCCTTCGAGTACGAGAACTTGGAGAAGTACGATCTGGCGCTCGAAAGCCTGAAGCAGGCGCTGACGATCAACCCGGAGAACGAAGCCGTGCTGTACGAGCTGGCCTACTGCTTCGATGTTTCCGATGCACACCAAGCCGCAGTGGCCTTCTTCCGCGAGTTCACCAACGAGAACCCTTATGCGTTCGTGGCTTGGTTCAGCTTGGGCAACGCGCTGGCCCGGCTCGATCGCTACGAGGAAAGCATCGAGGCGCTGGACTTCTGCCTCGCCATCGAGGAGCGTTTCACCTCTGCCCTGTTCAGCAAGGCCCGCAACCTGCTGATCCTCGGCCGCTATCAGGAGGCCATCGACTGCTATCAGGAGACCATCGACTTCGATGGTGCGCAGGCGGTCACCTTCAGCTACATCGGCGAGTGCTACGAGAAGATGGAGCACTACGAGCAGGCGCTGATCCACTACGACCAATCCATCGCACTGGACCCCAACTGGGTGGATGCGTGGATAGGCCGCGGCGTGGTGAAGGACATGCAGGGCAAGCTGAACGAGGCCATCCGCAACTTGGAGAACGCCGTGCGACTGGCCCCCGACCATGGCGATGGCTGGTACTTCCTCGGCAACACGCTGGCCCGTGCGGGCCGGTACGACGAGGCGTTCGCCGCTTACGTGAAACTGAACGGCCTGGAGCCCGAGAACGTGGACGGCTGGCTGGACCACGCCGATCTGCTGTTGCAGATGAAGGGCCCCGATCCGGCCGCGCGCAAGCTGAAGGAAGGCTCGCAGGTGATCAAACTGACCAGCAAGTACGCCTACCGCATGGTGAGCTACCTGCTGCGCATGGGCGAACTGCAACAGGCCTTGGTGATGCTGGAGGATGCACTGATGAACGACCACGCAGCGCACACGCAGCTGCTGGAGCACTACCCCGAAGCCGTGCAGATGCCACAGGTCGTACACCTGTTGGAACTCTACCGCCGATAAATGAACTACAAGCTCTCACACATCCCTGCGCGCAGTGCCAAGCCGCGCGAGGAAGGTGTCACCATGGTGATGGATAAAGGGCTGTCCGTGCGGCAGGCCCAAGACCTCATCGACGCCAGCGGCCACCTGATCGACCTGATCAAGCTGGGCTTCGGCACTTCGTTCGTTACCCCGAAACTGAAGGAGAAGATCGAGCTGTACCAGAAGGCGGACATCCGTGTATACCTCGGCGGCACATTGTTCGAGGCGTTCGTGGCGCGCGGGCAGTACAAGGACTACAAGAAGCTGGTGGATTCGCTCGGGCTGGACACCGTGGAGGTGAGCGATGGCTCCATCAACATGCCGCCCAAGGAGAAGTGCAAGTACATCACCGACCTTGCCAAGGAGCACCGGGTGCTGAGCGAGGTGGGATCGAAGGAATCGGGCATCCTCATCAGCCCGGCCAAGTGGGTGAGCATGATGCGCACCGAGCTGGACGCCGGCAGCTGGAAGGTGATCGCCGAAGCGCGTGAAAGCGGCACGGTGGGCATCTACCGACCGAGCGGCCACGCACACACCACGCTGGTGAACCGCATCCTGAGCAAGATCCCCGGCAAGGACATCCTATGGGAGGCGCCGATCAAATCGCAGCAGGTGTGGTTCATCAAGCAGCTCGGTGTGAATGTGAACCTCGGGAACATCGCGCCCGAAGAGGTGATCCCGCTGGAAACGCTGCGCCTCGGATTGCGCGGCGACACCTTCTTCCAGTACCTGCCGGAAGAGGTGGCCGAGAAACTGCGGCAGAGGCCGACCGAATAGCCGTTGCCGAACCTTGCATCCGGGCGGGAACACGATCTTCGCCCCCATTCCACGCTTCCCACATGAAGGAGATCACCCCGAACGAGCTGCAGGCCTGGCGCGAGCAAGGCCAGGAGTACCAGTTGATCGACGTGCGCGAGCCGTACGAGGCGCAGCTATGCAGCATCGGCGGTGAACTGATCCCCATGGGCGAGATCGTGGAACGCATCGGCGAGCTGCGGAAGGACATCCCGGTGGTGA
>JAHBUM010000314.1 GCA_019638075.1 Flavobacteriales bacterium | reverse complement strand
CCCTGAACAACAGGCCCAGCAACATCGGCGACGACTACGTGGTGTACGTGGACGACGTGGCGGCCCCCAACCAGATCAGGGGCTACCGCAACGGCGATATCTGGTATAGCGCCCAGGGCGTGGAACTGACCGATGGCAATTCGGTGGCCGAAGGGGGGCAGATACGCCCGTACCTGGTGGATGGCGACAAACCCGCCGAGATCGAGGGTTCTTCGATGCGCCAGAACGGCTTCAAGGACTACGCTCCAGCCATCAATGTGATGCCGCGCGTGGCCTTCTCTTTCCCCATCAGCGACGAGGCCGTGTTCTTCGCGCACTACGACGTGCTTACTCAGCGCCCTACCGCAGGTCAGAGCCGTCTGGACCTGGTGACGATGAGCTACCTGGGCCTTACCGGCGACATCGTGAACAATGCCGACCTGAAGCCCACCAAGACCATCGACTACGAGCTGGGCTTCCAGCAGGTGCTCTCGAAATCGTCCTCGCTGAAGATCGCGGCCTACTACCGTGAGCTGCGTGACCAGATCCAGATACGCAACGTGGTGAACGCCTACCCGCGCACCTACCGCACCTACGACAACTTCGACTTCGGCACGGTGAAGGGTTTCACCACCACCTTCGACCTGCGGCAGACGGGCAACGTGTGGATGCGGGCCTCCTACACCCTCCAGTTCGCCGATGGCACGGGTTCGGGTCCCAACACGGGCATCAGCCTGGTCAACAGCGGCATGCCGAACCTGCGGAACATCGCGCCGCTCGACTTCGACCAGCGCCACCGCTTCCAGACCACCTTCGACTTCCGCTACGGCGGCGGCAAGGACTACAACGGCCCCATGCTCTTCGGCAAGCCCATCCTGAACCGCACCGGGGTGAACGTGGTGAGCACCCTGGGCAGCGGCACCCCGTACAGCCGCAGCAGCATCGTGTACAACGAAGGAGCGAACACGGGTAGCCGCGCCCTCGAAGGCTCGCTCAACGGCTCGCGCCTGCCCTGGCAGTTCACCACCGATATGCAGATCGACCGCGACATCCCCCTGTCCTTCGGCGGCAAGGAGGGCGAGAAGGCCAAGAGCGCGGACCTGAACGTGTACCTGCTGGTGACCAATGTGTTCAACACGCAGAACATCGTGGGAGCCTACCGCTACACCGGCTCGCCGAACAACGATGGCTACCTGGCCTCGGCCCAGACCCAGCAGGTGATCAACGGACAGACGGACCCACAGTCCTTCCGTGACCTCTATGAGCTCAAGGTGAACAGTCCATACAACTACGGTGCGCCGCGCACCATCCGCCTGGGTGTCCGCTTCAACTTCTGATCCCGGGAAAAACGCACGACCATGAAAAGCAAGATGAGAGCAACAGCGACCCATGCCATCTTGGCGGGGTTCATGGTGGCCACTGCCCTGCCGTCGTTCGGGCGGCAGCCCGACCGTCCTGCGGGTTCTCCGGGGATGACCCCGGTGGCACGCCCCAAGGCTGCCGGCTGCGTGCCGGCCTCGCAGCGCACCGAGCTGGCCTACAACAACGTGCGCGCCATCATCGAGAACGGCGGCAACATGTGGCAGCGGCGCGGGGGCAATTCGCTTCCGGGCTACGAGGTCCCCAAGACCGATACGCCCTTCTCCGGCCCCAGCTCCATCTTCGCGGGCGGTCTGTGGATGGGCGGCATGTCCTCGGACAACCAGTTGAAGCTGGCTGCGGTGCTCTTCCGCGCGCAGGGTAATGATTTCTGGCCGGGCCCGCTGAACAACACCAACGCATCGGTGCTGCCGGCCACCTGCCTCAAGTACGACCGCTTCTGGACCACCACCCGCACCCAGGCCGAGACGCACATCCTGTGGGCGCAATGCGCGGCCGATCCGGACAACTGCAACATGGCCGAACTTTTCCCGGACGGCTATTCGGTGCCCGCCGATTTCATGAGTTGGCCAGCCGAAGGGGATCTGGACCAGGGCCAGGATCTGTACCTGGCACCCTTCTTCGATTCGGACTTTGACGGAGTATACGATCCCTTGGCCGGGGATTACCCGGATTACGGCTTCGATGAGACCGTGGAACAGTGCAAGACCCGGCAGCGCGAGGATCCCGTGAACCTGTTCGGTGACCACAACATCTTCTGGATCTTCAACGACAAAGGCGACATCCACACCGAATCGTTCGGCGGGGAACCCATCGGCCTCGAAGTGCGCGCGCAGGCCTTCGCGTTCAGCTCGAACAACGAGGTGAACAACATGACCTTCTACAACTTCACGGTGATCAACCAGGGCGAGCAGCGGCTGGAGCAGACCTATTTCGGCCACTTCGTGGACCCGGACCTGGGCTGTGCCAACGACGATTTCGTGGGCTGCGATGTGCAGCGCGGCTTCGGCTTCGCCTACAACTGGGACGAGAACGATGAGGACTGCAACGGGGTGAAGGGTTACGGTGTGCAGCCGCCGGCCATCGGGGTGGACTTCTTCGAGGGCCCCTACCAGGATGCCGATGGCATCGACAACCCCGGCCCGCAGAACAACCTGGAGAACTTGGATTGCCTGGTCGCATTGCAGCAGGGCGGCATCCCCTACAAGGGCTTGGGCATCGGGTACGGTGATGGCTTCCCGGACAACGAGCGCTTCGGCATGCGCGCCTTCCTTTTCTGGAACCGTGAAGGCGCCTTCGCCGTGACCGACCCCTCGGCACAAGGCCACTTTTATAACTACTTGAAGGGCATCTGGAAGAACGGTGTGGAAATGAGCTATGGCGGC
>JAHBUM010000313.1 GCA_019638075.1 Flavobacteriales bacterium | reverse complement strand
GTGATGGGCCGCCTGGTGATGACGCGCACCATGGCCGCTTCAGGGCAGGCGGAGCGCATCGCCACCGAGATGCTGCCCGCAGGCGCCTATCAGGTGAGCGTGGCCGATGCCGATGGGCAGGTGCTCGGCAGTGGGCGCTTCGTGAAGCAGTGAGTAGTTGGCAGGAGCAGGAGGCATTGCCCCTGTTCCTGCCAATGGCATAGGCAACGTTCCGCCCTTTGTACGTCCATTTGGTACAAGGATGACCCATCTCTCACTTCTCCCCTGGGTCGGATCCCGCATCCATGGCATCCCCACATTGGCACATGGAATATGGATGGCGAATGTCCATCCACGGGGAACTGTTCGTAAACTTGCGAAGGGAACTCTCACCCCGTGCGCCTCTCCACGCACGGCCGATCCATGCTCTCACGATGATCGCCCATTCTGCGCTCTCCTACCTTTCCCTTGCGGGACCTGCCTTCCTGCGTGTTCCATGGCGGTGGCCTGCGCTGGTGCTGTTGGTATTCGCCATGGTGCCACACGCCACGGCCCAGGGTGATGAGCCTGGGACCGCCACCGTGTTGAGCTTCAACACCACCGCAGGGGTCACCAACTACATCGGCGCGGGCCTCGCCTGTACCAACGGCACCCTGAACGGCCCCTACGCCATGACCGGGGCCACCAGCAGCACCCTCGGCGGCACGCCTGCCTGCGGCGATTTCTTCACCCTGCCCCCAAGCGCGCCAAGCCCGGCGGCCGATGTCTGGTTCAGGTTCACGCCGGGGGCGAACCAACGCTTCCGCGTTACCCTGATCGGCAGTGGGGGAACGCCCTTGAACGATGGCGCCATGGCGATCTATGAGTCGCCAAACGCCTTGGGCACTGGGCCTTTCCGCCTGATCGAGTGCGCCAGGGGCGGAAGCCCCCTGAGCGGAAGCGCCGCCCAGCCTACACTGGAAGCCGCCTGTTTCACGGCAGGGTCCACCCTCTACCTGCGCGTGTGGGACGAGACCAGCCGACCCGCCACCAACCGCCAGTTCCACCTCTGCGTGCAGGGACAGACCTTCACCAGCCCGGCAGCCCCAGCCCCACCGGCGCCCTCCTCCGGCAACCGGCTCACGCACTACAACGGCACCACCGCCGCGCCCGGTGAAACGCCCTGCCACACCCTCCCCACCATAGTCCCACAAGCGGGGAACACTGCGGCGGACTACACCAAGGTCGAGTACGTGTTCGCCTGCAACGAAACCCCATGGCTCTTCGCCGACAACAGCGAGTACGTGGGCGGCGACCTATGGGTGCGCATGGCCTTGAACGCGGTGCCCAGGGGCTCTGCTTCCATCTTCGCCTACCAAGGCTCCAGCTACACCGCCAATACCATCGGCATCACCGCATACACCTTCACCAACTGCGCCGATCCCACCACCTTCCGGGAGGTGGGCGGCTGGTCGGGTACGCTGGGCAGCACCCCGCCAGCACTCCCGCTCTTCACCATGAACTGCCTGGACAACGCGACATCGAACAATTTCCTGTACCTGCGCATCCACTCGGTGAAGAGCGCGCAGAACAGCACCAGCCGCTACGGCCAGATCAACATCCGCTGGAACAGGGCGGCCGATGCCACCGGGCATCAGGCCAACTACCAGCCCTGCGGTGCCACCCAGCTCTCCTTCTCGGGCAGCTGCCCCTTGGTGGGCACCACGCCCCAGTTCGACAACTTCCTCGTCAATTGCAGCACCCCGGGCATTCCCGCCCCGGACTGCGGCGGCTTCGATGCCAACCGCCGCTCGGCTTGGTACTATTTCATCGCACCACCCACTGGAACGGTACACATCGAGGCCTCCGGCGCCGGGCCGTTCGCAGGCAACCCTGCCATGGCCCTCTACGCCTCGGGAGCCAGCACCCTCAGTGCAGGGTGCAGCGGCCGCTTAACCCTGCTGGAGTGCGACGACAGGCATGGCGTGGGCGACGGGGCAGCCATCATCCGCAACGGGCTTACGCCCGGACAGGTGTACTATGTGCGCGTGTGGACAGAGGTCGACCAGAACCGCCAGTTCACCCTCTGCATCAACGAACCAACACTCCCCCCGGGACATTGCTTCTACGTGGTAGACCTCTATGCCGAAGGGATACTCGCATCCGGCCCCACAACCCACCAAGGCGTGCAATACACGATCAACGGCGGCTCCCCCGTGGACTTGGTGACCAGCCCCATCGGCGGCGAGGCCAGCCAGCTCTTCCTGGTGGCGGTGCCTGCAGGGGCCACGTTTTACATGCAGTACTTCAACAGCGACGCGGGAGCGTACATACGCCAAGTGTACCAATTGGGCGATACCACCCGCCAATGGCGCTACCATGGGAACATCCCCGTGTTCGGCCCCCAGCCCGTCCCGGCAATGGACTACACGATAGCACCCGCGTGCAGAACCTGGCCCGCCTATAGCAACGATTGCTTAGGGCCGAAGACCATCTGCATGACGAGTCCCGCCACCACCATCACCGGCCTGTACGTGGAGAACGCGCCGACGCCGGGCCGGGACTTCGACCTGAACGCCATCAACATGGGCTGCCTGGGCTTGGAGGACAAGGGCATCTCCTGGCTGGCCTTCCGGCCTACCCAAAGCGGTACCATCGCGTTCAACATAGAACCCGGGGCCGTGGACCTCGATTTCGCGATCTGGGATACCGGCCTGCTGAACGGGGCCACGGAGGTGATACCGAACATATCGGCTTCCCGCTGCGCCCCCAACTCGGCACCCCTC
>JAHBUM010000312.1 GCA_019638075.1 Flavobacteriales bacterium | reverse complement strand
GCTGTTGGAGACGGCCGCGATCAGCGTGTCGCCACCGGCGTTGCGCGTGCGGGTGAGCACGTTGATCAGGATGTTCAATCCGGTGCTGTTCATGTATTGCAGTTCGCCCATGTCGAGCACCACGGTCTTGTGGTCGCCCTTCAGTTCGCTGTCCAGCGTATCCATCAGCCGGTCGGCCTGCTGCTGGTCCATCAAGCGGCCCTTGAGGTGGAAGACCTTGCAGTTCCGTTCTTCAGAAACGGCGAGGTCGAACATCGGGCGGTCGGTCACGGTCATGATAGTTGTCGTTTTTCTTGGCAGCTGGCGCAGGTCCCGTGGATCTGCAGGGTATGGTATCGCACCTCGAAGCCCATCACTTCGCCGGCGGTCTTCCGGATCTGTTGGATGCGCGGGTCGCAGAACTCCTGCACGGCGCCACACGTGGTGCAGATCAGGTGGTCGTGCTGGCCGAAGGCGTGGGCCTTCTCGAACTGCGACTGGGTGCCTGTGAAGCGGTGCCTGCGCACGAGGTCGCAGTCGATCAGCAGGTCCATGGTGTTGTACAGGGTGGCGCGGCTCACGCGGTATTTCTTCGTCTTCATCCGGCCATAGAGCCGTTCGATGTCGAAGTGGCCGTCGTGGGCGTACACTTCGGTGAGTATGGCGAAGCGCTCGGGCGTTTTCCGGTGCCCGTGGCGTTCGAGGTACTCGCTGAAGATGCGCTGTACGCTGGCTTGTTGTTCGGCCGCCACCATAGGGCCAAAGGTAATCGGCGGCGGAGATCGGATGATCGGCAGCGCGTTCCGGCGGAACAGGTCTCTTTCGCATTCAGCCTGCACCGGGTGGCGGCGCTTGGCCCAGCACATCGTCGACGAACGCGTTGAACACCCTGCGCGCCTCGAATCCCTCGGCCCAAGCCTGCCGCACGCCGGTACGGTATGCGGCCGTGGACATGGGGCCTGCCCTGACCCCATCGAGCAGCGCAGCGACCTCGTCAGCGATGGGATCCCGTGGCAGCAGCACTCCGGTACGCCCGTCCATCAGGTCGCGCACGCCGCCCGAATCCGCTGCGATGATGGGTATGCCGAAGCTGGCCGCTTCCTGCGCCGCCACGGCCACGCCACCTTCCAGCCGGGCCAGATGCACGAACACATCCACCGGGTGCGTGCGGTACCACGCCATGATGTCCGCGTTGGATGCCATGCCCATGAACTCCGCCTGCACGTGGGCCGGGAACTTGGCCGCTGCCTGCCGCACCAGTTCCTCTTCCTCCCCGCCACCGAAGTGGACCCACCGCACCGGCGTGCGCACCTTGGAAAGTGCTTCCACCAGCAGGAGCACCCGTTTGCGCGGGATCATGAACGAGCAGCTCACCACCTTCAGCGGGCCTGTGGGGTCGTGCGGGCCGGGGCCATGGTCCGTGGTGCCGAGCCGGGCCAGCGTGAACATGCCCGCCAGTGCCTTGTGCCTGCTGCGCAGATGCCCCATGCCCGTGCGCGAAGCACAATGCACGCGTTGCACGTGCTTCAGTTGGAAGCTGCGGAAGGGGATCCATCCGTTGGTGTTCTGCTCTTCGTAGATGTCGAAGCCATGCGCGCGGCTGAAGTAGGTCAGCTTCGGCATCGTTCCGCGCACCATGCCGAGCACCGTGGCCCAATCGTGCGTCCAGTATGCGTATACCACGACACGCTTCGGATCATAGTGCGGCATCACCTCGCGCTTCAATACATCGGCGCGGTGGATGAACTGGGCGATGGAGGCGCGCAAGTACGGCCACTGCGCCCTGAGCACCCGCAACGATGGCGCATCCTTCAGCAGCGATGCGATGAGCCTGCCCACGACCGGGGCATTGCGCAGCAGCCCGACCGCCCCAACGCCCTTGAAGGGATCCTGCACCGGAAGGCGTACCTCGGCATTGGGCGGGATGGGGCGGATGGCACCTTCGGGATGTTCCGGGAAGATGACCACGCGCTGGAACCGTTCGCAGAGCACTGGCAGCTCGTTCTCCAGAAAGGCTTCGCGGAAGCCGTGTGGAAAGCGTGTGGTGAAGAGCCAGAGTTCCTTCATGCCTGCGGTGGTCGCCGCCGACCCGTGAGGGCGACGGACAGCAAGTAACGCCATTTATCCCAAGTCCAGCGCCCATCGCACTGCATGTGCTGCACGGCCACCCGGAAGTCGAACGCTGGCAGGTGGTAGAACAGGGCATCCCAATGGTGCGCCAATTGAGTGTCCAGCGCGGCCTGATCGAAGGTACCCCGCTCACGGTTCAGGTGCGACAGGCGGGCCAGCCAAACGCGATAGGCCACGACATCGGCCTTCGTGAACGGGCGCGAAAAACACTTCACCGTGGCCAGTTGAAGTTCGCGCTGCGCATCGCTCAACGGCCAGCCAAGGCGATCGAACACGTAGCGGTACAGGAAGCGCAGGTCGGCGGCGCGGTCGCGGCCATGCGCGAAGCCGCGTTCCGGCACTTCCAGACGCAGGGCCTGCCGCACCGGCGCGTCGAGGAATACAAGTATACTGACCTTCGCACGCTGATGCGCGATGCCAAGCCGCTGGCGACCCCGCCCGGCGCGGCCGCGCTCGACATGGCGCGTCGCCGCCAGCCGCTCGACGAACTGGGCGCGCTCACCCTGACGCTGGTGAACGGCAGTCTGGTGCCGTCCTTGTCCGACCTGTCGGCCAGGGAGCCCGGTCTGACCGTCGTCCCGCTGGCGCAGGCGCTGGCGGATGGCAGTCCGCATGTCGGCCTGGTCGGCAAGGTGGC
>JAHBUM010000311.1 GCA_019638075.1 Flavobacteriales bacterium | reverse complement strand
TTGCACGGTGCGGCGGCATCGCTCGCACTCGACGCGGCGGGACCCAACGGCGCGGGCACGATCGCGACGCTGCGGATGCCCCTCGACTCCGGCGCGCGACCCGCGGCGCAGGACCACAACACCACCGCCGCCGCATGAACGCCACCGCCCTGATCGCCGAAGACGAAGACCTGCTGCGCGCCGGCTTGCAGGCCGAGCTGGCGCGGCTGTGGCCCGCGTTGCGCATCGTCGCGAGCGTCGCGCACGGTGCGGCGGCCGTCGAACAGGCGCTCGCGCTGCGGCCGCAAGTGCTCTTCCTCGACATCAAGATGCCCGGCGAGGACGGCTTCGCCTTGCTGGCTTCCATCGCCGACATGGACCTGCCCGTGGTGTTCGTGACCGCCTACGATGAATATGCCTTGAAGGCCTTCCAGCAGAACGCGCTGGATTACTTGGAGAAGCCGGTGGACATCGACGCCCTGCAACGCGCGGTGAAGAAGCTGCTGCGGCAGACCGACGAGATCGGCGGGCACCAGCCATCGGCCATCGCCGCGCTGATGAAGGATCCCTCCTCGCCGCTCAGTTCCCGCGTGGCCGTGCCGGGGCGCGATGGCTTGGTGCTGCTGAAGCACGAGGACATCATCTACCTCGAGGCCAACGACAGCTACACCACCATCCACCTGAAGGACGGCAAACGCAGCGTGAGCAGCAAGCACATCCGGGTGTTCGAGACCAACCTGGACCCGAAGACCTTCTTCCGGGTGCATAAGTCGTACATCATCAACCTCGCGCACCTCAAGGGTTTCAGCCGCATCGAGGGCAACATGGCCGTGCTGGACAGCGGTGCCCTCATCCCTGTCTCGCGCCGCCGCTTGCCGGATTTCCTTGGGCTGATCAACACGTTCTAACGACCTTCGGGGTCGATGTCGCGCTTACTGTTGCTGTTGATCGCCACCATGCTGTTCCATGTGAACGGCGTGGCGCAGCAGTACAGCTTCAAGCAGCTATCCACCAAGGATGGTCTGGCCCAAAGTCAGGTGCGCGCCATGACACAGGACGCGCAGGGCTACCTGTGGTTCGGCACACTGGGCGGCGCGAGCCGCTTCGACGGGCTGGAGTTCTCGAACTACGCACTGGCCGATGGCCTGTCCGACCCACAGGTGAGCGCGATGGTGCGCGATGCGCAGGGCATGCTTTTCCTTGCCGCCGGCAGTGCGGTGGCCCGATGGGACGGCCGCTCGTTCATCACCGAGACGCTCCCTGCCACCAGCCGTGGCGCGCGCATACTGGCCATGGCGGCAGGCCCCGACGGCAGCATCTACCTCGGCACCGATGGCGGCGGCGTTTTCCGGCGCACGGCGGATGGCATGGCCCGCCTCGAAGGGCTGCCCGAGGATGGCGAACTCTACGTGCGGTCCCTCGCCCTGCTCAACGACGGTCGCCTGCTCATAGGCCTGCGCAACGGGCTGCTGCTGTGGAACGGCAGCGGATGCGTGCCCGTGGCGGTGGGCGATGCCGAGGCCAAGACCATCACCGCACTGGCCGTGGGGCGCGATGGGAGCTGGTGGGCGGGCACCTCCATGGACGGCCTGTACCACATCGCGCCGGACGGCACCACCACCGAGTACGACGAGGAGAGCGGCCTGCTGCGCAACAACGTACGCTGCCTGCTGATGGACGACCGCGACCGGCTGTGGATAGGCACCAAGTTCGGGCTCAACATGCTCGACAACGTGCGGCTCCGCACCTTCACCATACACCAAGGGTTGCCCAACGACAACATCTGGTGCGCCTTTCAGGATAGCGAGGGCGGCATCTGGTTCGGGACCGATGGGGCGGGCGCCATCAAATACGCCGGCGATCGCTTCATCACCTTCACCATGCGCGACGGGCTGTGCAGCGATCTGGTGATGAACATAACCGCCGATGCCCGTGGCGACCTCTGGCTGGGCACCTACGACAACGGCATCTGCCGCATGGATGCCATGGCTACCGTGACCACATTGGATGGCCTGCCGAACAACACCGTCTGGTGCGGGCTGCGCGACCGCAACGGCGGCCTCTGGTTCGGCACCAGTGCCGGGCTGGTGCATCTGGTGAACGGGAAGGTGCAGAAGCTGCCTCTCCAAGTGACGGCCCACGAGCAACCGGTGCTTTCGCTGAACGAGGCACCCGACGGCACCCTATGGTGCGGCATGCGCGAGGGCCTGCTCGGACTGCGGCCCGACGGTTCCACGGTATACCATGCCTCGGGAGCCGATGGCCCCGGCCGCTCCATCCGCAGCATGCAGCGCGACCGTTATGGCCACCTGTGGATGGCCACCGACAAGGGCTTGGTGCGCATGGAGGGGGACCGCTTCGACCGATGGACCACCGCCGAGGGGTTGAGCGACAACACCACCCACTGCCTGTTGTCTGATGCGAAGGGCAGGCTCTGGGTGGGCACCGCGAACGGCCTTGCCTGCATGGATGGCGGTGTGCTGCGCCCCATCCGGATCGCCGATGATTTCGGATCGAACTACGTGGATCTCTTGGTGGGCGATGGCACAGGGCGGATCTGGGCCGGGACGAACAATGGGCTTTACGTCTTCCATCCTGACAGCCTGTTCCGCAATTCCGCATCAGTGGAGCATATCTCATTGAACGACGGCTTGCGGAGCCTCGAATTCAACTTGAACGCCGCAACACTGGACCGTGGCCGGTTGCTCCTTGGCAGTTCTGCCGGGCTGGTGTACCACGACCTGAAAAGCGATCTGCGGCCCGGCCACGGGCAGGCACCGCAGGCCCGGATCATCGGCATC
>JAHBUM010000310.1 GCA_019638075.1 Flavobacteriales bacterium | reverse complement strand
CACGCCCCAGCGATCGCCGATGCGGCGACTGATGAACAGATCGCAGCTGCCTTCACCGGACAGCGCCCCTCCGTAGGAACCATCCTCCAACGCGCACTTGGTGAAGATGAGGAAGCGTCCGTCCGGAGAAAGTGTTCCAGCGCCTTCGTTGAACGCACGGGTGTTCACCACCGGCAATGGAATGCTCGGTTTCCAGTTCCCCTCGAGGTCGCGACGGCTCACGTAGAAATCCTCCTGCATGCCGTACACGGGGATCTCGGGTGCCTTCACACGGCGGGTGAACATAAGCGTGCCATCATCGGCGGTGATGCACGGGTAGTACTCGGGATCGGCGCTGTTCACGTTGGGGCCGAGATTCTTCGGCTCGAACGGCACCGGCTGGTTGATGGCCCTTGCAGCGAACTCGCAGTTGCGTATGCCCAGCTTCGCGCGTGCCTTGCGTTGTGGCTCCTGCTCCTGCTTCAGGTAGGCCTCATAGTTCTTCTGTGCTTCGGCGTAGTGGCCGGCCTTGAACTCCAGATCCGCAAGGTGGAGTTGTGCCACGGGGAAGAAGCCCGGGTTGAGGGCCATCACCTCGCGGTAACGTGCCATGGCCACATCGCTCTGACCCTTCTGCTCGGCGATCTCCGCCAGCATGATGCGCGGCTCGATGAACTTCGGATCCGCTTCCGCCGCCTTGGTGAACTCGCTCTCCGCACAGTCCCATTTCCGCAGGCCCATGCAGCTGCTTCCGCTCTCGTAGCGCTTGATGGCGCCTTTGTCGGTGGTGGTGTACTTGGCGGGCTGGGCAGTGGCGAGTAGCGAGCAGCCAGTGGCGAGTAAAAGCCCAAGCAGTCTCAGGGCTTTTACTCGCCACTGGCCGTGCGTGGTTGGTGCGCTGGCACTCGCTGCTCGCCACTTCTTCATGGGATGTTCAGGTACTTATGGGTTTGCAACGAAACGCGCCAACGCGGGTCCTCCTTCACGAAGTCCACGATCAGGGGCATGATGGCGTCACGCTTGGACCATTCGGGCTGGAGCAACAGGGCGCAATCGGCCTTGAGGCCTGCGGTATGCTCCTGTGCCCACTTGAGGTCGTGTTTGTTGAAGACGATCACCTTCAGTTCATCGGCGGCTGCGTAGATGCCCGGCAACGGCGCTTTGAACTTCTTCGGGCTGAAGCAGATATGATGCCAATCTCCGCTGAGCGGATGGGTGCCGCTGGTCTCGATGTGCGTGCGGAAACCAGCTGCGCGCAGCGCCTGCGTCAGCGGACGGAGGTCGTGCATCGCGGGTTCGCCTCCGGTGACCACGGCGATGCGCGCGGGATGCTTGGCGGCTTCGGCTACGATGGCTTCCACGGAAAGCTGCGGATGGGCGTCGGCATCCCAGCTTTCCTTCACATCGCACCAGGTACAGCCCACATCGCAGCCTCCCAGCCGGATGAAATACGCGGCCTGCCCTGCGAACATGCCTTCCCCTTGCAGGGTGTAGAAGGCTTCCATCACGGGGAGCTGCGCGGCCATGGCACAAAGAACGGAAATGCGGGAGTGGCGAGTTATTGAGTAGCGAGTCTGGCTGTCACTACGAGCGAAGCCGAGGTGAGCCAGACTCGCCACTCGCTACTCGGCGCGTTGGACTTGTGCGATGGCACTCGCCACTCAGGAAAAGAAAAGCCCAAACAGGGCCACGTTCAAGGAACCCATGGTTATCACATGGGCGGAACCGCGATGATGGCTTTCGTAATCCTCCTGTCCCCGAAGGGATCCACACCGAAGTGTGGCTGAGGCCCGCCGTAGACCACCGAGGGTGCGGTCCCTGATGGAAATTGTTGGTTCCGATGAACAGTTGGCCTGTTTGGGCTTCGCGTTGACGGTCATTGCGGGCCGATGGATGCTTTACAGGTCGGACGGAAAGAACGTTGACGGCACGAATGTAATCACCCGAACAGGCGGATGCAACAAATGGTGGAAAACTCGGGGGCTGCCCCATCATAGCCGCTGATGTCATCATGCCCCGGGGATGAAGCTCTCCAAGGGAGCCTTCGTACGCTTCAGCAAGGAGGCTTTTCCGTCATGGCCTACTTCTCCCTTGCCACGACTTCGATCCTTTCCACGCGCTGCCGTTGCGCGGGGTCCGTGGCTTCGCTGCTCAACAACGTGGCGAACACCTGCTTCCAGAAGCGGCACGCCGGGGCCATCCGGCCCTGCTCCATCGCGGTGATCACCACCTCGGCATCGGCATGGATGTTCGTTCGGAAGCCGAGGAAGCCGGGCGTGGCATCGGCCACAGCGAACCGCAGGAAGCGCACCTCGGGATCGGCCGATGCCTGCTCCACGGCCTTGTCAAGCAGGCGCATGCCATCCCTGCAGTGCCGCCACTTCGCCCAGACCGATGCATCCACTTCAGCAAGCATGGCCGTGGCCGCACCCTGGAATGCCGCCGTACGCGCGGTGTTCGGCTCCAGACGTTGCGTGAGTGCATGGAACCGATGGATCCCGGCGTGATCGGTGGCGTTCAGAAAGGCCGTCTGTACCGCATCCTGACCGCGTGCCCCCCAGGTCCCGAGGCAGGCAAGTGCCAGCAGCTCCATCCGTAGGCCGTGCCTTGCTGCCATGTGCATGCGCTATGCTTGATCCACCGTAGGCCGCCCGCTCCTTTCATACACGGCCACGATCAACGCGATCAGCAACAGACCGTAGAACACGTCCTCAGCCGGAATGGTGCCAAGGCGGATGCCGAGGTTCTCGGCATCGTTGTAGAGGACCACGGGTTGCTCCAGCCAGCTGCCGGTAAGCAGGCCGTTCACCACGCCGAA
>JAHBUM010000031.1 GCA_019638075.1 Flavobacteriales bacterium | reverse complement strand
AGCAGCCCTTTCACGGTGGCCTGTGCCTCGTGCCATTGTTCGGGGGCCATGCGCTCCCGGTAGGCCAGGTGGGCTGGCGGGGTGAATAGGATGATCCGGGCATTCCTGCTGCGGGCGAGCGCGATGATCGCCTTCAGGTGGTGCGTGTTCTCCGGCAGCAGGGAGCGGTCGGCGCGCGTGTGCCGTTCTGCGGCGGCTTCACCAGTGGTCTTCAGGTCGCCATCGCTCTTCGGGTCGGTGCCGGACACGCCAAGCTCCGTGCATTGCCGGTCGGTGCGTCCGCGCCGGAAGTAGGCGGTCAGGCGGTCCAGCGCGGCCTGCACGGTGCCGTTCATCAGCTCGAAATGGTCGGCAGGTGCCCACGAGAGCAGCAGGTCGTAGTAGATCACATAGTTCTTCAGTCGCCACCGCTCCCTGCCGTTCGCCATTCTCGAGAATAGCGTGTTGTACGAGATGGGGACGAGCACCGCCTTCAGGTCGTGCAGCCCATCGGCGTATTCCGCGAACAGTGCATGGTCCAGATCTATGGATTGGGAGATGTGGCTTGCGTTGAACCCCTTGGCGGTGAAGTAGGCGGGATCCACGCCATAGTAGCTATGCGAACTGCCGAGGACGAGCACTTCGATGTCATCCGGCCTGCCGGTCCAGAAGGTGCGTTTGTAGCTGTAATCGTTGGGAATGGCCCTGAGCCGCGCCTCGAACAACGCCAGCAGCCCCAGCAGGGGAATGGCGAAGAGCAGTGTGCGGCGGCAGAACCTTTTCATGGCAGGGGGCTGATCCGGTCCCGGCCGGTACGGCGACAAAGCTTTACAGGATGGGTGTCGCACATGCCTCAGAACTGGAAATAGATGAACTGCTGCTCCTGCCCGGAGTAGTACAGTATGCAGGCGGCCACTGCGTAGTAGAACGTCCACCGCATGGATGTGGGAACACGCCCCGGCCAACCAGCCAATGCGAACCGCTGGTGCCTGCCCAGCCATTCGACGACGAGGAAGAAGAGGATGAGCAGGACCAATGCCGGGCCGACCGTATTGACAACGAACCGATAGGCGGAGATGTACGCACCAGGGGATGGCAGCCCGCGCAGAAGTCCACCCAGATAGGCGAAGGCACTGTGCATGTCCTCGGCGCGGAAGAAGACCCACGCGATCACCGTTGCCCCGAAGGTAACCAGCATCTGGAAGGCTTCCTTCACGCTCGGCAACAGGCGGCCCTCGGCCACGGTGCCCATGTGGGTGCGGTTGCGGCCGGAGAGCAGCAGCGGCAGGAAATAGATCGCGTTGAGCGCGCCCCATGCGATGAACGTCCAGTTGGCACCGTGCCAGAACCCGCTCACGAGGAAGATGATGAAGGTGTTCCGGACGCGCATCCACGTTCCGCCCTTGCTTCCACCGAGCGGGATGTAGAGGTAGTCGCGGAACCAAGATGAAAGCGAGATGTGCCAGCGCCGCCAGAACTCGGCGATGTCGCGGCTGAAGTACGGGAAGGAGAAGTTCTGTAGCAGTTCGATGCCGAGCAGCCGCGCACTGCCCAGCGCGATGTCCGAGTAGCCCGAGAAATCGCCATAGATCTGGAAGGCGAAGAGCACGGCACCCACCAGCAGGGTGATGCCGCTGTATTGCTCCGGGTTGTCGAAGATGACGTTCACGTGTCCGGCACAGGTGTCCGCGATCACCACCTTCTTGAACAGCCCCCACAGGATCTGGCGCAAACCGTCGGCCGCTTTCGCCTTGTCGAAGGTCCTCGGCTTTTCAAGCTGTGGCAGGAGGTGCGTGGCACGCTCGATCGGGCCTGCGACCAGCAGCGGGAAGAAGCTCACGAACAGCGCGTAATTCACCGGGTCGCGGTGCGGCTCGATGCGCCGGTAATAGATGTCGAAGACATAGGACAGCCCATGGAAGGTATAGAAGGAAATGCCCACCGGCAGCACCACCGACAGGATCAACGGATGCGTTTCCAACCCGAAGGTCCGCGTGAGTTCCGCGAAACTCTCCGCGAAGAAGTTGTAGTACTTGAAGAACCCGAGGAAGCCGAGGTTGACCGTCACGCTGATCACCAGCCAGATGCGCTTCCATCGCGGGCTTGAGGCATCGTGTATGCGGATGCCCGTGTAATAGTCGAGGAACGTGGAGAAGGCCAGCAGGAAGAGGAAGCGCCAGTCCCAGCAGCCGTAGAAGAAATAGCTGGCCACCAGCAGCATGGCGTTCTGTACGCGCAGCCAGCGCTGGGTCACGAACCAGTACAGCACGAACACCAACGGGAAGAACAGGGCGAACTCGATGGAATTGAACAGCATGCGATCGAGTATCAGATCATCCCGTCCTTCATGACGAGTCTTTGGGCTGCTCTCTCCATCAGCTCCGCATTGCGTGGCATGGCCGCGAATGTAGGCCCGGCCGTCCTTTGCAGGGATGTGATGGCGGTCGGGTAGGAGCGTCTTGCTTGCCCAAGTCCCCAATGAACAAGGCTCTCAGTTGCCTGAAAGCCTTGTCGCTGAAATAGCGCGACCCCGGTTGGATTCGAACCAACGACCGGCAGCTTAGAAGGCTGCTGCTCTATCCAGCTGAGCTACGGGGTCGAAGGTGCAAAGGTCACAAAGCGAGCGTAATGGACGGTGAACGGAAAAACATCAAGAGCCGACCTTTCGATCGGCTCTTGTCGGGGCGGCCAGATCCGCACTGACGACCTTCCCGCCCCGAAGGCGGGACGCGATACCGGCTGCACGAACCAAAGAACAACAGAGCCGACCTTTCGATCGGCTCTTGTCGGGGCGGCCAGATTCGAACTGACGACCTCCTGCTCCCAAAGCAGGCGCGATACCGGGCTACGCTACGCCCCGAAAAATCCTTTCCACGTATTCGGCTGACGACCTTCCCGCCACAAGGCGGGACGTGATACCGGGCTACGCTACGCCACGAACGGGCGGCAAAGGAACGGTAAAAGAGCGTTGGTCCGAGCATCCATGCAAAAACACGGAGAGATCCGGTGGTTCTGGAAATGAAAGAAGCCGCCAAGCGGCGGCTTCATGTCTGGCGGAGAGGGGGGGATTCGAACCCCCGGTACAGAATAACCCGTACGGCAGTTTAGCAAACTACTGGTTTAAGCCACTCACCCACCTCTCCAAGGTGTCCCACCACGGTCGGCGGGGCGGCAAATATAGATAGTTCGTTCAGCTGTGGACTTTTCCACGATCATTTCCTGTGCTGGATGGGCTTGTTGCGGGGCAGGAGGCCGATCGCGGAGCGGGTGGCAGGCTCCATCGGGTGCATGGGCGCACTGGTCGAAATGTTCAAGATCTGTTGATCCTCAGCGCGTTGCACACCCTGCAAGGGAGCCAATTTCGCGCCGCCGGATCCCTGCAAGGAACCTGTACAGTTCGATGAGAAAGCTCTTCCTCGCCATCGCGTTGGCATCCTCTGCGTCACAAGCTGCGGTGTACTACGTTGCGCCCACGGGCAACGACAGCAACAACGGCACCAGCCAGAGCACACCGTGGCGCACGCTGGCCCGTGTGCAGCAGTATTCAAGCTCTGCCGCAGCAGGCGATCAGGTGCTCTTCCAGCGCGGCGGCACCTACACCGGCCAGCTATCGTGGTACGGCTCGGGCACGGCGGCGGCCAACATCACCATCGGCGCCTATGGCACAGGTGAGTTGCCGGTGATCAGTGGCGCGGCGCCGGTCACGGGCTGGACGCTCCACAGCGGCAACATCTACAAGGCATCGGTATCGCAGGCGGTGAAGTACGTGTTCGTGAACGGCGCGCTGCAGACATTGGCCCGCTACCCGAACAGCGGATGGCTGCGGGTGAACACCTCCACGAACACCTCGCTCACCAGCGCCAACATCACGCAATCCGGCGGCTACTGGAACGGTGCTTCGCTGGTGATCCGCAGCACGAACTGGTGCTACGAGAACCGGGTGATCAACAACCACAGCGGCACCACCATCAGCTATCCGAACATCACCTACAGCACGGGCAACTACAACTGGGGTTTCTTCCTCTGCAACAAGCTGAGCGAACTGGATGCGCCGGGCGAGTGGTTCCACGATGCGGCCACCGGCACGCTATACCTGTGGGCGCCCGGCGGTGCCAACCCCAACAGCCTGCAAGTGGAGGCTTCGGTGCACGACCATGGCGTATCCATCGAATGGCAGCGGACCCGGGTGCGCGTGCAGGACATCGCCTTCCGGGGGCAGCGCGTGGCCGGGGTGTATAACACGGGCACCTACAACACGGTGAGCGGCTGCACCTTCGAGAAGAGCTTCCACGGCATACAGAGCTACGGCAGCAACAATACCTATTCGGGCAACACGTTCCAGAACACCTACGCGGCGGCCCTGTCGGTGATCGACAACGGCACCACCGTTTCGGGCAATGCGCTCACGGACATCGCGCTGGTCGCGGGCTTGGGTGAAACGGCCTTCGGCTACCACGGCATGCGCGTGACCGGTGGCACCAACTTCGTGCGTGAGAACCGCATCCACAACACGGGCAACTCGGGCATCTTCGTGGGCGAGACGGCTACCGTGGAACGCAACGTGATCTCCAATTTCTGCGTGACACTGAACGATGGCGGCGGCATCTACTGGGACAACGGCCAGAACACGGTGATCCAAGACAACATCATCCGCGACGCGGTGGGCAACATCGAGAGCGCCGCCACGAACTATTCCGTGAACGGCCGCATCCTGCCGGGGATCTACTTCGGCAACGCGGTGATCCAGAACTGCATCGTGCAGCGCAATACGGTGAGCAACTGCTCCATCGGCATCCAAGTGGATCACACCATGGTGTCGCAGAACAATCAGGTGAAGGACAACATCCTCTTCAACAACGGCGTGCAGCTGAACATCACCGACCTGAGCAACGTGAACGGACCCGGTGCCACGCCGCCGTACTACAAGGCATCGTACAACACGGTGTATTCGGGCAACCAGCTGTATTCCCTCGCGCCCGATCAGCTGTGCATGCAGGTGTGGAACTACTACCAGCAGGGCAATGTCGATTTCGGCACGTTCACGAACAACAAGCTCTTCAACCCCTACAACGAGATGAGCATCAGGAACTGGAACCTCGGCGCGGGGAACACCAAGACCTACTCGTTGGAGCGTTGGCGTACCGAGCGGAACAAGGAGATCGGAAGCACGCGCAGCCCGCTCCGTTCATCGTTGTGGAGCACGGCTGCGGAGATCAGCTCCAACCTCGTCCTGAGCGGGAACTTCAACACGGCCGTGAACGGCTGGGGCGGCTGGCCCACGAACGCGGTGGTGACGCGCGACATGACCTACTTGGACAACGGCGCGCTGAAGGTGGTGCTGCCCAATGCCAGCCAGAGCGCCCAGTACAACCTGTGGAACCCCGATCAGTTCAGCATGCAGAACGGGCAGTGGTACCGCCTCCGGTTCAGCATACAGTCCAGCATGCCGGGTATCGTGCTTGCCAGCGTGAAGGGCGTGAGCCAGATGGCGAGCGGCTATGCGATCATGCAACGCGAGATCCCCTTCGATACCGAGCGCCGCGACATGGAGATCTACTTCCAAAGCGACCTCACCGAGCAGGCCGTGACGATGTTCTCGCACTTCTTCCCCGAGAACACCTACTGGCTGGACAACGTGGAGATGCACCGTGTCTCCGTGCAACCGCGCCCCGCGCTGAACGAGCACAAGCTGCTCTCCAACGAGACGGCCACCGCACAGAGCTTCAGCCTGCCCGCCGGTTGCTGGTACGACATGAACGGAACGCTGCTTTCGGGCCCGCAGACCGTGGCGGCGTATGCCTCGAAGATCATCTACAACGTGCCGGGCACGGGCTGCTCCGTGCCGGTGGCCACCACCATCGGCGCGAAGGTGCTGCTGGGCGGCGCCCTCAACTGGAGCACCGGCCAGATGCGAGATAACCTGCGCCAGGCATCGCTCATTCCGGGCACCGAACCCTACACGAGCATGTTCGGCTACACGCTGGAGAACGCGGGTGCCATGGCATCTGGCAATTTGCTCGCCGCCACCGGTGCACAGGCCATCGTGGATTGGGTGGTGCTGGAACTGCGCAACAACGATGCGGGCCACACCGTGGCAGCGCGCCGTGCGGCGTTGCTACGCGCGAACGGTGAAGTGGTGAGCACCACGGGCGAGAGCCAGATCGCGTTCAACACCAACCCGGTGGGGAAACGCTTGGTGATCCGCCACCGCAACCACCTCGGCGCGATGACCTCGGGTGTGCTCACGGCGAACGGTCAGGTCGTGGACTTCGCCTCGGCCACCACGAGCCTTTACGGGACCACGCCGTTGAAGGTGAGCGGCAGCTACCGGGCTTTGTGGCCGGGTGATGTGAATTCCGATGGCACGGTGCGCTACACGGGAGCCACGAACGACCGCGATGCAGTCCTCGGCACCGTCGGTGGGCTGGTTCCCACGAACACGACCAGCGGCTACTCGCGCAGCGATGTGAACATGGATGGCGTGGTGAAGTACACCGGCACGGACAACGACCGCGACCTGCTGCTGGACGCCATCGGCGCCACGGTGCCCACGGCCGTGCGCAGCGCGCAGTTGCCGTAGGAGCTGTCCTGTTTCATCCGCCAAGGTGCTCGGGCGTATACACCTTGGACGATGTATGGTACCGATGCCGGGCCGTTGGCCCTATGAAAGAGGTGTTCCCGACCGATCACACCGATACCCATCGGTGAGATCGGTGCGACCGGTGGGCGCATTCGTATTACGACGAAGGTCCATCAGATCCGCTCCAACGATGCAGGCGGCATCCAACCCACGCTGCCGTTGGCGAGCTGCACCTCGCTCCACGCATTGTCCTGTTGCAGGATGGTGACCTTGGTGCCCTTGTGCAGGACGAAGAGCACCGTGCTTCCATCACGCGGCTCGCTGCGCACATCCACCTTGGCGCTCATGATGATGGCTTCGCTCTGGTCCGTGACCTCCTTGTGCCTGAAGGCGGCGAAGGCGATGGAAAGCGCGGTGCCGATGAAGAGCAGCCCGCTGAGGGCGAAGAGCGACCTGCGGGCCGTGCGCTGACGCATCGCCACCGCAGCGGCCAGCGCAACGAAGAAGGCGAGGCAGGCCCACAATGACCGCCGCGCCCATTGGTCCGCATCACGGCCACCGCGGATCCGGCTCCATGTGGAGCCAAGGCTGAAGCCGGGCAGTTCGTTCACGCGGTCCACCACGTTCTGGCGTGCGAGCTCGAGGTTGGTCTGCACATCGGCATCGCCGGGGGCCAGCCGCAGCGCCCGCTCGAAATAGAGGATCGCGTGCGGGATGTCGTTCAGCTTGAAGTGGCAGTTGCCGATGTTGTACAGCAGGGCGGGGGAGGTGAACGCGGTCGCAGCCGAATCGAACAGGGCCAGCGCGGCGGCATGGTCACCGGCGGCGTAGGCGCGTGAGCCTTGGGCGGCGAGCGAGTCCGCTTCCACACGGGTCATCGCCATGCCGGGCACGGTGGCGAGCAGGAGCAGGCTCAGGGCGAAGGTCCTCATGAGCGTACGAGTTGTTCGGTGCGGCCGATGAGCGCGGCGGCTTCATCGTAGAGCTGTTGGCGCGGACGGTCCTCCACCGGCGCATAGCGGGCCATGTCGCAGGCTTCGATCATGCGGATGTATTCCGTGGCCACCTGCTCGCCGCCGGTGTAGCGGGCGAAATGCTCGCGCAATCTCGGCGCGGTGATCTCGGCCGGGCCGAGGCCGAACTTGTCGCCGATGTAGCCGTGCAGCGCTTTGCCCAAGGCATCGTAGAACGCGGCCCGGTCGCTGTTGTTCAAGGCTTGTCCGGCTTCGTTCAAGCGCTTGCGAGCCACGCGATCGGCCTGTTTGCGGCGCGACCCGGCCACATCGCGCAACTGTGCCTCGCGCTTGCGGCGCCATCCGAGGAAGAGGATGAAACCGAGCGCCGGGGCACCCATGCCAGCCAGCCATGGCAGCGATCCGAAGAGGTGCCCGTCGGCGGCGTGCAGGCCCAGATCGCCGGTGCGGATGTATCGGATGTCCTTGCCGAGCACCTGCACATCGGACTTGTTCGGGCGTTGGATCATCGCTGATCCGCCATCGCCGGGGCTCACCTGTACGGTCAGCGCCGGGCCGCTCACCGTGCGGTAGCTGCCGCTGCGCGTATCGAAATAGGAGAACTCCACCGGCGCCAAGCGGAACTCTCCTTCGTGGCGGGGGATGACGAGGTATTGATAGCTGCGCGATCCGCTCATGCCCGAACCGGACACGCTGATCTTGTCCGTGACCTTCGGATCGTACGTCTCGAAATCGCCGGGGAAATCGAACGCGGGCGCGTCCATCAGCTTCAGGTTGCCCTTGCCCGCGTACGTCACCGTCAGTTCGATAGCCTCGTTCGCCTTCACCTCGGTGCGGTCGGCCTTCACCACCATTTCGAGTTCGCCCACAGCACCCTTGAACGAGGGCGGCGCGTTCGGGGGAAGAGCCATCACGGTCACTTCGGCGGCATTGCTCCGTATCTCCACGGCCGATCCCCGGTTGAAGAACGAGCGGTTCACCACGCATTCCATCGTGAACGGCGCGATGCGCTGCTTGCCGGGCTTCTGCGGGAAAAGCACCTGCTTCTTGAGCACGGCGGTACGGTATTGCAGGCCGTTGACGGTGGACAGCTGCGGATCCCAGCTCGTTTCGCCCAGCTCCACGTTCTCCGCCCAGAAACCATCCAGCTTGGGCATGTCGCTCTTCGTGGTCTCCAAGCTGTTGTAGCGGGAGTAGAGCATGTAGGTGGCCACGATCTGTTCGCCCACGTAAGCCTTGCTCTTGCTCAGGGTGATGGTGGTGAAGAGGTTCGGGTCGCGGCTCTGGCCCTGTGTGGCGTTGGGGTCGCTGTGCTGCGAGGCGCCCTTGGTCACTTCGATGGTGATGGGCTCCGTTTCGATGACACCGCCGCCCACGCGCACCCTTGCCGGGCCGATGGTGTACTTGCCGGGTGCGGTGGCCGTGAGCACCCACGTGCGGCTGGTGGATCCGCTCATGCGGCCGTTGATGATGGTGAAGCTGCTGTTGTCGAACGGCCCCTGCACCACCATCAGCCCACCGAGCGAAGGAGATTCGATGCGCTCGCGGGAGTTCGTCAGGTTCACCGTGTACTTCACGTATTCGCCGGTGGCGATGGCGTTCCGGTCCACCTGTGCCGAGAAGCCGATCTCCTGTGCAGAGGCACCGGCCGCTCCGAGAAGGAGGGCTAACAGCAGGGTGATGGATGTCAACAGGCGCATGATCACCAGTCCTTTTCAATGGTCCTACGAACAGCAGGGCGCTTCCGCAGGCGCACCTTCTGTTGCACATCCTTCTCCGAGCGCTCCATGGCTTCCAGCATGCGCATGGCGTCCCGTGGGTCGATCCGGCCCGCCTGCGGATCGCCTTTCTGCTGCTGCTGTTCCTTCTGGTCGGCCTGTTGTGGCTGCTCGTCCTTCTGCTGGTCCTGTTGTTGCTGATCCTGCTGCTTGTCCTGTTTCCCTTGGTCCTTCTGCTGGTCGTTCTTCTGCTGATCCTGCTTTTGTTGCTGCTGTTGATCCTGCTTCTTCTGTTCCTCCTTGATCAGCTCTTCGGCCAGTTTCAGCAATTTCGGATCCCCTGGGTATTTCTGCAAGCCCTGATCCAAGGTGCGCAGCGCGGTCATCTTGTCCTGCTTCACGTACTCGCGCGAAGCCTGATCGAAGTAGGCTTGGGCCGTTGTCTCCTGCCCCCATGCGCTGCAACCACAGGCAAGGGCGAGGGGAAGGATGTAGGTGCGGAGGTGCATCATTTCGCTTGTGCGGCTTTGGTCACCACGTCCAGCTTGTTCATGTATTCCTGCTTCTGCTTCAAACTGGGGTCGGTCTTCAATCCATCCTGCAGCAACTTCAATGCCTCGGTGAACTTATACTGATCCACCAGTTCGTCGGCCTGTTGCATCAGCTTCAGCGCCCGTTCGCTCAGTTCCTGATCCTTGTCCTTCTGCTGGTTCTTTGCTTTCTCGGCGGCTTCCTTCACCCGCATGGCGATGTGCTTCTGCACCAAGGCGAGGTTGTACCGGGCATCCTCATCGGCCGGCGTGCGGCGCAGGGTGTTCTTGTAGGCGTCGGCGCTTTGGGCCAGCGCGGAATCCAGTAGGTGCTCCAAGCGTTGCAGGTCCTGCTGGATCGAGTCACGGGCCACGATGCTCCGCAATTTCATGGCGATGTCGTCCCCTTCGATGCGCATGCCTTTCAGCAACTCCTCGCCACGGTCCACCATGCTGTCGGCATCGTGCGCCAATGTGGCCCAGCCGTTGCCCATGTTGTACCATGACATGGCATCATCCGCATCGTTCGTGCCGCGCTCGATGGCCTGCGCATAAGCGCGCAACGCGGTGTCGGGCAAATGTTGCTTGATGAAAGTGTTGCCCAAGTTGTACGCCACGCGTGGATCGTGGGTGGCAGCGCCGTAGATGGCGGCGGCATCTTCGTACCGGCCCTCGCGGTAGGGCGGCGCGCCTTCGTGGAGGGCGTCCTCCGCAGCGCGTTGTGCGGCATCGCCACAGGCGGTGGCGAGGAGCAGCACGGCTATGTGGGCCATCCGTTTCATGGTGCGAAGTTGCTCCATCGGCTGCGCCAGTGGCGGCGTTCGCCCATGGCAAGGCCGAGCAGCGCCATGAGGATGCCGATCCCCAGCGGGTACTGGAACTGGTCCTCGTGCGCGGTGTACATGTAGCTGCTCTTTTCCGTGGAGTTCATCGAGCGCAGGTCGGCCACGAGCTGTTCCATGCCACTGGAGGTGGATGTGGCCCGCACGTACAAGCCCTTGCCTGCGGCGGCGATGTGCTCCAGCATGGGCTCGTTCAACCGGCTCACCACGGTGTTGCCGTTATGGTCCTTGCGGAAACCGGTGACCTGTCCGTTGCGCCGCACGGGCAGCGGCCCGCCTTCGGGTGTGCCCATGCCGATGGTGTGGACGATGATGCCCGCTGCGGCTGCATCGCGTGCGGCACCTTCCGCATCGTCCTCGTGGTTCTCGCCATCGGTGATCACGATGATGGCCTTGCTGCCGGGCGATCCCTGCTCGAAGCTCTCCTTCGCCAGTTCGATGGCGGCGCCGATGGCCGTGCCCTGCGTGCCCACCGAGTTGGTGTTCACCGCGTTCAGGAAGAGCTTGGCGGCCGAGCGGTCCGAGGTGATCGGCAGTTGCACGAAGGCTTCACCCGCGAACACCACGATGCCGAGGCGGTCGCCGCGCAGCCTGTCGATCAGCTGTGCCATGGCCCGGCGCGCGGCTTCCATGCGGCTGGGGCGCAGGTCCTCGCACTCCATGCTGTTGCTCACGTCGATCGCCACCACGAGATCGATCCCTTCGGACTTCACCTCGGCGAGCTTCGTGCCGAACTGCGGGCCTGCCAATGCCACCACGGCGAAGGAGAGCGCATGCCGCAGCAGCAGGAAGCGCAGCAGCACGCGCAGGTTGGAGTTGCCGGGCACCATGCGGGCCAGCGTGCCTGCGGCGGCGAAACGTTTGAGCGCGCGGTTGCGCCAAGCCAGATCGGCAAGGAAGATGAGCGCGAGCAGCGGGCCTGCGAGCATGCCGTAAAGCATCTCGGGCCGCTCCAAGCGGAAGGCCACCACCTCGTGGTCCAGCAGCCACCAGCAGCCGACCCAGAGCAGGGCGCTCACCAGTTCCAAGGCCAGCACGATGCCGGTGGTGGCCGCGATGTGGTATGTGCCGGGCGTCCTCATGCCATTGCGCGCAGGATGGTACGATCCAGCACCAAGCCGATGAGCAGCAGCCCCGTGCCCAGCAGCGCGAAGGGATGGTACTCCTCGTTCTTGGACCGGTGTTCCGTCACCTTGATGCGTGTCTTCTCCAGCCGGTCGATCTCGCCATAGATCTCCCGCAGTTTCTGTTCATCGGTGGCGCGGAAGTACTTGCCGCCCGTGAGGTCCGCGATCCGCGTAAGCGTCTGCTCGTCGATCTCCACGTCCACGTACTCGTAGCGGTATTGACCGGTCGCATACCGCGCCACCGGCGACAATGCCTTGCCACGCGTGCCCACGCCGATGGTGTACACGCGGATGCCCAGTTGCTCGGCGATCTGGGCGGCGTCGATCGGTTGAACGGTGCCCGCATTGCTCACCCCATCGGTGAGGAGGATCACCACCTTGCTCTTGGCCTCGCTTTCGCGCAGCCGGTTCAGCGCCGTGGCGAGCCCGCTGCCCACTGCGGTGCCGCCGTCGATCAGGCCGGGATACGCATCCGCGAAAAGCTCCTTCAGCACGCGGTGGTCCGTGGTGATCGGGCATTGCGTGAAGGCTTCACCCTCGTACACCACCAGCCCGATGCGGTCGTTCGGCCTGCCATCGATGAACTCCATGGCCACACGCTTCGAGGCTTCGAGGCGGTCGGGCTTCAGGTCCTTGGCGAGCATGCTGCCCGAGATGTCCAAGGCGATCACGATGTCGATGCCTTCGCGTTTCACGTCCTGCCAGTTGTCCTCGCTCTGCGGCCGCGCCATGGCGATGATGAGCAGTCCCAGCCCGAGCAGGCCCATGGCGAAGGGCAGGTGGCGGAAGGCGGCGAGGAGATCGACCGGTCCGTTGTTGAGCGCGCAGAGCGTGCTAAGCCGGGCCATGGGCGCGCGGCGGACCGTGCGCAGGGCATACAGCGCGATCAACGGGAACAGCAGGAGCAGGCCCCAGTAGATCCACGGGCTTGCGGCATCGTACCGTTCGAGGGCCCACAGCAGCGCGAACACCACGCCTGCCAGTGCGATCGCGCTCCAGACGAAGGCCAGCAGCAGATCCCTGTTCCTACGCATGGCCGGGCGGGTTCGGACGTGGCGCGGTCTCCCGCACGAAGCGGAGGGCACCGGCCATCATCTGTTCGTTCTCCTGCGGCGAGGGCAGGGTCTTCGCGAACTTCACCATGTCCGCCAAGCGCAGCATGTTCTCCAACTGGCCGCGCTGATCGGTGCTGAGCGGGCTCACGCGCAGTTCCTTCAGCAGTTCATCCGTGGTGCTCTCCAAGGCGGGCACGCGGTAGCGCTCCTCCACGTAGCCCCGCAGCAGGTCGGTGAGGCGCGAATGATAGGTCTTGTGATCGCCTTGCTGCCATACGCGTTCCTTCTCCAAGGCATGCAACGCGGCGGTGATCCGTTCGTTCAGGGGTAGCTGTACTTCCGGTTCAGCCTGTGCCACGGCGGGCTTTCGCCTGCGCAGCAGCAGCACGATCGCCACGGCCAATGCCACCAACGCAGCTCCACCGGCGATCCACAGCAGGTGCTTCCTGATCCAGTAGGCGATGCTGAACGGCAGCTCGTGGATGTCCTTGATGTCGCGGACCGGCTTGGTGACATCGACCTGCACGGTGCGCACTTCGATGAGCAACGGATCGGAGTCCATCGGTGTGCCGTTCACGATGAAGCGGAAGGGCGGAACGGCCCAGAAGCCACTGTCGAACGAGGTGATGGACAGCGTGCGCAACTGCCGCATCAGGCCCTCGCTGCCTTCGGTGGTGTCCACGCCGCTGTCGGCCACCACTTCGATGTGCGCGGTGAGCGTGTCGCCCACCGCTGGCCAGATGAGCGATATGCCGGCAGGGTAGGAGACCTCCATGTGCAGCTTCGCGCGTTCGCCGATGCGGATCACGGTGGTGTCCATCCGCACATCCACGGAACCCCTTCCCGGTTGCGCGCTTGCGAACAGCGGAAGCAGCAGGGCGATATGGACGAGCCACCTCATCGGACCTCGCGCTGTTTGAGCAGTTGCATCAACGGGCGCACGTAGCCTTCCTGCGTGCTGATGGTGGCGTGGTCCACACCGGAACGACGGAGGATCTCGCGCGTACGGTTCTGGTGCTTCAGTGCGGCCGCGCGGAAGGCGTTGCGCACGGGGCGGCTGCCGGTGTTCACCCAGCGGGTCTCGCCGGTCTCGGTATCCACGAACTGCGCCAGCCCCACGTTCGGCAATTCGCTCTCGCGCGGATCGGTCGTGCGCAGCACCACGAGGTCGTGGCGGCGGTTGGCGATCTTCAGCGCGGGCTCGTAGTCGTGGTCCATCATATCGCTCAACAGGAAGGCGATGCTGCGCTTCTTGATCACGCTGTTGAGGTAGCGCAGCGCGGCGGTGATGTCCGTGCCCCGGCTCTGCGGGCGGAATTCCAGCAGCTCGCGCACGAGGCGGAGAATGTGGCTGCGTCCCTTCTTCGGGGGGATGAACTTCTCCACCGTGTCCGTGAAGAGGATCAGGCCCACCTTGTCGTTGTTCTTGATGGCGCTGAACGCGATGGTGGCACAGGCCTCGGTGATCAGCTCGCGCTTCAACTGGTCCGTGGTGCCGAATTCACCACTGCCGCTCACGTCGGCCACGAGCATCACGGTCAGTTCGCGCTCCTCCTCGAACACCTTCACGAACGGATGCCCGAAGCGCGCCGTCACGTTCCAGTCGATCGTGCGCACCTCATCGCCCGGCGCATACTCGCGCACCTCGCTGAAAGTCATGCCACGGCCCTTGAACGCACTGTGGTACTCGCCGGAGAAGATGTGCTCGCTCAAGCCGCGCGTCTTCAGCTCGATCAAGCGCACCTTCTTCAGGAGCTCCTTGGTATGTTGGGCGGTGTTCATGTGGACATCCCGTAACCGGGACAGGTTGTGTCCATGCGATCATGTGTCCATGTGAGCCGTGCCGATGGGCACATGTCCACATGGACACATGATCACATGCTCTCAGGGCACTTCGACCGTGTTCAGCACCCGATCGATGATCTCGTTCACGGTGATGTTCTCGGCTTCGGCTTCGTAGGTGAGGCCGATACGGTGGCGAAGGATGTCCGGGCACACGGCGCGCACGTCCTCGGGGATCACATAACCACGGCGCTTGGTGAAGGCGAAGGCTTTCGCGGCGAGCGCCATGTTGATGCTGGCGCGCGGGCTTCCGCCGAAGCCGATCATGCTGGTGAGGTCGGGGAGCTTGTACTGGTCGGGCTTGCGCGTGGCGTACACGATGTCCACGATGTACTGCTCGATCTTCTCATCCATGTACACTTCGCGCACCAGCTTGCGGGCGTTCAGGATCTCTTCCGGACGCACCACCTTTTGCGGTTCGGGATTGCCGCCGGGGCGCACGTTCTGGCGGATGATGAGCTTCTCCTCTTCCTTGCGCGGATAGTCCAGCACCACCTTCAGCATGAAGCGGTCGGTCTGCGCCTCGGGCAGCGGGTAGGTGCCTTCCTGCTCGATCGGGTTCATGGTGGCCAGCACGAGGAAGGGCTGGGGCAGGGGATAGGTGGTGGCGCCGATGGTGACCTGCCGCTCCTGCATGGCTTCGAGCAGCGCGCTCTGCACCTTGGCCGGTGCGCGGTTGATCTCGTCCGCCAGCACGAAATTGCTGAAGATCGGCCCCTTGCGCACGGTGAACTCCTCGTTGCGCTGGCTGTAGATCATGGTGCCGATCAGGTCGGCGGGCAGCAGGTCCGGCGTGAACTGGATGCGGCTGAACCCCACGTCCACCGTCTGGGCCAGCGCTTTGATGGCCATGGTCTTCGCAAGGCCCGGCACGCCTTCCAGCAGGATGTGCCCATCGGCGAGCAGGGCCACCAGCAGCTTCTGCACCATGTCCTTCTGCCCCACGATCACCTTGCCCATCTCCTGATCGATGAGGTCCACGAAGGCGCTGGCGTGTTGGATGCGTTCGTTCAGCGCGCGTATGCTGTCCGAGGTCACGGGCTGCTGCGCGGTTCCGGGAATGATGTCGTCCATGGTTCTGGTATGCCCGGCTGCTTGCCGAGCCGTAAGTTGAATTGCAAAGGTCTCAGGGCGGCTATCCGTGGACCAATGGTATTGAGTTAAAGAACGTTAACCATGGAAGTACGGTATGGGCCGTAGGCGCGGGGAGGGGGGTGGCGTTCCACACTGCGAACCCCTCGGATCTCGGAAACCTCCCGGAGCTTGGTAGTCCCATAGGTGCCGAACTGACCACTGACAACTGCCTCCTGACAACTCTCTCTCCTCGCATCTACCTTCGGTCCCATGGAGATCACGACCCACGCCCTCACCATGGCCGAGGCCACGGAGCATGTACGCGCCTTCCACGATGCGTTCGGCATTCCCAACGCCACCGCACCGCGCGGCGACATCGGCGACCGCGATGCGCTGCTGCGTTACAAGTTGATCCGGGAGGAGAACGAGGAATACCTCGAGGCCGCCCTCCGCGGAGACCTTGTGGAAGTGGCCGATGCCTTGGGCGACATCCTGTACATCCTCTGCGGCACACTGCTGAAGCACGGCTTGGAGCACAAGATCGACGAGGTGTTCCGCGAGATCCAGCGCAGCAACATGAGCAAGCTCGGCGCCGATGGCAGGCCCATCTACCGCGAGGATGGCAAGGTGATGAAGGGGCCGAACTACTTCAAGCCCGATATTCCCCGGATACTGAAAGGATAGGGAAGGATCAAGAGGAAAGGATCAAGAAGAAAGAGGTCGAAAAGAGGAAAGAAGAAGAACCACTAACCGCTCAAGAACGGCATGGAAAGGAACTATGAGGATCTGGAAACACGTTTGGAACGTTTCGCGATCACGGGTGTCAAGGTGACCGAGAACATGCCGGGAGGACCGGCTGGCCGCTACTACGCGGATCAATTGCTTCGGGCCAGTGGCTCGGCTGCGTTGAACTATGCGGAAAGTCAGGGAGGAGCCTCGCATCGCGACTTCTCGAACAAGATCAAGATCGTGTTCAAGGAATTGCGGGAGTCGCACATGGCGTTGCGCATCATCCATGGTGCTGGCCTTCATCCCGAACTTCCGTGGGTGATGACCGTTGTTCACGAGGCACGGGAACTGGTCGCCATCATGGCCGCATCCGTCCGCACCGCCGAACAACGCAGCACACGCCGCAATTGATCAGGGTCGGAGATGGCAGGATCCTGAAGCCGGGCAAGGTTGCTCCAACTCTTGCATTCTTCCTTCTTCGTACTTGATCCTTGATCCTTCAGTCTCCCTCATGCATCTCCCATCCCTCCTCGCCAACGCCCGCGTCTCTTCTTGGTCACGTTGGTGGCTGAACAGGGTGCTGCCGTTCGCGATCCCCTTCAACCGGCCACATGGCTTCAAGGTCCATCCGTTGCCGGCGGGTGGCATCAGCGTGCGTATCCCGTACCGGCGCTCGAACCGCAACCACATCAAGGGTATCCACGCCTGCGCGATCGCCACGGCGAGCGAGATGTGCAGTGGACTATCGGTGATGGAGCAGCTCGACCCCAAGCGGTACCGTTTGATCATGCGCAGCCTGCACATGGCGTATCACTACCAAGCCAAGCAGCCCGCCACGGCGAAGTGCGTGCCTGCTGCGGAAGAGATCGCGGAGCGCGTGATCCGCCCGCTGGCTTCACAGGACAAGGTGGACTACAGCAGCACCGTTGAGGTCCATGATGAGGATGGCAATCACCTTGCCACAGGCACCGTGGTGTGGCAGGTGAAGGAATGGAGCAAGGTGCGAACGAAGGTGTGAGCCATGCTGATCGTTGCACTCCTTGTTGTCGCTCTTCTCCTCACGTTCCAAGTGGTCAACATGACCATCGTGTTCGCTCTTGGCGCGCGCCTCATACAGGGATCGGTCCGTTTCTGGCGAACGGTGTTGTTCAGCCTGCTGACATCCATTCTTGTGCATGGCGTAGGCATCTACATCTATATGGGCCAAGTCAGTGAGCGCCTTGAAATGGCCCAATATGATGCTACGGAGCGAATGACCACTTCATGGATCAATGGTACCGCATGGTTGATGGGGAGCCAGATATTGCTTGGTGCGTTCGCTGTGACCTTCGGGCTCTATCGGTCCGTGGCAGCCTATAAAGCACGTATCAACCGGAAACGGAACCTCTTGGTCATCACGGTTCTTGGGATGCACGCATTGGCCATTCTTCTATTGATGCTGGTAGTGATCGGCACCTCGTCCTGATTGAACGCCATCAGCGAAGAGTCGCTTCACCACACTCGCCCCCACCATCGCCAGCACCGCGCCGCTGAACGCCAGTCCCATGTCCTTCTGCGCATCCCAGATGTCGCCTTGTGTGCCGAGGTACGCGTGGCCCTGTGCGGGGAAGAACACATCGGCCACGGCCCATTCGATCAGTTCGTATGCACCGCTGAAGCTGAGCGTGATCTCCACCGGAAGCACCCAGCACACCCACGTGGGCCAGTGGAAATGGTTCTTGAAATAGTCGCGCATGGGGTAGGCGAGGAGGAACCCGAAGCTGAAATGCACGATGCGATCGTAGTGGTTGCGCTCGCCATGGAACATATCCTTCAGCCAATAGCCGAGCGGGTTCTCGGCGTAGGTGTACATGGCCCCGTAGATGTGCAGCAGGATGTACACGAACATGAGCGTGTAGCTGAGGTCGCTGAACTGGAAACGCTTGTGGCTCCACACCAGCCCGCCGATGAAGAGCATGGTGAGCACGTTCTCCACGAGCCAGTTCGCGTGGTCGGTGGTGCCCGCGAAGGTCCACGCCCACACGAGCAGGAAGATGCCGAGGAAGGCCTTCAGCAGCGTGTTGCGGCGGAATGGCGTGCGTGCAGGGGAGGAGGCGGTGGTGAATGGCATGGGGGTCGGTTGTCAGTTGTCGGTTCGGGTAGGTAGGCGGTTGGCAAATGAACAAGTTCTTCTGTCAACGGCTTCATGTCACACCCTGTCCGCGATACGGGAAGGGCAAGAAAGTAGGAGGTAAGGGAGGGGTAGTTGGCAGGAGTATTGCCCCTGCTCCTATCCTTCGCTTATTGGCACCAGCCTTCGTCCCCCTTTTGCGAACAACCTCTCGGATCTGCTACCATCAAGGAGTCTGACAACCGACACCTGACAACCGACAACTGCTCACCCCCTCCGCGCAGCTGCCTTCTTCGGGAAGTAGAACGTGTAGTGCAGGCCCACCACCATGTTCTGCCCGCGGATCACGGTGCTGAAGGGGGTGATGCTTTGCTGTACCCGGATCTCGAAGGCCGAGGCGCCGATGTCCCAGCCCATGCCCAGGGCAACGCTCGCCTGCATGCGGTTGCGCGTTCCCCTCACGATGTACTTGATGTCGGCCATCGTCGTGCCGGCCTGCGTCACCTTGTAGCGTCCGTTCATCCACATGCCGGCGGCGAACCCGCCCGCCATGTAGATGCCGCCGGGGTCTTTCTGTAGGCTGATCTTCGCCAGCACCGGAAGCTCTATATACCCCAGCCTCGTGCTGGTCCATGTGCGCATCTGCGGGTTGTTCGCAAGGCTTCCCTTGGTGATGTACATCGGCTCGAACAGGAACGATGTCTGCTCGGTCCACGGCAGCTCGAAGGACCAGCCACCGAGCGGCCCCACCTTGGGCAGGCCGTTCCAACTGAGGAAGCCGCCCGCCGTGATGGTGGCCATGCCAACGCCCAGCCGAGGACCGGCCCGCCAGCGCCGGGGTTGAACGGACTTCTTGGCCGGGGAGGTCGTCCCCGTGGCATCCGCTCCGAGGCTTGGCTCCGACCCGGAACGCGATGATGCCTTCGTGACCACGAACCGGTCGATGAAGGAGGCTTCGACCTCACCGTTCTCTACACTGATGATGCGTACTTGGATCATATACGGATCGGACGGTCCATCCTGCGAGATCTTGCCGACGATAAGGCTCGATGCCGCCAGATCGCTCCCCAGCGCGATCGCACAAGCCGTGCTCACTTCCCCGGAACAGCCCCGTTTCTGCGCCTCCCACGCCCGATCCGTCCTGTCGCGCTCCACCAACTGGAACTGCCGGGGATCGGCCGCCCGGCTGCGCTGGATCAGGAACTGACCGAGCCGCATCTTCACCCTGTTCTCCACCTCTTTGTTCCGTGGCTCGTCCATGTCCTCCATGATGAACGCGACGGGCGTGGGCCGCATCGTTCCGTTGAACAGGGCGGAGTAGTGGTTGGATACCTCCCACGACAGTTCTTCAAGCACCACATCGGACTGTTCCTGACCAGCGGAGAACAGCGGTGCGCAGGAAAGGAACGCGAGCAGGAGTACCGGACGCTTCAGCATGGGCGGAGCTTTACCCGCGCAAGATCGCGGTTATGGCCGGAAGTCAGCCCTTGCGGTGCTTCAACGCAACCATCTTTAACACGGCCACCGCGCAGTCCACGCCCTTGTTGCCGTGCCTGCCGCCGCTGCGGTCGCGGGCCTGT
>JAHBUM010000309.1 GCA_019638075.1 Flavobacteriales bacterium | reverse complement strand
TATTCCTCAGGTCGAAGGTGCGCAACAGGTCTGAGACGGGTTGGTGCGTGTGCTGCGTGCGAACTGGTCGTACATGGTACGTGTCGGTGAAACCCGTGTGGACCGGTACAAGCTTCTTCCGGCTCACCTTCATACCCGACCCGCAACCGACCAGCACGGTTGCAAGGAGCATTAAGGCTGTGCGCATGGACGAAACTCACCCCAGATCCAGATCCAGTTCCTCGCGCAATTTCAGCAGTGCGGGGTTCTTCGCGGCCAGCACCTTGAATTTCGCCATGGGCGTTACGGGGCGCTGCTGTTCGCTGGGCGCTTCGGTGATCACATCCAGCTCGAGGCCCGGATCGCCGATCTCGCGGCGCAGGAAGCCGAGCAGCTCGGGCTTTTCCTGCCGCATGTAGTTGCCCTGCACGGCGTTCACGATCGGGAAGGCGATCCGGCCGGGGCCGCTCACCACCGGCTCGCGCGCCATCAGGGTGGCATGCAGGCTGTCGCGGTTGCGTTGCTTCTGCACAAGGGCGTAGTCGCGCCACACCTTCAGCAGGAGGGCCGGGTTCACCTCTTTGCTGCTGGCGGGCATGCCGGTGCCACTGTCGGCCTCCAGCGGCGCTGCTGGCGTGGCTTCCACAGCGGCTGCGGCCACCGTACCCTTGATGCTTACTTGTCCTGCAAGCCGTCGTTTCGGCGTGTAGTCAGAAGGGGCCGGTTCACGCACAATAGAGGCGGCGACGGGCTGTTGCGGTTGCGCGGTAACGGGGCGTACAGGAGGCGCAGCAGGGGCGGGAGGCGCTGCTGCAACGGCCGGTTTCGGCGCTGTAGGAGCCGCTATGCTGACGTCAGGGCTTTTTTTTTCCACGTTGGCAGCCGTGTCGGCTCCGGTGGTGATGCGGCACAACTGCACCAGCGCAAGCTCCACCAGCAGGCGTGGCTCCTTGCTGGCCTTGTACTGGCTGTCGCATTGGGCCAGACGGTCCAGCCCACGCACCAGCAGGTCGCGGTCCACGCGCTGGGCCTGATCGCCGTAGCGTGCGGTGAGGTCTTCGCCCACCTCCAACAGCGGCAACGTGCGCGGGTCTTGGCTCACGAGCAGGTCGCGGAAGTGGCGGCCCAATCCGGCCACGAACAGGTGCCCATCGAAGCCCTGTTGCAGGATGGTGTTGTACTCCACCAGCACCGCCGGTATGTCGCCGCGTATGATGCTGTCGGTGATCCTGAAGTAGTGCTCGTGGTCCAGCACGTTCAGGTTCTTCACCACATCCTGATAGGTGAGCCTGTTGCCGCTGAAGCTCACGAGCTGATCGAAGATCGAGAGCGCATCACGCAAACCGCCGTCGGCCTTCTGCGCGATCACGTGCAGGGCCTGCGGCTCGGCCTCGATGCCTTCCTTCTGCGCGATGCTGGCGAGGTGCCTGCTGATGTCCGAGATCGTGATCCGCCGGAAATCGAACACCTGACAGCGGCTCAGGATGGTGGGCAGGATCTTGTGTTTCTCCGTAGTGGCCAGGATGAAGATGGCGTAGGAGGGCGGTTCCTCCAGCGTCTTCAGGAACGCGTTGAAGGCCGCCGAACTGAGCATGTGTACCTCGTCGATGATGTACACCTTCTTGGTGCCCACCTGCGGCGCGATGCTCACCTGCAGGATCAGGTTGCGGATGTCGTCCACGCTGTTGTTGCTGGCGGCGTCCAGCTCGAAGATGTTGAGGCTGTGACCCTCCTCGAAGGTCTTGCACGGTGCGCACTGCCCGCAGGCCACGAGATCCTCGCCGAGGTTCTCGCAGTTGATGGTGCGGGCGAGGATCCGCGCGCACGTCGTTTTGCCCACCCCGCGCGGACCGGTGAAGAGGAAGGCCGAAGCGAGGTGGTTGCTGCGGATGGCGTTCTTCAGCGTGCTGGTGACCGCCTCCTGGCCAACAACAGTGTCGAAGGTGGCTGGGCGGTACTTGCGGGCGCTTACGACGAACTGGTCCATGGAAGTGGGGCGAAGATAGAAGCCCGTGTTCCGCTGCCGGGGATCGAATATCAACACCTGTGGAAAGGGGGGCGGGGGCAGTTGTCGGTTGTCAGGGGGCAGTTGTCAGTCTCCTTGGTGTGGCTCCTTGGTGGGAAGTTCAAAGTTTCAAGCTCCAAAGCGGCTTGGAGCTTGGAACTTGAGCCTTGTGCCTTGAAGCTTGGTGCGGTCCGCCCCCATTGCAGCCACGGAAGCAGGCATTCCCTGACAACTGCCCCCTGACAACCGACAACTGACCACTTGCCGCTAAAAAACTCGCCCCTTACCCCGCTCCGAGGCTATTCCCCTTTGTCTCAGCCGCTTGTGGTTCCACGGTATTTTCCTACCTTCGCGCCCCAAAATCAACCGAAAGGCAATGACCAACCGGTACGAGACCGTCTTCATTCTTACTCCCGTTTTGTCTGAGGATCAGACAAAGGAGGCGGTTAAAAAGTTCAAAGACCTGATCAAAGCAGGCAGTGGCAAGATCCACCACGAAGAGAGCTGGGGGATGCGCAAGCTCGCCTATCCCATCCAGAAGAAGTCCTCGGGCTTCTACCACCTGATCGAGTTCGAGAGCGAGGCATCCCTCGTGGCGAAGCTCGAGACCGAATACCGTCGTGATGAGCGCGTGATCCGGTTCCTCACCATCGTGATGGACAAGCATCACATCGCCTTCGCCGAGAAGCGCCGTACCAAGCGCACCGCGAAGAAAGAAACCGTTGAACCAAGCAACGCTTAAGCGCCATGGCAGCAGACAACAGCGAGATCCGCTATCTCACGCCGATCGCGATCGAGACCAAGAAGGAGAAGTATTGCCGCTTCAAGAAGATGGGCATTACTTACATC
>JAHBUM010000308.1 GCA_019638075.1 Flavobacteriales bacterium | reverse complement strand
ATCTATTGTCTGATCTTCTGATCGTCCACCCTACTTTGCACCGCATGGCCGCCAAGAAGACCGATCACCTGCGCCTGGGACTGTTCGTGCTGGCCGGTACCGTGGTGCTGGTGCTGGGCCTCTACCTGCTCGGCGCCAAGCGCAGCCTGTTCCGCAGCACCGTCACGGTGAGCGCGCACTTCGGGCAGGTGAGCGGGTTGCGGCCGGGCAACAACGTGCGTTACGCGGGCATCAACGTGGGCACCGTACGCTCCATCCGCATCGTGAGCGACACCGCCGTGCTGGTGACGATGGACATCCGCGAGCAGGATGCCGGGCACATCCGCAGCAACGCCATCGCCAGCCTCGGCAACGACGGGCTGATGGGCAGCAAACTGGTGAACCTCGGTCCGGGCGACGGCGATGGATCCCCGGTCCAGGATGGCACGCACCTGCGCAGCAGCGTACCGCTGGACACCGACCTGATGATGCGCACGCTGGACCGCACCAACGCCAACATGGCGGCCATCACCGACGACCTGCGCCAACTGAGCGGACGCTTGAACGCCCCCGGTGGCCTGACCCATCTGCTGGGCGATACGGCATTGGCCGGGCAGGTGCGCCTTGCACTGGGCGACCTGGGCCATTCCGCCGCGCAACTGCGGTCGGCCACCACCAACGTGGAAGGTGTGCTGGCCGACGTGAGCGCGGGCAAGGGTGTGATCGGCCTGCTGGTGGGCGATCCCACCGCCGAGCGGCAGGTGCGCGACTGGCTCACCACCATGCAGCACCTGGCGGACAGTCTCACCCAGGCTGCGGCCCAGGTGGACCGCTTCGCCGAGGGCCTCAACACGCCCGGCGGATTGGGCCATGCGCTGAGCCGCGACACCGCCGTGGCCGGTGACGTGCGCCGCACCCTGCAACAGCTGGAGCGCAGCAGCTATCTGCTGGAGGAGGACCTCAAGGCCCTTCAGCGCAACTGGTTCTTCCGTAGGTACTTCAGGGAGAAGGCGAAGGAGGGGCGGTAGGCGGTGCGCATGTGCCGGTAACTTCGCCGCCGTTCCATCCGCATGACCGATACCAGCGCACCACGCCCCATCCTCGCCTTGCAGGACATGTATCGCCACCTGCAGCGGCTGGTGGAAACGCGCCTGTGGCTGAAGGTGCTCATCGCCATGTTCCTCGGCATCGGCCTGGGCGTGGCGCTGAGCGGGGACGCGGCCTTGGTGCCGTCGCGCATCGCCGCACCGCTCATCGACTGGCTGGCGTTGCCCGGCCTGCTGTTCATCCGGCTGATCCAGATGATCATGATCCCGCTGGTGGTCAGTTCGGTGATCCGTGGCATCGTGGGAGGCGGCGATCCCGCCGAGCTGAAGGTGCTGGGACCGCAGGTCGCCATGTTCTTCCTGATCTTCACCGTGGCCGCGATCATCATCGGGATCGGCGTGGCATCGTGGCTGCGGCCGGGCGATCTGCTCGCGGCGCAGGGTTGGGCCACCGATGTGTCGGCGCCCGCCATCGCCACCGAACGGCCCACGGTCACCTCGTTCATCACCGACCTGCTGCCGGAGAACCCGCTGGCGTCGATGGTCTCCGGCGAGATGCTCAGCATCGTGGCCTTCGCCATCATCGCGGGCATCGCCATGCTCTCGCTGGATGCACCCACCGCCGAACCGGTGATCCGCCTGCTGGGCGCGGTGCAGGAGATCTGCATGACGATCATCCGCTGGGCCATGAAGCTGGCGCCGCTCGCGGTGTTCGGCCTGATGTGCCAGGTGACGGCCTCCGTGGGGTGGAGCGCCCTGAGCGGTCTGGGCATGTACGTGTTCGCCGTGCTGCTGTCCATGGCCCTGCTGGCGCTGTCCAACGTGCTGGTATCGTGGTGGTGCGGCGTGAAGCCCGGCAAATTCCTCGCGGGTTGCCGCGACATGATGCTGCTGGCCTTCTCCACGGCCAGCTCGGCGGCGGTGATGCCATTGAGCCTGAAGACGGCGATGGAGCGCTTCCACATCCGCGAGAGCATCGCGCGCTTTGTGGTGCCGGTGGGCACGATCATCAACATGAACGGCACGGCGGCGTTCCAGGCCATCGCCGCGATCTTCCTGGCGCAGGTCTACGGGCTTGATCTGGGCACACCCGCGATCGTGATGATGGTGGTGACCACGGTGGCGGCATCGATCGGCACGCCCTCGGCGCCGGGCGCGGGCGTGATCGTGCTGGCCACGGTGCTGAGCAGCGTGGGCATCCCCGTGGAAGGCATCGGCATCATCATCGGCGTGGACCGCATCCTGGGCATGGTGCGGTCATCGCTGAACGTGATGAACGATATGACCACGTGCATCTGGTTCGAGCGGAAGGCACGGAACGCGGAGGGGTGAGCCACCGTACATTTGCGCCCTGTCCTGATCCATGCGCCGCAAGCTGTCCTCCCTCCTCATTGTGCTCGCCTACGGGCTGGTGCTGATGCCGGACGCGGGGCGGCTGCCCGCCCTCTTCGGTCACTACTTCCAGCACAAGGAGCGTTCGCCCGGGATCGGCGTGGTGGATTTCCTCGTACTGCACTATGTGGACAAGGAGCACACCGAGAACGGCGACAGCACGCACGATCAGCTGCCCTTCCACCATCATCATCCGGCCGGTGACAACCTCCCGACGATGGTGTTGGCCGTGGGCGCCCCGGCGCCGAACGCGCCTTCGTTCCAAGCGCCGGCCCATGTCGTCCATGGCGACGACGATCCCCTCACAGGCCATCGTTACGGCCTGATCCAGCCGCCCCGCTGCTGATCCGCACGGCCGTTGATCGCACGTTGACCGTTCGATCCACAGGTGTCGTGTGTTCCGCCGTTGGCGGCGATGAGGTGCCCTGTGCG
>JAHBUM010000307.1 GCA_019638075.1 Flavobacteriales bacterium | reverse complement strand
CGATGCTGTTGGTGCCGGAGGTGAACTGCCCCTGTACCTTCATGGCGGCCTGCGCGATCCACAGCGGCGCACCGATGTAGCCCAAGCGCCAGCCGGTGAGGGCGAAAGCCTTGCTCAGGCCGTTCACGGTGATGGTGCGCTCTGCCATGCCGGGCAGCGTGGCGAAGCTGAGATGCGCACCCTCGAACACGATGTGCTCGTAGATCTCGTCGGCGATCACGTACAGCTCGGGGTATCGGCGCACCACGTCGGCCAGTTCCTCCAGTTCCTGCGGGGTGAGCACGCTGCCGCTGGGGTTGCACGGCGAGCTGAACATGATCAGGCGCGTGCGCTCGTTCACCGCAGCGGCGATGCGCGCGATGGGCGGTTTCCAGTTCTCCTCCAGCGTGGAATGCACGATCACCGGCTTCCCGCCGCACAGGCGCACCTGTTCCGAATAACTCACCCAGTACGGCGCGGGGATCACCACTTCATCGCCGGGTCCGACAAGGCTCATCACCACATTGATCAGGGCCTGCTTGGCACCGGTGCTCACCACGATCTGGTCGGCCGTGTAGTGCAGGCCATTGTCGCGCTCGAACTTGGTGGCGATGGCCTGCCGCAGATCGAGGTAGCCGTTCACCGGCGGGTACTTGTGCCAAGGGCCGCGCAGGGCCTCGTGTGCGGCCTCAAGCGCGAAGGCGGGCGGGTCGTGGTCGGGCTCGCCGAGGCTGAGGTCGATGATGTCGCGGCCTTGCGCGCGCAGTTCGCGGCTCCGGCGGGCCATCAGCAGCGTGGCCGGTTCGGCGATGGCGGCAACGGTCGGGGATAGGCGCATGATCGCTGGTTGGGGGAGGACGGCGGTCCGGTGGGCCGCAACGGTCCTTTGTTGGGGCGCAAAACTAAGGAAGCCCTCCGGGGCGTTCTTCCTACGAGCGACGCCGGATCCCGATATTCGTCCACCGCTTTTTCAACCATGAACGATCCCGTCGTGCTCATTCTGGTGGCCCTGATGCCATCCGTGGTGGTCTTCCTCACCGCCTTCTACATCCTCAAACAGTTCATCAATGGCCGTGCGGCCGAGCGCACTGCGGAGCGCATCACCGAGCTGCGCAAGGACGACCATAAGCACACGCTGCCGCTGCGGTTGCAGGCCTACGAGCGGCTGGCGCTCTTCGCCGAACGCATCGCGCCCGGCGCGTTGGTGCTGCGCGTACATAAGGGCAGCATGAGCTCGCGCATGTTCCACGCCGAGCTGGTGGCCACCATCCGCGAGGAGTTCGAGCACAACGTGACCCAGCAGATCTATGTGAGCGACAGAGCCTGGGCGAAGGTGAGACAGGCCAAGGAGGAGACCATCCGCCTCGTCAACCTCAGCTACGAGCAGACGGGTGATACGCCATCGGGCACCGAACTGAGCCGCCGCATCTTCGAGAACGTGTCCAAGCTCTCGCATACCCCCTCGCAGGAGTGCTTGGTGGTGATCAAGGAAGACGTGCGACGGTTGTTCTGATGCCAGTTGTCGGTTGTCAGTTGTCACAGTCTCCTTGGTGGTGGACCTCACCCCGCCATAGGCGGGCAGGCCCTAACCCCTCTCCAGAAGAGAAGGGGATCTGACTCCTTGGTGGGAAGCTCCTTGATGGGAGGCTCAAAGCTTCAAGGCTTCCAAAGCCGCTTCGAGCTTGGAACTTGAGCCTTGGAATTTGACGCTTGGTGCGGTTGCGGTGTGAGAACGATCCATTTCGTGCAGAAGCCACGGAAGCAGGCATTCCTGACAACCGATAACTGACAACCGATAACTGACCATCAGCCTCTGAAGCGACCAAGGATCACATCAGCAGCCTGCAACGCGCTGGTCTTCCCGGTGCGCACCAGTTCCTGTTGTGCTGCGAGCAGTGCGGCCATGCCGGGGGTATCGCGCAGCAGGGTCTGAAGACCTTCGCCGATGGCCTGCTCCATCCAGCGGACGTTCTGTGCGGTGCGTCGTGTTTGGAGGTATCCGCTTTCCTCGTCCTTCAGGAACAGGCCCTGCACATGCTGCCACAGTTCGGGTATGCCGGTGCCGGCGAGCGCATCGGTCAGCAGCACCTCGGGGCGCCTGCCGCTTTCGCGAGGGGGCAGGAAGGGGATCGCGTGGCGAAGCGCGCTACGCGTTTCCGCCAATGCCTTGGGATCCCATGATCCGCTCTTGGTGATCACGATCGCATCGGCGCTTTCCATGATGCCGCGCTTGATGCCCTGCAGTTCATCCCCGGCACCCGCGATGGTCAGCAGCAGGTTCAGGTCGGTCATGCCGTCCACATCCAGTTCGCTCTGGCCCACGCCCACGGTCTCCACGAGGACCAGGTCGTAGCCTGCGGCCTCGCACAGCAGGATGGTCTCGCGTGTGCGCCGCGCCACGCCGCCGAGCATGCCGCTGCTGGGCGTGGGGCGTATGAAGGCATCGGCGGAACGCGAAAGCCCTTCCATGCGTGTCTTATCGCCCAGGATGCTGCCGCCGGTGCGTTGGCTGCTGGGGTCGGTGGCCAGCACGGCCACGCGGCGGCCCTGCGCGATGGCGTGCCTACCGAACGCATCTATCAATGTGCTCTTGCCCACGCCTGGGATGCCTGTGATGCCCAGCCGCATGGCGGAGCCGCTAAACGGGAGAGCCTGCCCCAGCAGTTCGATCGCCGCTTCGCGGTCCACGGGCCGTGTGCTTTCGATCAGCGTGATGGCCTTCGCCAATGCCCCCCGGTCGCCGGTGCGCAGGGTGTTGAGCAGATCGGCGGTGGATGGTGCCATTGGGGGGGCAGTTGTCGGTTGTCAGTTGTCAGTGCGGCACCTACGCGGTTGCAGGGAGCCGAAGGTAGTAGGTGCCTGCGACCGCCC
>JAHBUM010000306.1 GCA_019638075.1 Flavobacteriales bacterium | reverse complement strand
CCAGCAGCATGCTTTCCACGCTGGCCACGCAGCTGGCGCAGGTCATGCCGGTCACCGGGAAGGTGCGCTTCACGGTGGGCACGTCGTAGCCGTTGTCGCGGATGGCCTGAATGGCCTTACGGACGGTCTCCACCGGTGTGGCGCTCTCGATGATGGCGCTGCGGTTGTTGACCTCCACGCGGTGGGCATCCACGCCGGGCACCGCGGCCAGCGCCTTGTCCACGATCAGCGCACAATGCTCGCTGTCCATGTGCTCCACGGGGATCGTGATGGTGCTGCTGTCGTTCTTCATGGCGGCGAGGGCTCAGGCGGCGGGCAGCAGATCGTAACCGGCGGGCCGCAGTGCATCGGACAGGTCCCGATCGGTGAGCATTCCCTCCACCACTTCCAGTTCGGCGGAGCGGCTCGCGTGGTCGATCCGCACGCTCACCACACCGGGCAGGTCGTTGAGCAGGCTGGTGGCCCTGTTGGAGCACCCGTTGCAGGTGATGTTGGAGGTGGTGAAGCGGTGCTGTTCCATGGGCACTTGGTAACCGGCGGCGCGGATGGCGGCCACGGCTTCACGCACGATTTGTGCGGACGCATCGGCACCGAGCCTCGCCACCTTGGCGGCGAGGTCCACGCTGGCATCGGCAAGGGCCGGGATGGTGTGCAGGGCCTTCTCCGCGCGGGTGGCGCAGTGGGCGCTGTGTATGCCGGTCAGGGGCAGGAGGATGTTCGTCCGATTCATGGTCCTGTGCTTGGTTTCGATGGTACAAAGCACCGGAGACCGATGGCCTTCCGCGTTACATCGTGATCGGGAATGTTTACATCACCCGCCCACCCGGTCCAGCGGGGTGCGCCCGCCGCCCAAGGTCTTGAAGGCCGAAGGCGTCATGCCGGTGAGCTTCTTGAACTGGCCGCTGAGGTGCGCCACGCTGCTGAAGCCTGTACTGTCGGCGATCTCGCTCATGGTCAGTTCATCGTACCTGATCAGCTCCTTCACCCGCTCGATCCGCTGGAGCAGGAAATACTGTTCGATGGTGATGCCTTCCACCTGCGTGAACAGGGTGGTGATCGTGGAATAGTCCCGGTCCAAGGCGGAAGCGAGGTGCTCGCTCAACTTCACGCGGCCCTGCGCGGCATCGCCATGATGCACCAATTTCACGATGGCCGCCTTGATGCGTGCGATGATGGCCGCTTCACGATCATGCACCAGCTCGAAACCGGCAGCGAGCAGATCATCCTGTAGCGCCTGCATTTCACTCTCCGTGGCTTCGCGTCGCAGATGCACCTCTCCCAGTTCGATATGCGCCACTGGAAGTCCGCGTGCATCAAGCACGCGTTGCACGGCCGCCTTGCAGCGGTCGCAGACCATGTTGCGGACAATCAGCTTCATGCAGCACAAAGGTATCGGCGTAATCACCGCAAGGTCTTCGTCGCCTTGCTCTGCCGAGTTCGTGCCATTGATCCTGATTTGGACCTAGAGCATCTGTTCCAAGACGAGAGCCGCGTGAGCGGGCGTAGCGGCAGCCTGCTGAAGGTGAGGCGCAGGTGTTGCCCGTGCGAGGAGGCTGCGAGGCACGAGCAGACCCCGCAGCCGGTGCAACACCCGCCGAACCGAAGCAGCTAAAGCGAAGCACGCGACCCCGAGGCTTTGCGAGGGGGCACGCCCACCCTTCGACTACGCTCAGGATGGCCTACCTACTCAAGTACATTGACCGCTCTCCATACACCTGTCTAAAGAAGGGGTCTTTCAAGTCTTTGATGAAGTAGATGGCTTCACCAGTCGATTTCATTTCAGGTCCAAGGGACTTGTCCACATTCGGGAACTTGTCGAAACTGAAGACGGGCACCTTGATGGCGTACCCGTCCAGATGGGGCTTGAAGGCGAAGTCCTTGAGCTTGTGGCCGAGCATGACCTTGGTGGCCCAGTTGACGTACGGCTCGCCGTAGGCCTTGGCGATGAAGGGCACGGTGCGGCTGGCGCGGGGGTTGGCCTCGATCACGTACACCACCTCATCCTTGATGGCGAACTGGATGTTGACGAGGCCCACGGTCTTCAGGGCGAGGGCGATCTTGTGGGTGTGCTCGCGGATCTGCTGGATCACCTTCTCGCTGAGGTCAAAAGGAGGTAACACCGCATTGCTGTCGCCGCTATGGATGCCCGCCGGTTCGATGTGCTCCATGATGCCGATGATGCGCACCATGCCGCCGTCACAGATGGAGTCGCTCTCCGCTTCGATGGCGCCGTCGAGGAAATGGTCGATGAGGATCTTGTTGTCGGGCATCAGGCGGAGGATGTCCAGCACCTGCGCCTCCAGCTCGTCCTCGTTGATGACGATCTTCATCTTCTGCCCGCCGAGCACGTAGCTGGGCCGCACCAGCAGCGGGAAACCCAGCTGGCGGCTGAGGGCGATGGCCTCCTCCGCGTTGTTGACCGCGCCGAACGCGGGGTACGGGATGCCGAGGTCGCGCAGCAAACTGCTGAAGCGCTCGCGGTCCTCGGCCATGTCCAGCGCCTCGAAGCTGGTGCCGATGACGGGGATGCCGTAGCGGTGCAGCTTCTCGGCGAGCTTCAGCGCAGTCTGCCCGCCGAGCTGCACGATGACGCCCTCGGGCTGTTCGTGCAGGATGATGTCGTAGATGTGCTCCCAGAACACCGGCTCGAAGTAGAGCTTGTCGGCGGTGTCGAAGTCGGTGCTCACCGTCTCCGGGTTGCAGTTGATCATGATGGTCTCGTAGCCCAGCTCCTTGGCCGCCAGCACGCCATGCACGCAGCAGTAGTCGAACTCGATGCCCTGCCCGATGCGGTTGGGGCCGCTGCCCAGCACCACGATCTTCTTCCGGTCGCTGCGCACGCTCTCGTTCTCCTCCTCGAAGGTGCTGTAGTAGTACGGCGTCT
>JAHBUM010000305.1 GCA_019638075.1 Flavobacteriales bacterium | reverse complement strand
CGCGACATCATGCGGTTCCACATCACCCAGAAGACCTGCGCACTGTACGTGGCCCTGCACTCCGGCGCACTCGGCCCCGTGGCGTTCGGGCGCGACATCGATGAAGGGATGGTGCGCTGGAACGTATGCCCCGGTGGCACCATGGTGGCCTGTGCCAAGGTGCCCACCGCTGGCGGCGATACGTTGCTCACGGGCATTCCATGGTCGCATTGAAGCGGCCAGGACCGGGGTCATGAAAGCCCGGCCGCAGTCGTCGTAACCACTTCGGATCGAGGCATCACCTACCGCTCCGTCCCGATGTGCCGATCCAACCAGTCGAACACGGTGCTGTGCCAGAGCATGGAGTTCTGCGGCTTCAGCACCCAGTGGTTCTCATCGGGGAAGCGCAGGTACTTGCTCTCGACGCCCTTCGCCTGACAGGCCGTGAATGAACCGATGCCCTGTTCCAGCGGCACGCGGAAGTCCTTGTCGCCGTGGATCACCAGCATGGGCAGGCGCCAGTCGCGGGCGTGCATCATGGGGTTGAAGATGTCGTATTCGGCGGGCTGGCTGAACACGTCGGTGCCGTTCTCCCAATTGGTGAACCACAGCTCCTCGGTGGCGTAGCCCATCATGCGCGTATCGAAGATGCCGCAGTGCGACACGAGGCATTGGAAGGCATCGGCCCAGCGGCCCGCGATCCAGTTCACCATGTAGCCGCCGTAGCTGGCGCCGAGCGCGGCCACACGCGCACCATCGAGGTAGCTGTACTTGCCCAGTGCGAAGGCGAGACCTTTCTGAAGGTCTTCCAACGGGCGATCTCCCCAGTGCTGGTTGATCGCATCGGTGAACGCCTGCCCGTAGCCGGTGCTGCCATGGAAGTCGATCATCACCACGGCATAGCCCGCACCAGCGTAGGTCTGCGGGTTCCAGCGGAAGCTCCAGCCATCGCCGAAGCTGCCCTGCGGGCCACCGTGGATCAGGAAGGCCACCGGATATTTCCTGCCTTCGGTGTAGTTCGCGGGCTTCAGCACGTAGCCGTGTACCGTTTCGTTGTTCCAGCCCGCGAAGCTGAACTGCTCGTAGGCGCCGAAGGCTTTTTCCTTGAGGGACGCGTTCACCTGCGTGAGCACCGTGGCGCCTTCGTCGATCAGTCTGGCTTTGGGTGCGGCGGCGTAGAGTTGCGCCGGGCCGCTGAGGCCGCTCTTCTGGAACACGAAGCCCTTCGGCGTTTCCACGAAGGCATCGAGGTGGCCGTCCTTGCTCAGCGCGGTCACCACATTGGTCTTGATGTCGATGCGGAAGAGGCGGTGCTTGCCGATGTCATCAGCGGTCACCAGCAGGCTTTTACCATCACGGCTCCAAGCGAGGCTCGCCGCGCTGCGGTCCCATGTGCGGGCCACATCCGTGGTGGTGCCGGTGGCAAGGTCCGTCACCTTCAGTTGGTAACGGTCGGCCTCGTAGCCGGGACGAGCCATCGCCTTGTACGCGAGCTTGGTGCCATCGGGGGAGATCACCGGTGCGGCATCCCATGCGGGGTTGCTCGCGGTGAGGTTCTTCAGTTCACCACCGCTCACCGGCACGCTGAAGAGGTCGAAGTTGGTGCTCCACGGCTCGGTGCTCCCGGCCACGCGCGCGCTGAAGTACACGGTGCGGCCATCCTTGCCGATGGCGAAGTCCTCGTTGCCGCCGAAGGGTTTGGAAGGCACATCGCCATCGAAGCCATCGGTAAGCGCCACGGGCGATGCGGTGGCATCGGGCAGCGGCAGATAGAAGAGATGGTTGCGCGTGCCGTCCTTCCACGTGTCCCAATGGCGCAGGAAGAGTTTGTCGTGTAGCTGGCCGCTGCTCTTCACGGCTTGCTTCGCTTTCAGTCGTTCCGCAGTGCATACGATCTCGTTGCCCTTGCATTCGGGGAATACGGCGAGCGCCACCACGATCCCGGAGCCGTTCGGTGCCACGCGGTACGTTTCCACATCCAGCATCAGGTCGGTGATCTGCATGGCGTTGTTGCCCTGCGCATCGGCCTTCCACACCTGTGTGGTGCCGCCTTCGCCACGTGCGCTCAGGAAGTAGAAGCCGCTTCCGTCGGCCGCCCATTGTACATCGAACGCGCCGCCTTCGCTCGCGGCCACTTTCACTTCGGGCCTCGTTGGCGCGGTCAGGTCTTTCAGCCAAAGGCTGCTTGTGCCCCGGTTGTTCTCCATGTCGGTGGCTCGCACGTTGAAGAGCGCCTTCGTTCCTGCGGGATCCACCGCAAGGCCGCTGATGCGGTCGAGCAGGAGCATGTCATGGTAGGTGAAGGGAGCCTTCTGTTGGGCATGGGTCGGTGCGGCAAGAATGAAGGCTGCGGCAGCTAAGGTGAAGCGGACGGGGGTGGAAGACGTGATCATGGGAAAAAGAAAAGGATGCCACTCGGCACCCTGCGAAGGTCGTTAGGAAGTGGCGATGTCCGTCACCCCTGCGCCCCCGCGAACTCCTTCACGAAGCCCATGATGCGCTTGCGGAAGAGCAGGAACAGCAGCACATAGGGCACGGCCATCAGGTACAGGATGCCCATGTTGAGGCCCTTGCCCACCGATTGCTGCCCGCCGAAGACGTTGCCCGATGCTTCGCCGCTTTCCACCACGGCCTTGCACATGGCGCAGCCTTGGGCCCACGCCCCGGCTGGCGCTAGAAGCACCAGCGCGATCACGGCCACAAGCATTATCCGGCGAAGCATGGTGCCAAGATAGGGGTCGGTTGTCAGATGTCGGTTGTCAGGGAATGCCTGCCTCCGCAACTTCTGCACGGAACGGATCGCTCCTGCACCGTCCATCAAGCTTCAAGTTCCAAGCCGCCTTGGAGCTTGAAGTTTGAGCCTTGGAGCTTTGAGCTTTTCGAGCGGCCCACTCAGCAGCCATGCCTCACAGGTCCGGCAGGCGCCCACCAAGGAGAC
>JAHBUM010000304.1 GCA_019638075.1 Flavobacteriales bacterium | reverse complement strand
GCCACGCGCCAGCTGGACATGGAGTTGGAGGTGGGCTTCATCACCTTCGATGGCAAACCGCTGGGCCAGCGCATCAGCACGGCCGAAGCCGAGGACCACATCCTCGGGCTGGTCCTCTTCAACGACTGGAGCGCGCGCGACATCCAAGCGTGGGAGTACGTGCCGCTCGGCCCCTTCCTTGGCAAGAGCTTCGGCAGCAGCATGAGCCCATGGGTGGTGCTGCTGGATGCGCTGGAGCCCTTCCGCGTGGCCTCGCCCGTGCAGGATCCACCCGTGCTGCCCTACCTGCAACAGCAGGGCGATCGCCATTTCGACATCGCGCTGGAAGCATCCATCGCCACCAAGGACGGGCGTGGAACGGTGATCTGCCGCAGCAACTTCAAGCACCTGTACTGGAGCATGGCCCAACAACTGGCACACCACACGGTGAACGGCTGCAACGTGCGCAGCGGCGACCTCATGGCCAGCGGCACCATCAGCGGCGACACCGAGGACAGCTACGGCAGCCTGCTGGAACTGACGTGGAAGGGCACCAAGCCCCTGAAGCTGCACGACGGCAGCGAGCGGAAATTCCTGCTGGACGGCGACACCCTTGTGATGCGCGGGCATTGCGAAAAGGATGGTGTGCGCATCGGCTTCGGCGAGGTGCGCGGCGAAGTGCTGCCCGCTGTTCCGTTCGCGTGAACGTGACGCGTTAACTTTCGGCTGATAAGCGACGTGAAGGGCATGAAGGACGGCAGCATATCCGTGGAGAGAAAAGTGGAGATCGACCTTGTGAAGGAACGCGCGGAGATCCTGCGCCGCTACCGTGGCCTGCTACGCTCCATCCGGGGCGAGCGCACCCCGGAAGAGAGCCGCATGATCCGCAAGGCGTTCAACATCGCCGTTGAAGCGCACAAGGATCAGCGGCGCAAGACCGGCGAGCCGTACATCTACCACCCCATCGCCGTGGCGCGGATCTGCGCCGAAGAGATCGGGCTGGGCGCCATCAGCGTGGTGGCCGCGCTGCTGCACGATACCGTGGAGGATACCGACCTCACGCTGGATGACGTGAAGGACCTCTTCGGCCCCACCGTGGCCACCATCATCGACGGCCTCACGAAGATCAGCGGCATGCAGTTCGGCACGGACAGCATACAGGCCGAGAACTTCCGCAAGGTGCTGATGACGCTGGCGCAGGACGTGCGCGTGATCCTCGTGAAGCTGGCCGACCGCCTGCACAACATGCGCACGCTGGACAGCATGGCGCGCGACAAACAGCTGAAGATCGCCAGCGAGACGCTCTTCCTCTACGCCCCGCTGGCGCACCGCCTCGGTCTCTACAACATCAAGAGCGAGCTCGAAGACCTCTCGCTGAAGTTCAAGGAGCCCGCCATCTTCGAGGAGATCAGCGCCAAGCTGAAGAAGGGCGAGGCCGTGCGCAAGCGCTTCATCAGCCGCTTCAACCTGCCCATCCGCGAGGCCATGGACAAGGAGGGCTTCAAGTACGAGATCAAGGGGCGGCCCAAGAGCGTACACAGCATCTACAACAAGATGCTGAAGAAGCACGTCAGCTTCGAGGAGGTGTACGACGTGTTCGCCATCCGCATCATCGTGGACACGCGGCCCGAGCTGGAGAAGGCCGATTGCTGGAAGGTGTACAGCATCGTGACCGACTACTACCAGCCCAACCCCGACCGGCTGCGCGACTGGATCAGCACGCCGAAGGCGAACGGCTACGAAAGCCTGCAAACGACAGTGATGAGCCCGGGCGGCCGCTGGGTGGAGGTGCAGATCCGCAGCAGGCGCATGGACGAGGTGGCCGAGATGGGCCTTGCCGCGCACTACCGATACAAGGACGAGCAGGAGCACAGCAACGCGCTGGACAACTGGCTCGGCCGCATCCGCGAGATGCTGGAGGAGACCGGCACCAACGCAGTGGACTTCGTGCGCGATTTCAAGCTGGACCTCTTCAGCGACGAGATCGTGGTGTTCACCCCCAACGGCGAGATGCGCAACCTGCCCGCGGGTGCCACCGCGCTGGATTTCGCCTTCGAGATACACTCGCAGATCGGCCGCCAGTGCATCGGCGCCAAGGTGAACCACAAGCTGGTGCCCCTGAGCCAGCCCCTGAAGAGCGGCGACCAGATCGAGATCATCACCAGCCGGAAACAGCAGCCCAAGGAGGACTGGCTCACCTACGTGGTGACCGCCAAGGCCCGGCACCGCATCAAGCAGGCGCTGCGTGAACAGAAGAAGAAGCTGGCCGTGGTGGGCCGCGAGGCCGTGCTGCGCCAGTTGCGCACGTGGGGCGCCAAGGTGGACAACACCAACCTGAAGGCACTGATGGCCTACTTCGGCTGCGCCGACACCACCAGTCTGTACTATCAGGTGGCGCGGGGCAAGCACCACCCGGAGGCCATCGAAGGCATGCAGGTGAAGGCCGGACGCCTGCACCTGCCCAAGGCGAAGCCCTCCGGGGATGAACGCTCGTTGGAGGAGGTGGTGGCCGAGATCCGCGGGAGTGACAAGAACGCCGCGCTCATGCTGGGCGACGACCTGAAGAAGATCGAGTACAAGCTCTCCGAATGCTGCCATCCCATCGCGGGCGACGACGTGTTCGGCTTCATCAGCCCCGACGAAGGCATCAAGATCCACCGCGTGAACTGCGGGAACGCCGTGCAGCTCATGAGCAATTTCGCCTACCGCATCGTGAAGGCCCGTTGGAAAGGCAAGGACACCGTGGAGTTCCTCGCGGGCATCAAGTTCAGCGGCATCGACGACGTGGGCCTCGTGAACAAGATCACCACCATCATCAGCCACGAGCACAACGTGAACATGCGCGCCATCAGCTTCGAGAGCAACGATGGCATCTTCACCGGCAAGGTGATGGCCTACGTGCATGACACCGATCACCTCAATTCCTTGATGGAAGAGC
>JAHBUM010000303.1 GCA_019638075.1 Flavobacteriales bacterium | reverse complement strand
TCCCACAGAACCATGTGCTGCCCTACCGCAACCCCATCTTCATCGACCCGCATGGCACCGCCTGCGCCGTGGGCCAGTTGATGATCGAAAGCGGTCATCGCGATCTCGCCGAACGCATCGATGCGGCCATGGAGACCGGCTACCTCGCCGAGATCATCGCCGATGAGCGTTTCACGGCTCCGGTGAGCGCATGGGCCACCGAACACGGCTTCACTGCGGATGAACTGGCGTGGATCCAGCCGGGTTACTCGCCCCCCATCCTCTGGTACACGCTTGGCGAAGGCACCAACGGCACCGTGGATGAAGTGCTCGCGCTTTCCAACGGCGACCTGCTGGTGGCGGGGCAGTTCACCGATGCGGGCGGCACCACCTGCAACGGCGCGGCGCGCTGGAACGGAAGCAGCTATACCGCGATGGGCACCCTCCCCGAAGGCGTGATCAACTGCGCGATCGAGTTCAATGGCGAGATCTACATCGGCGGCTCGTTCAACAACGGGCAGACCGACCTGCTGCATTGGTCCGATGCGGGCTGGGACGGCGAGGCGGTGTTCGCCAGCAAATGGGCCGAAGTGACCGCCCTGCACAGCCATGAGGGCATGCTGTACGCCGCCGGTAGCGGATCCGGGTTCGCCGGGACCGACTACGGTGTGAAGGTGTTGCAGGAGGGTGGCTGGCTGCCACTGCCCGGTGTGCTCAACGGCCCCATCCACGCGCTGGAACACCATGAGAATTACCTGATCGCCGGTGGAGCGTTCACCGGGGAGTTCCTGTCGCTGGAGAACGACATCATGCACGTGGCCCGCTACATGGACTCCGGCTGGCGGCAGGTGGCCGATGGCCTCGACGGCACAGTGTACGACCTGCTTATCCTCGACGGTGCGCTATACGCCACGGGCGACATGGTATCCATGATGGGCACCTCCTTCGGCCTCGCGAGCATCATCGGCGATGTGGATACATGGATGCGGCTGATGCCGAACATCCAGCACTACATAGCCCCTTCACCGGTGGATGCGCCCTCGGTGGCCCGCGCGATGGTGGTGAAGGACGGCCGCATCTTCATCGCAGGCGACATCAATGCGTTCCAAGGCCTTACCTACGGAACGGGGCTGGTGGTATACAACGGCACGCCCGACAGCGTGGAACCCTACTGCAACTTCATGGGACCCGCCAACAGCATCGCCCTGTCCGGAAGCCAGCTCGTGCTCGCCGGTGCTTCCGACGCGTTCGCGAACATCATCGTCACCGAGCTCGGCACCGGCGTGAACGACACCCCACGGCCGCTCGTGCTCGCTTTCGCGCCGAACCCGGTGAAGCACCAGCTCACCGTGACCCTTCCGGTCGGCATGAGCGCGCCTACGAGCATCCGAGTGACCGACGCGGCAGGCAGGATCATCGACGTTGACGCACAACCCACTTCCACGGGAATGGTGATCGATGTGCTGGGCCTTGCCACGGGCAGCTACGCGATCGAACTGAGCGATGGCATCCGCACGGCCACGGGGAGGTTTGTGAAGGAGTAGCGAAGCTCAGGAGCAGGGGCGATGACGCATCTTGCCTCCTGCCCCTGCTCCTTTCAACCTGCGCTCAACTCCTTCCGCCAACGGACGAAACCGACCACGGCAAGCACGATGTACACCACGTTGAGCAGTGCGTACCCATCATAACCGATGAGGTGGTTGTACACCACGGCAACGAGATCACCCACGATCCAATAGAGCCAGTTCTCCAGCACCTTGCGGCTCATCATCCACGTGGCCACCATGGCCGATGAGGCGATGAAGGCTTCCATGCCGAGGAGCTTCCCCGGCTGCCCGATGGCGTGCATGCCCCACACCAATGCAGCCGTGCCCGCCCCGGTGATGAGCATCAGCAGCACATGCCGCTGCAACGCGTAGCGGACCACGCCCTTCACCACCTCGGCGCGCCCCCAGTTCCACCAGCCGTAGAGCCCCATGACAGCGTAGAACACGTTGAGCCCCGCCATGATCCACGCGCTCTGCAAGGCATACAGCCCCACACCGATCGCAGATGCCACAAAACCCAGCAGCCAGCCCACCCGCACCTGTTTCCCCAACAAGTAGGCGTAGCCGATGTTGAGCAGGACGGAGGTCCATTCGAGGGCGAGGGAAGGGGTCATCGTTCGGGGTCGGGAGGCAGTTGTCCGTTCGCAGTTGTCAGATGTCAGTTCGCAGTTGCCCGTTGTCAGATAGCCGCGTCCTGCGAGCATCGGAAGCAGCCTGACAACCGCGAACGGACAACTGTGAACTCCCCACCACCCCGATAGGCTCCACCAACGTTCCAGCTACCACGGCCATCATGAACCCCATCATCACATCCCGCAATTGCACGGCTGGCTGAAGAAGATCTTGGCCGCCGGCAGCAGGTTCTGGAGGTGGTCCATCTCGGGTACCTCGAACTGAATGGCGCGCAGATCGAGGAAGCGAAGGGCTTTCATCTCGGCCATCTCTTCGGGGAAGTCGGCGAGGTCGGTGTCCCAGAGATCCAGCGAGACCAGCTCTTTGAAAGCGCCCACGCATTTCGGCAGGCCGGTGAGGGGGTTGCGGCTCAGGTCGAGGCGCTTCAGGTGCGTGAGGCGGCAGAAGCTCTTGGGCACTTCGGCGAGCTTGTTGCGCGAGGCGCGGAACTCCTGCATGTAGCGCAGCTCCTGCAACCGGTCGGGCAGCGCCTTCAGCTTGTTGTGGCTCAGGTCCAGCGCGTTCAGGTTCTTCAGCAGGAACACGCCCTCGGGCACTTCCTTCAGCTTCTGGCCGGAGAGGTCGAGGCGGTACACCCGGTCGGGATCCTGCAACGCCTTCTCCAAGCTGCGGTAGGTGCGCATGCTGTCCAGCGCCACGGCATCGAGCAGTTGGGCGTGGGCGGTGAGGGTGGATGCGAGTGCGAAGAGGGTGAGGAGGATGCTCCAACCTCCGCAGGGTCTCCTGAGGAACGAAGG
>JAHBUM010000302.1 GCA_019638075.1 Flavobacteriales bacterium | reverse complement strand
AGCACCACGAACATCTCCTGCCCCGGCGCCAACGATGGATCCGTGCGGTTCACGGTAACACCGGGGCCGTACACGTGGCAATGGATCGATGACCCGAGCCAGACCAGCAGCACGCTCACAGGGCTCGGCCCGGGCGCATACACCGTGCTGGTGAGCGGCGGCACATGCCCCTCGTGGATCAGCGGCTTCCTCGGCGACCCGGCCATCACCATCCTCGGCAACGCCTCCTACTGCGCCACCGACCCACCCCTGCTCACCGTCGATCCGCAATGGGGCTTCACCCCCGACGTGTACGAGTGGTCCACCGGGGAGAACACCAGTTCCATCCAGATCGAAGCGGGCACCGAAGGCCCCATCCAGCTCACGGCCACGAACACGGCCCTCGGCTGCATGCTCTCCGCCCAGATCGACCTGACGCAGCGCGTGGGGCCCACCGTGGCGTTCTCCGCACCCGATACCCTGTGCCTGCGCGTGCCTGGCGTGGCGGTGACCACATCGGGTGCCGCATTGCTGCACTGGCAGTGGGGCGGTGGCGACACCAGCTCGCTCGCGCAACCCTCCATCTCGTTCGATCGGCCCTACTGGCAACCGGTCTCGCTCCAAGGTTTCGACCTCGACGGATGCGGTGGCGAACCCGCGCTGGACAGCGTGTACGTGCGGCCCCGGATCGCAGCCGACTTCATGGCCGCGCAGGTGCCATGCACCTCCCTCATCGACCTGCGCTTCAACAGCAACTCCGACTCCTGTGCGTTCTTCATCGGCGACAGCCTCGTGCTGGATCTGTGCTATGGTGCCCTGCGACTGGACATGCGCCGCTACCAGATCTACGATCTCACCTTCTATTCCACGCAACCGAACCGGTGCGACGATACCTCGATGGTCTCCATCGACATGATAGCCGAACCGATCCTGTTCCTGCCCAATGCCTTCACTCCGGACGGCGACCACATCAATGATGAATGGCCGGGGCCGGTGGAGATCCCCGAAGAAGGCTACGAACTGCAGGTCTTCGACCGCTGGGGCCATGCCCACTGGCGCACCACCGACATCCACGAACGGTGGACCGGAGCCTCGCTGCCTGCGGGCGTGTACGTGTACACCATGCGTATGCGCGACCCCTGCGAACCCACGAAGGAGATCGCGCGCAAGGGCACCGTATCGCTCATCCGATAGATCAGCGCGGGCCGGACGGACGATCGCCGGGAGGCCCGAACCCGGCCGGTGGCTCCGGCGCACCGCCCGCAGCAGCCACGCTCTTGAACGCCCGCAGATTGTACGTGAGCGTGAGCATGAAGTATTGCCGCAGCATGTTCGTCACCGTGTTCTGGATGTACGTGTCGCTCACCTCGCGGCTCACGCTCACGTTGCGCTTCAGGATGTCGTAGGCCGTCACGCGAAGTTCCAGCGCATCGTTCTTCAGGAACTTGTGGCCCAGCGCCGCGTTCCACACGAAGGCGTCCTGATCGTAGCCGGTGCCGAGGCCCACGTACTGATCGTAGTTCAGCTCGTTCTCCAACACCCAGCCCTTCCAGCCGTTCAGCACGAGCCTGCCGTTCAACCGGCCTTGGTAGTAGTCGTTGTTCAGGCTCGCACGCAGTTCGCTGCGCGCGGTGTTGAAGTTGGCGGAATAGCCCACGCGGAAGTCGACGTTCTTGCTTAGGCTACTGCTCACGTTGGCGCCCACGTTCCAGTTCGTGTTCCACGTGAAGCTCACCACGTCGTTCACCGCGCCGGGCAACCGCTCCACGCTGCCACCGGCGCTGAGGTTGAGGTTGCTCCTCAAGGCTTTGAACGGCATGGTGTAGTTGCCGAACAGGCGGCCCGAGACGTAGCCATCGAGGTTGCGCGGCATGGTGAGCTGCGCGCCTGCGGGCAATACCGTGCCATCGGCCAGCGTGCTGTCGGCGCGGGGCGCGTAGGTCACGTTGCTGATGCGGTCCTGCTCGGCCTGCACCATCAACATGGCGAAGAACGGCTTCGTCCGCGCGCTGTCGCTCGTGTTGAAGTTGAGGTTGATGCTGTGCTGATAGCCCTGCTCCAACGCGAGGTTGCCGGTGGTGAGCCTGAGCGGGTCGGTGTTGTCCACCACGCTCTGCAACTGGCTGATGGACGGTGTGCGCGTGCTGGTGCGATAGTTCAGGCGCAGCCGCGTGTTCTTGTCGGGCCGGAACATCAGCATCGCGTTCGGCAGCACGTTCAGGAAGCTGCGCTCCACGGTGATGTCGAACGGATAGGTCTGCTCGCTGTGCATGTCCGTGCCAAGCCCTTCCACGCCCATGTTGAACGAGAGGCGTTCGCCGCGCAGCCTGTACCCCACGCCACCGCGCAAGGTGCGAATGGTGTTGTCCGCACGGTTGCTCAACCGCGTGTTCAGCGTCTCTTCACCGGTATCCGGATCGATGTCGTTGGTGCGCTTGTCGGCATCGCTCAGCTGGATCGCAGGCGCCACGTTGAATTGCAACTGCCCCTTCTCCCCGACCGGTTCGGTGTAGTTCACGTCCAACCCGTGTCGCTGGGTGAGGTTGCTGCCATCGGAACGCTGGTCGAGGCGGGTGGTGCTGGCCGTGTCCGTCAGGTACCAGTTGTCGGCGAGCAATGTACCCTCGGTGGACTGGCTGTTCAGCGATGTGCTCAGGTTCATGCTGAAGGTGCGGCCGCGTGTGGCGAACTTCCGGCGATAGAGCAGCGAATTGGCGAAGCTGAGGCCATCGCGCCGCGAACGGTTGTCGTTGCTTGTGCTGCTCAGGAGCCGCCCCGCATCATCACGCACATCCGATGCGGAAAGGCTTGTGGAGTTGTAGCGTTGAAGCCCGAGGCGTGGCGTAAGAATGATGGAGTTCGTGCTGTCGAAGCTGTGCTCCAGCCTGAAGTTGATGCGGTGGTCGCCGTTATCGGAGCTGCGGTCGCGCGAACTGGCGGAGTATTGCGCAGCCGTGTCGCTCAGGTAGGTGGTGCGGTCGCTCAGGCTCGTGTTCAGGCTGTTCTGCC
>JAHBUM010000301.1 GCA_019638075.1 Flavobacteriales bacterium | reverse complement strand
GGGTTACGGTGTATACACACTTCGGAGCGGACACTGCGGGGGGCGTATTTGTCACTCCGGGCTTGACCCGGAGTCGCGATGATGTATATGAAGAAAGCTTTCGCGCGACTCCGGGTCAAGCCCGGAGTGACAAATGGAATGATGCGTACAATGCCTTTCCAACATGTGTAGCCACCGGCCAACGGGGTCGCAGGATACTTGAATACGTGCCGCGCCATAGATGTGCCTGCCCTGTGCCCGATTGCCGCGCTGGAACTACCTTGTCCGCAGCCGATCGCCATGGAAACCGTCAACGCTGCCGATACGCACGCCCTGCTCGAACGCCACTTCGGCTACGAGAGCTTCCGCCCGCAGCAGGAGGGCATCATCGAACACGTGCTCAGCGGCCGCGATGCGGTGGTGCTGATGCCCACCGGCGGCGGCAAGAGCCTGTGCTACCAGATACCCGCGCTGGCATTGGACGGCCTCACGGTGGTGGTGTCGCCGCTGATCGCCTTGATGAAGGATCAGGTGCAGGCGTTGCAGAGCAACGGCATCGCGGCGGCCTACCTCAACAGCTCGTTGCAGTTCAACGAGGAGCGCCTCATCCACCAGCAGTTGCGGCATGGGGAACTGAAGCTGCTCTACGTATCGCCCGAACGCCTGTTCCAGCAGGGCTTTTTGGATCAGTTGCAGGAACTGCGCGTCCGCCTCTTCGCCATCGACGAGGCGCACTGCATCAGCACGTGGGGCCATTCGTTCAGGCCGGAGTACAAGCAGCTGCGGGTGCTGAAGGAACGCTTCCCGCAGGTGCCGGTTATCGCGCTCACGGCCACCGCCGACCGCGCCGTGCGGGGCGACATCGCCGCCAGCCTTGCGTTGCACGAGCCGCAGACCTTCATCAGCAGCTTCGACCGGCCGAACCTGTCGCTCGCCGTGCTGCCCGGTCAGGACCGCTGGCGCGCGATCGAGCGCATCGTGGGCAGGCATGCGGGCAAGTGCGGCATCATCTATTGCAACAGCCGGGCGGGAGCGGAAAGGCTCGCGGAGAGGTTGCAGGGCATCGGCGTGAAGGCGGCCTACTACCACGCCAAGCTGGATCCCATGGAACGCAGCCGCGTACAGGACGATTTCATCCAAGGGAAGCTGCACGTGATCTGCGCCACCATCGCCTTCGGCATGGGCATCGACAAGAGCGACGTGCGCTTCGTGATCCACTACAACCTGCCTGGCACGGTGGAAGGCTACTATCAGGAGATCGGCCGTGCGGGGCGCGATGGAAAGCCCGCCGAGACCATCCTTTTCTACAGCTATGCCGACGTGCATACGCACATGAACTTCGCGCAGGAGATCGCGGACCAGCACTACCGCGAGGTGGTGATCGCCAAGCTGGACCGCATGAAGGAATACGCCGAGGCGCAGGTGTGCAGGCGTACCATCCTGCTCAGTTATTTCAGCGAGGAGACCACCGCACCCTGCGGCAACTGCGATGTGTGCAAGGATCCGCCGAAGTATTTCGATGGCACGGTGCCTGCGCAGAAGGCGTTGAGCGCGGTGGCGCGCGCCGGGGAGCAGCTCCCATTGAGCGTGCTGGTGGATGTGCTGAAGGGCACCCGCAGCCCCGAGGTGATGGAGAAGGGTTGGTTCCGCATCAAGACCTTCGGCGCGGGTAGCGATGCCAGCGCGTTCCCATGGAACGGAGCTTCGCGCAAGTGGCATTCGGCAGTTTGGTGACCACCGATCAGGGCGTCTACTTCATCGCCATCGGCTTGGGTCCGGTGCAGGTGGCGGGCAACACCTGCTACGCCATCTCGCTCGCATCACCGATCGGACAGCTGCTCCAAGGCAAAGCCGCTGGTGATGCCATTTCGTTCAACGGCAAACGGATCGTGGTGCAGGCCGTGGAGTAGGTGCGGATCACTCCACCGCCGTCCAGCCCCCGCCCAGCGCCTTGTACAGGTCCACCAGTGCGAACCGCTGGCGCTTCTCCACGTCCACCAGTTCCAGGTTGGCCGAGAGCGCGTTCTGTTGGGCCAGCAGCACTTCGATGTAGCCCGCCTTCGCATTGCGGTAGAGCTCGCGCGACACGCCCACCGAGGCTTGCAGCACGTCGTTGCGCTGGCGGCGCAGATCCCCGGCTTCGCGCAATTTGCCCAGATCGCTCAGCTCGTTCACCACTTCCACATGGCCGGTAAGGATGCGCTCCTGGTAGTCGTACATCGCGGCAAGCTGCTGCGCGCTGGCCTCGTGGAACCGCGCCTTCAGCGCGTTGCGGTTGATCAACGGCGTGATCAAGCCACCCACGGCCTGGTACGCCACCGACGCGGGGTGCTCGAAGAGGAGCGCGGGGTCGAAGGCTTGGAAACCGTAGGCTGCGGTGATGTTCAGGTTGGGCAGGAAGGCGGCGCGCGCGGCCTTCAGGTCGAAGCGTGAAGCGATCACTTCCAGCTCGGCCGCGCGGATGTCGGGCCGGTTGCGCAGCAGTTGGGAAGGCATGCCCACGGCGGGGTCGGCGGGGAGCGGCGCGGCAAGGCTCGCGGGGTCGCGCGGCACCGGCTGCGGATAGCGCCCCAGCAGCAGGTTGATGAAGTTCTCCGTCTCCACGATGCGCTGCTCGGTCTCCTTCTCCAGTGCCTGCGTGTCCAGCAGTTGCGCGGCGAACTGCTGCACGGCCAGCTCGTTGGCACGGCCGGCCTCCTTCTGCCGCTCGATCACGTTCAGGGCTTCCTCCTGCCGCACCACCGTCTCGCGGATGATCGCCAGCTCGTTGTCCAGCGCCACCAGCTCGTAGTAGGCCACGGCCACATCGGCCACCACGTTCGTCATCACCAGGTGGACCCCTTCACGACTGGCAAGCAGGCGCGAAACAGCGGCCTTACGTTGGTTGCGCAGCCGACCCCAGATGTCCACCTCCCACGTGGCCTGCAATGCGATGTACAGGTCGGGCAGGTCGATGGGCACGATCTTGCCCGGCAGGATCTCGGTGCTGATGTTGCCCGCGCCGTCCATGGTGTACAGGCCAAAGCGACGCATGGCCGCCGTGGT
>JAHBUM010000300.1 GCA_019638075.1 Flavobacteriales bacterium | reverse complement strand
GCGGGTTCGGCCACGGTACCTTTGCCCGCAACACCGCATACGCATCCCGTGTCCTTCGAGCTCATCTCCGAATTCCAGCCCACCGGCGACCAGCCCGAGGCCATCGATCAGCTGGTGCAGGGCATCAACGAGGGTGTGCCTGCCCAGACCCTGCTGGGGGTCACCGGCTCCGGCAAGACCTTCACGGTAGCCAATGTGATCGCGCGCACAGGCCGCCCCACATTGATCCTGAGCCACAACAAGACACTGGCCGCCCAGCTCTACGGCGAGTTCAAGCACTTCTTCCCGAACGACCGGGTGGAGTACTTCGTGAGCTACTACGACTACTACCAGCCCGAAGCATACCTGCCCACGACGAACACCTACATCGAGAAGGACCTTTCGATCAACGACGAGATCGAGAAGCTACGGCTGAGCGCCACCAGCGCGCTGCTGAGCGGCCGGCGGAACGTGATCGTGGTGGCCAGCGTAAGCTGCATCTACGGTATCGGCAACCCGGCGGAGTTCCACAAGACCATCATACGGGTGGCCGTGGGACAGAAGATCACACGCAACAAGCTGCTGCACGAGCTGGTGGCCGCCCTGTACAGCCGCAAGGATGCCGAGCCGGGCCGGGGCAACTTCAGAGTGCGCGGCGATGTGGTGGAGGTGTTCCTCGCCTACGCCGACGAAGGCGTGCGCATCCATTTCTGGGGCGATGAGATCGAGCGCATCGAACGCACCGACACCCTCAGCAGCCGTGTGGTGGAGTCCCCCTCCGACATCACCATCTACCCGGCCAACATCTTCGTCACCAGCCGTGAAACGCTGAACGCCGCCATCCACGGCATACAGGATGACATGGTGAAACAGGTGGCCTTCTTCAAGGAGATCGGCAAGCACTTGGAGGCCAAGCGCCTCGAAGAGCGGGTGAACTATGATCTGGAGATGATGCGCGAGCTGGGCTATTGCTCGGGCATCGAGAACTACAGCCGCTATTTCGACCGCCGCCAGACCGGCCAGCGCCCCTTCTGCCTGCTGGACTACTTCCCGGACGACTTCCTGATGGTGATCGACGAGAGCCACGTGACCGTGAGCCAGGTGGGCGCCATGTACGGCGGCGACCGGAGCCGCAAGAAGAACCTCGTTGAATACGGCTTCCGCCTGCCCAGCGCCATGGACAACCGCCCGCTGAAGTTCGAGGAGTTCGAGGGCATGATGGGCCAGACCCTCTTCGTGAGCGCCACACCGGCGGACTACGAACTGCAACGCAGCGAAGGCGTGGTGGTGGAGCAGCTCGTGCGCCCCACCGGCCTGCTGGACCCGCCCATCGAGGTGCGGCCGAGCAAGGACCAGATCGACGACCTGCTGTACGAGATCCGCAAGCGCGCCGAGAAGGAGGAGCGTGTGCTGGTGACCACCCTGACCAAGCGGATGGCCGAGGAACTGAACGATTTCCTTGGGCGCAACGGCGTGCGCTGCAAATACATCCACAGCGACGTGGAGACCCTGGAGCGCATCGAGATCCTGCGGCAGCTACGCCTGGGCATGTTCGATGTGCTGGTGGGTGTGAACCTGCTGCGCGAGGGGCTTGATCTCCCCGAAGTGAGCTTGGTGGCCGTGCTGGATGCCGACAAGGAGGGTTTCCTGCGGAGCAACCGTTCCCTCACCCAGACCGCCGGGCGTGCCGCGCGGAACGTGAACGGCCGGGTCATCTTCTACGCGGACAGCATCACCGAAAGCATGCGCCGCACCATGGAAGAGACCGACCGGCGCAGGGCCAAGCAGATCGCCTACAACGAGGCCCACGGCATCACCCCCACGCAGATCAAGCGCGACCGCACGGATGTGCTGAAGCAGACCGCCGTGATCGACATCCACGACGAGGGGCGCCGCAAAGCCTACGTGGAACCCGATACGTTGAGCCTCGCCGCCGATCCCGTGATGCAGTACATGCCCGTGGAGCAGCTGGCCCGGAACGCCGAACTGCTGGAGACGCAGATGAAGAAGGCCGCGAAGGAACTGGACTTCATCGCTGCGGCCCAACTGCGTGACGAGCTGTTCGCCACGCGCAAGCTGATCGCGGAGCGGGAGAACGCGACTGGACAGGTCTGAAGGCAGGCCGTCGCCTCCAGTCTGGGATTGATGTGCTGCATTCGCCGCCTCCGTCGAACGGCACCGTTGTGTGACATCCATGCCCGGCCTGCGGCCCTAATTTCGCCCGCTCAACCTCCCGTCCCTACCCATGCGCATCCTTACCTCCGCGATCACGCTGCTGAGCCTCCTTGCCGCCAACGGATCCATCGCCCAGCTTTCGTTCGGTGGTCACCCGTATGGTGTGGACCGCAGCTACGGGCTGCCAGAACCCTCCGTGATCACGATGCCTGCCGTGGATGTGGCGGCCTTGATGGCTGAAGACGTGGCGCGCATGGCCGACGGGAAGAAGGGGCCCTACCGCTTCGGGTCCAACCACGCTGTGGACATCGGGCTGGACAACGCCGGGCTGTGGCGCACGATGTCCAACGGAGACCGCGTATGGCGCACGACCATCCATTGCCCCGGCGCACTGACCATCAACATGGAGTTCCATCAGTTCGAGATCCCCGATGGCGCCAGGGTCTTCGTGTACAATGACATGGGCGATGTGCTGGGTGGTTTCGAGGCGGGCAGCAACCCCGGCCATACCGAGCTTGGCGTGGACCTCATCGCCGGAGAGCGGGTCACGGTGGAATACGTGGAGCCTGCACGGGTCGCAGGTCAGGGCCGGTTGCGCATCGGCCAGGTCACCCACGGCTACCGCGATATCTTCGGCATCGCACGCAGCCTCAACGAAAGCGGGTCCTGTAACAACAACGTGAACTGTCCCGAAGGCGATCCATGGCGCGACCAGATCCGGTCGGTCGCCATCATAATGACCGGCGGGGAAGGCTTCTGCACCGGAACGCTCATCAACAACTGCGCGAACGACGGCACCCCGTACTTCCTCACGGCGAACCACTGCCTGGTCGGCAATGTGGGCACATGGCTTTTCCGCTTCAACTGGAACAGCCCCAACTGC
>JAHBUM010000030.1 GCA_019638075.1 Flavobacteriales bacterium | reverse complement strand
CTGATGCCAAGCTCGTGGGCGATGCGGCGGAGCAGTTCCAGTTCGGCCGGGTGGATGGAGCCATCGGCATGGGCCAGCCCGATGAGGTAGTGCAGCAACTGCAACCGCATGGCGTGCGGCATGTGCTGGCGGATCTGCCCGCACACCTGATGCAGCGGGATGTCGCGCTTCAGCACATCGCGCAGCACGATGAGCAGCTGCCCCGCCTGTTGCTGGCCGAACTGCCGCACGAAGAAGCGGCGCACGTTGTCCAGTTCGCTCTGCGTCACCTTGCCGTCGGCCTTCATCAGCGCGGCGATGAGGACCACGAGGCTCATGGTAAGGTCGCCGCCGGTGGTGTAGCCGGTGCCATGCACGCGCCGCTGTTGCGCGGCAGGCTCTTCCTGCGGACCCTGCATCTGATCCAGCATGGCGCCCATGGCGAAGCCGATCAGCCCACCGATGGGGCCGCCCAGCGCCCAGCCGAGCCCCCCTCCTATCCACTTGCTGAATGACACTGTCGTGCTTGTTGTCGGTTGTCGGTTGTCAGATGTCGGTTGTCAGTGCTGGCGGGTGCGGCCATCGGCAACGATCATCACCATGAGCCACCGGCTCCGCCGCCACCGAAGCTGCCGCCGCCGAAACCACCGAAGCCTCCGCCTCCACCGCCGCTCCAACCACCGCCGCCGCCGCCGGACCAGCGGCCGCTGTGCTTGCGGTCCATCTCGCTGAGCAGCCACATGGCGGTCCAGAAATCGACCTTGTTGGTGTGCGCATAGCGGCTCACGCGGCTGCGCCAAGCGAGGACCATGACCCCGAAGAAGATGAGGAAGAACACGAGCACAGGCCAAGGGAAGTCCTCCGCCCCATGGCTTGCTTCGTTGTATTCGCCCTTGGCCATCGCCATGAGCACATCGGTGGCCTTGTCGATGCCCGCGAAGTAGTCGCCCGCCTTGAAGTTGGGGATCACGAAGCCTTCGATCACCTGCTTGGCGCGCAGATCGGGGATGGCGCCTTCAAGACCGTATCCCGTTGCGATGAAGACCTTTCGTTCGCCCGGCGTGCCGTTGGGTTTGATCAGGAAGACGATGCCATTGTCGAAGCCCGCCTTGCCGATGCCCCATTTCTCGCCGATCTCGAAGGCGAGGTCCGATTCGGGCAGCCCGCAAAGGGTGTCCACCACGATCACGAGGATGCGGTTGCTGGTCTCGCGCGCGAACTGCGAGAGCTTCGCACCGAGCTGTTGCACCTCGTGGGCATCGAGCAGATCGGTGTACTGCCACACCAGCCTGTCCTGCTCGGATGCAGCAGGCTTGGGCAATGCGCAATCGAAGCGGGCCGCGTTCGCCAGCAGACCCATACCCAGCGCAAGGGACAGGAGCGCGGTCCTCATCGGCGACCGAAGCTGACGTTGTTGGAGAGTTCGTCGCTGTCGTCGGCCCGCAGCGGGAAATGGCCGCGCAGCTTTTCGCCCACCATGTGTACGGCCTCCACCAGCCCTTCAGCGGCGCGGCCTGCGGCGAGGTGCAGCTTCAGCAGGCCCACCACATCGTTCCAGAAATTCTCCGGTACGCGCTGGTTGATGCCTTCATCGCCGATCACCGCCAGCTTGCGGTCGGCCACGCTCAGGTAGATCAGCACACCGTTTCGATCGCGTGTGCGGTGCATGCCGAGTTCCTCGAAGATGAAGGCGGCGTGGTCCAGCACGTCCTCCTCGATGTGATCCTCCAGATGCACACGGATCTCGCCGGATGTGCGCATCTCCGCCGCGCCTATGGCATCGCGTACGCGCAACAGCTCGGTCTCTGTCAGGAGGTCCTCCGCAGCGAGCGTCTGGTTCACTTGAACGAGATGTCAGGTGCGTTCTCGGTGCCTGCCTGTGCCTCGAAGTAGCCCTTTTCGCTGAAGCCGAACATGCCGGCCAGCATGTTGCCGGGGAACCGTTTGATGCGCGTGTTGAAGTCGCGGGCCACATCGTTGTACTTCTTCCGCTCCACGCCGATCCGGTTCTCCATGCCTTCATACTGCACTTGGAAATCTTGGAAGCCCTTCACGGCCTTCAGTTCGGGGTAGCGCTCCACCGTTACCATCAGGCGCGAAAGGGCACCGCTGAACTGGTCCTGCGCTTCTTGGAAAGCCTTGATCTTCTCGGGAGAAAGGTCGCCGGGCGTGATATTCACGCTGGTGGCTTTCGCGCGGGCCTCCACCACTTGGGTAAGGGTCTCCTTCTCGAAATCCGCTGCGCCCTTCACGATCTCCACGAGGTTCTTCGTCTTGTCCGCACGGAGCTGATAGGCGTTCTCCACGTTGCTCCATTGCTTGGTCACGTCCTCGTTGAGGCCGACGGAGCCGTTGTAGAAGGAAACGCCCCACAGCAGCAGGGCGCCAAGTGCAACAAGGAGAATGATAGTGGAACGCTTCATGGGTCGGGTCGGTGTTCTTTGCGCACGAAGGTAAAGGTCGTGTGTGGTGCCGGGCCGGTCAACGCACGTGCCGATCCACGAGCGGCTGCCACGCTGGCAGGATGGCGAACTTCGCGGCCATGCGGCTGCTGGGAACGGACGGACGGCTCACTCACCCGGCGCGGATGCTGCTCTCAGCGGCGAGCGGCGTGGATGCCTCGTTGCTGGAACAGGTGCGCGTGTATCCGAAGGAGCGCAACTGGCTCCGCTTTCCGTGGTACCCGGCCGCACAGGGTGGCGGCGCCTTCGTCATGGGCGGCCGGATCTACGCCCACCGGAAGTTCTTCGCAGAACAGGAGCATGCGACCTTCCTCTTCCTGCTCGCGCATGAAGTGGGGCATCTTCCCCACGCGGAACCCTTCGGCTTCCACTCCATGGGCAGGGCGCGTTTCGTGCTTTGGGCGGCCGGGCATTACCTGCGCAGCGCATTGCGCCATGGCCGCCACGCGCATCGGCTGGCGCGCATCGAACAGGAGGCCGAGCGCGGCCGATGGGTGCTGGCGCAACTGCTCAGGCGCACACAGGAACCGTTGTCAGCGATCCTGAGCAACGAAGAGCGGATGCGCTCGTGGCTTCAACGGCACGAAGCGTTGCTCCGCGAACTGCACCGGAGTTACCCCGGTTGGCCGTTGGATCAGCGTTGAACGACCACCGTGGTCTTCACCGTGTGGCCGTTGGCGCTGTGTTCGAGCACATAGCTCCCTTCAGCGAGGTCGCCCACATGCAGGCGCTCCAGCGAACCCGCCGGCACATTGCGTTCCAACACGGTGCGCCCGGCGATGTCGCGCAGCACGATGCGGCCCTGTGCCCCGATGGGCACGAACACCTCCTGCCGCGCAGGGTTGGGGTATGCGCGAAGTTCGATGCGATGAGCGGGGGCGGTGCTTGTGATGATGTCCTGCGGATCGTAGTAGAACTCCGCCGTGGTGGGCACACCGGCCAAGGTGGTCACCTCCAACACCGGCTTGCCCATGCCTTGCGCGATCCACTTGTATTCGATCGTCTCCGGTTCGGGTATCCGGAAACCCGTGTTGAACTGGTTCACGTAGATGGTATCGGTGCGCTGCAAGGTGCTTTTCACGCGCAGCACCTCGAAGGTATCGGCAGGCAGGATCAAGGTGCCCCAGCCGTCCACCTCGGTGGTGCGCACCTGATCCTGCCCGAAGTAGAGCAAGGTGGGCACGCTCACATTGAACGAACTGCTGGATGCGTCGGTATCGCCATACTCCAACGGGAACGCGTAGATGCGGTCGATCGGCTGGCGGCGCACACTGGTGGGCAGGCCGTTCACGTTGGCACCGAAGCCCACGTTGAAGAAGCCGTTCGCATCGGCGCGGTAGTAGTCGTACACATCGCTCATGGAGAAAGCCATCAGGCTGAAGTCCGTTCCTTTCACGCCGTAGTCCGCGCGATTCTGCGGGTACAGGAAGGCGTTATTGAAGAACAACTGGTACAGGAGCGGCGTGGCCGAAACGCTCACGGTGGTATCGGCGGCCTCCATCTGCGGTTGCAGCGCGCTCATGTCCCACGTGACGCCCGCGCCGGTGAACGCCACGTCCACGCCGGTGGCCAATGTGGTGCGGTAGCGCAGCGTATCGTTCGCGCCGGGCATGTCGGCCGCACCGATGGTGATCTGGGCGGAAAGGCCGGTGGAAAGGGCGAAAGCAAGGGGGAGTAGTGCTTGGCGCATGGGGAAGGGTTGAAGCAAAGCTACATGTCGAGAGGCAATGGGTTAGCGATGCCGGGCCGATCATGGGGGGCAGTTGTCGGTTCACCGTTGTCAGTCTCCTTGGTGGCTGCTGTTGTGCGGGGCTTCCGTTCCACAAGAAATGTGAATCCCGCCCGGCACCGGAAGCGTGCAACCGCTCGTTGATGCGCTTGCCGCTAACTTTGAGGCGATGCGCAACGCGATACTCGTAGCCCTGCTCTTCATCGCAGGCAGCCTTCATGCCCAGCCCGGCACCGAGCGGCAGAACCTCGTGCAGTTCAGCGGTGTGGTGGTCACCGACAGCCTCATGCCCGTGCCGTTCACGCACATCCTTGTGAAGCACTCGTACCGGGGCACCATGAGCGATGTGTACGGCTATTTCAGTTTCGTGGGACAGGAAGGCGATACCATCCTCTTCAGCGCCGTGGGTTTCCAGCGGAGCCAATACGTGATCCCCGACAGCCTGAACGAAGGGAAGTACTCCATGATCCACGTGCTGAACCGCGATACGGTGACATTGAACGAATTCACCGTGTACCCGTGGCCTTCGCGCGAGCAGTTCCGCGATGCGTTCCTCGCGCTGCGCCTGCCCGCCGACGACCACCAGCTCGCGCTGCGCAACCTCTCCCCTGCGGAAACGATCCAGCGCATGGAGAACCTGCCGCCCGATGCGTACCAAAGCTTCCAGTACGCCATGGCTGCGGACCATACCAAGCTGTACTATGCGGGCGGTACGCCGGTGGTGAACCTCTTCAACCCCATCGCGTGGGCGCAGTTCCTACAGGCGTGGCAGAACGGGGCGTTCAAGAAGAAAGACTGACCGCGCAAGGAGGAAGGATCAAGGACGAAGAGGCAAGAAGGAAGACTGAGCAAGCTTCAAGTTCCAAGGGGCAAGTCCAAAGTTCCAAGGGGCAAGTCTCAAGTTACAAGCGGCAAGTTCCAAGTGGTGAATAGCAAGCCTCGAAGTCAGAACTGGTCTTATTGATGGTTGATGCTCGGAGTTTCATATCGCCTTCTATCCCATGAACGCCTTCCGCATGATCGCCCAGACCCTCTTCGGGCTGGAGGACGTTCTCCGGAACGAACTGGTGAAGCTGGGTGCGCGCGACATCGAGCGGCACAACCGGGCGGTGAGCTTCCGGGGCGATCTCGGGTTCATGTACAAGGCGAACCTCTGCCTGCGCACCGCCATCCGCGTGCTGGTGCCGATCGACACGTTCGGCATGCGTTCGGCGGAGGAACTGTACCGTGGCATCGGGCGCATCGCTTGGGAGGAATTCCTCACACCACAGGACACGCTCGCCATTCGCTGCACGCTGAACACGCCCTACCTCGACCACTCTCAGTTCGCGGCGCAGAAGGCCAAGGATGCCATCGTGGACCGGTTCCGCGAGCGTTTCAAGGAGCGCCCTTCGGTGGATCTCGAAGAACCCACATTGCGGGTCCAACTGCACATCATCGAGGACCAGTGCCATGTTTCGCTGGACAGTTCGGGCACCTCGTTGCACGAGCGCGGCTACCGCACGGACACGGGCGCGGCGCCCATCAACGAAGTGCTGGCGGCGGGCATGGTGCAGCTCACCGGCTGGGACCGCATCCGCCCGCTGGTGGACCCCATGTGCGGCTCGGGCACCATCGCCATCGAGGCAGGCCTGCTCGCGGGCAACATCCCGCCGGGCATCTTCCGCAAAGGCTTCGGCTTCCAGAAGTGGAACGACTACGATGAGGACCTGTACGGCACCATCCACGATGCGGTGCTGGGCCGCATCAGCGAAGAGCAGCCTGTGATCGTGGCGGGTGAACGATCGAAGACCATCGCCGAACTCGCCCGCACCAACGTGGCCAGCGCCCAGCTCGATGACGTGGTGCAGGTGCGCCACACGCCGTTCGAGGAACTGGAACCACCGGCAGGCAGTGGCATCCTCATCATCAACCCGCCCTACGGCGAGCGCATGGACCACCGTGGTGCCGAGGCGGAAGCCGGTGCCGACGAGATCAACGCCTTCTACAAGATGATCGGCGATACGCTGAAGAAGCGCTGGGCGGGCTGGCAGGCGTGGGTGATCACCTCCAACCTCGAAGCCGCGAAGCACATCAAGCTCACGCCCAAACCACGGATCCAACTCTACAACGGCTCGCTGGATTGCCGCTTCATGAAGTACGACCTCTACGAAGGCTCGCGCCGGTTGACGCCACGGCCGGCACCATCCACATGAGCCTCACGAACAAGCAGATCGCCCTGCGCTGGTTCGCCGCCTTCAATGCGCACGACCTCGAAGCCCTGCTGGCGCTCTATGCCGATGATGCGCAGCACTTCAGCCCGAAGCTGAAAGTACGCCGGCCGGAGACGAACGGCCTCATTGTTGGAAAGGATGCCTTGCGCGCGTGGTGGCGCGATGCCTTCGACCGCCTGCCCACCTTGCACTACGAAGTGGTGAAGCTCACCGCCGACGATGAACAGGTCTTCATGGAATACATCCGCCACGTGCAGGGCGAAGAGGATCTGCGGGTGGGCGAAGTGCTGGAGATCCGCGCTGGAAGGATCGTGGCCTCGCGGGTGTATCACGGGTGATCGGAACGCACCGGTTGTGCATCCCCCACCCTGCGTCCTGCGAGCCTCAGCCCCACCATCGTCAATCCCGCCACCACCAGCAATACCTCGAAGCCCATCTTGTAGCCGAACAGCAGCGTTTCGGAGTTGGCACGGATGAAGTAGGTGATCACCGGCGCGGCGATGCACACCCACGGCACCCAGCGTTCATGCGGCTTCCCTTTGAAGAAGATACCGTAGGCGAAGAGGCCCAGCAGTGGCCCGTAGGTGAAGCCCGCGATGTCGAAGAGCGTCTTTATCACGCTGGGTGTGGCCAGCCAGTGGAAGTACAGGATGAAGGCCATGAACAGCGCAGCCATGCCGAGGTGCACGCGTTGGCGCACCCGCTTCTGCTTCGCTTCGTCCCAGCCCCGGTCGCGGATACCGATGAGGTCGATGCAGGTGCTGGCGGTGAGCGCGGTGAGGGCGCCATCGGCACTGGGGAACAGCGCGCTGATGAGGCCGATGATGAAGAACAGCCCCAGCCACACCGGGAAGTGCTCCAGTGCCAGCGTGGGGAACACATCATCGGGCCGCTCCGGCAGGGTGATGCCCGCCCTGCCCGCATACAGGTAGAGCAGCGCGCCCAGCAGCAGGAACAGCAGGTTGGCGCCCAGCAGGATCACGCTGAAGACGCGCATGTTCTTCTTCGCGCCGCCCACCGTGGCCACGCTCAGGTTCTTCTGCATCATCTCCTGATCCAGCCCCGTCATGGCGATGGTGATGAACATGCCCGCGAGGATCTGCTTCAGCAGGAACGTGTCGCTGCGCCAGTCGAGGTCGAGGATGCGCGACATGCCGCTGTCGGCCAGCATCCGCCGCCATTCGGCCGTGCCCGGCATGTTGGCGTTGTTGGTGATGTAGAGGATGGTGCCCACCAGCGCGCCGAGCATGAAGAGCGTCTGCAGGGTATCGGTCCACACGATGGTCTTCACACCGCCCTTCAGGGTGTACAGCACGATCATCAGCATCACCACGGCGGCGGTGGCCTCGAAGGGCACGCCCATGGCATCGAGCACGAAAAGCTGGATCACGTTGAGCACCACGAAGATCCGGATGGTGGCCCCGGCCAGCCGCGAGAGGATGAAGAACGAGGCGCCCGTGCGGTAGCTCGCCATGCCGAAACGCTCGCGCAGGTAGCCGTAGATGCTGGTGAGGCCCATGCGGTAATACAGCGGCAGCAGCACGCCCGCCACGATCCAGTAGCCGATGGCGAAGCCCACCACCAGTTGGAAATACGTCCAGCCCTTGGCCGCCACCTGGCCGGGCACGCTGATGAAGGTGACACCGCTGAGGCTGGTGCCGATCATGCCGAAGGCCACCACCCACCACAGGCTCTTGCGCTCGCCACTGTAGAAGGCGTGCTCACCGGCACCACGGCTGGTATACCACGCGATACCGAGCAGCAGCAGGAAGTAGCCGAAGACGATGGAGAGGAGCAGACCGGGGCTCATCAGAAAGGCCGGGAGGTTCAATATCCCACTGAACGCGAATCAACCCCAACCCAAGCCTTGCGGCCTCAGACGCTGCGTCAAGTTGTAAGCCGGGCGATGTTGGCGCGGCGCTCAGCCCAGCACCTCCTTCACCTTCGCGCCGATCGTCGCCGGGCTGTCCACCACGTGGATGCCGCTGTCGCGCATCACGGCCTTCTTGGCTTGGGCGCTCTCGTCGGCACCGCTCACGATGGCACCGGCGTGGCCCATGGTGCGGCCTTTCGGGGCGGTCTCACCGGCGATGAAGCCGATCACGGGTTTCCTGCAGTTGGCCTTGATCCACTTGGCGGCTTGGATCTCCAGATCGCCGCCGATCTCGCCGATCATCACGATCGCCTCGGTCTCGGGGTCGTTGGCGAAGAGCTGAACGGCTTCAAGCGTGGTAGTGCCGATGATGGGGTCGCCACCGATGCCGATGGCCGTGGTGATGCCCATGCCCGCCTTTACCACCTGATCGGCGGCCTCGTAGGTGAGCGTGCCCGACTTCGACACGATGCCCACCTTGCCTTTCTTGAACACGAAGCCCGGCATGATGCCCACCTTGCATTCATCGGCGGTGATCACGCCGGGGCAGTTGGGGCCGATCAATGTGCAGCCTTTGCCCCGGATGTACTCGCGGGCCGTCACCATGTCCTTCACCGGGATGCCCTCGGTTATGCAGACGATCACCTTGATGCCCGCTTCGGCGGCCTCCATGATCGCGTCTGCCGCGAACGGTGGCGGAACGAAGATGATGCTCACGTCGGCTCCAGTGGCCTTCACCGCATCGCTCACCGTCTCGAACACCGGACGGTCCAAGTGTTTCTGGCCGCCTTTGCCGGGCGTTACGCCACCCACCACGTTCGTCCCGTACTCGATCATCTGCGTGGCGTGGAACGTGCCTTCGCTGCCGGTGAATCCTTGGACGATGACCTTGCTGTTCTTGTTGACGAGTACGCTCATGGTGTTCGGTGAGGTTTTCTAAGCGGCGCGAAAGTAACGCAGTTGGCGGTAGCCAGTTGTCGGTTGTCAGTCGCCAGTTGTCAGTCGCGGTCGGCGATGACCGGCCATGGACCGGACCGTGGCAGGAACCTAAAGACCTATCTGCAACAGAAGGAAGGCTGGCTCCAATGAGGTGAGGAACAGGAGCAGTTGGCAAGGACGGAAGGCATTGCCCCTGCTCCTGCCAACTGCCCCTGTCCTTTTGGTACACAAGAGGCCATCGGCTTCCACCAACGACCGTAAGTACCGAACTGACAACTGCCTACTGACAACCGACAACTACGAATTCTTCGCCCGCTGGTACGCCACCACATAGTACAGCGCGCCCAGCATGATGACCCCGGAGCCGATGTACGGCAAGGCGTGGTGCCATCCGTACAGGCGGCCACCGATCGCGGGGCCCACGATGCGCGCCAAGGAACCAAAGCTCTGGTTGAGGCCCAGCACCTCGCCCTGTTCGCGCTGCTCGGCGTTCTTGCTCAACTGGCTCAGGATGGTGGGGTTCAGGCAGCCGTTGCCCAAGGCCAGCAGCGCGATGGACACGATGTTCAGCGGCAGGAAGAGCGACTGCGGTATGAAGGCGATCATGCCCAGCCCCACGGCCATGCTGAGGCAGCCGTAGATCATCAGCTTGCGCTCGCCGAAGGTCTTCTGCAACCAGCCGATCATGCCGCCCTGCACGATGGCCGATGCCAGCCCCACGGCAGCGAACATCCAGCCGATCTCCTCCTTGTTCAGGCCGTAGTCGTCCGTCCAGAACAGGGCGATGGTCATCTGCATCATGCTAAAGGCTGTGATGAAGATGAAGCTGATGAGGTAGAGGTCGCGGAAGCGTTCCTCCTTCAGCGCCTTGATGGCACCGGTGATGGGCTTCACGCGGATGGCCCGGTCGCGCACCTTCTCCTGCAATGATTCAGGCAGGAAGAACCAAACGGCCACCATGTTGAGCACGCAGATGATCGCGGCTGCATACCCCACCCACTCCACGCCGAAGTGCATGTAGATGAAGCTGCCCATGGGCGGGCCGAAGATGAAGCCCAGGCCGAACGCGGCGCCGATGAGCCCCATGGCTTTGGCCCTTCCTTCGGGTGGTGTGATGTCGGTGATATAGGCCTGCGCCGCCGTGATGTTGCCCGAGCCGACACCCGTGAGCATACGGCTGGCGATCAGCAGGAACAAGGTGTTGGCGTTGGCGAACATCAGGTAGCTCGCCGCCGAGATCCCCAGCGCCCACAGGATGATGGGCCTGCGCCCGAACCGGTCGCTGAGCGAACCCCACACCGGCGTGAAGACGAACATCATCAGCGAGAAGAGCGCGCCGGTATCGCCCACGAGGGCATCGCTGGCGTTCAGTTCCCGCGCATAGATGGGCACCACGGGGATGAAGATCCCGAAGCCCATCAGGTCGATGAAGATGGTGACGAAGAGGATGAGGAGGCGTCGGTCCATGGAATGGGGGCGCAAAGGTGGGGTTCGGTCGGCAGTTCTCGGTGGGCGGCAGGCAGTTCGCAGTCGGCTCGGCCAAGGCATTTACTGCGGACTGTCTGCTGCCTGCTTGATCTCCTGCTTTCAGGCTCTCGGCAGAAAATTCTCTGCCAGCATACACCGTACGCTTCCGCCACCCACTGCTTCGATGGTGGGAATGGCAACTGGCACCAACTGCCCATGGCGTTGCAAGGCCATTCGCTGTTCAGGCCGCAGTTGAAGGAAAGCCGTCTCTGATAGAATGATGAAGGTGGTGGCATCCGGGCTGCTCTCGAACGGGCGTCGCCCGGAGCGCAGTTGAAGCATATTCCCCACGAAATGTTGCATCTGTTCGATACCGATGGGGATCACCTGCTTGCCGCTCTTCTTCAGTTCCTCCTCCACCTCCTGCCGCTCGGCGGGGAACGGCATGGCATCGAGGCAGACCACGGCGAAGCCCTCCCCGATGCTCATCACCACGTTGGTGTGGTACACGGGGATGCCGCGCACGCCGCCACCATCGGGGATGCGGCCGTCCTCCGTGGCCGTGAAGGTGACGGGCGTGTAGCCGAAGCGCGCGCACCAGTCCTGCACGGCGCGCTCGGTGGTGCGCTCGCTGAGGCAGGCGAAGGCTTTTTTGTTGACCCGGTCCAACACGAGGCTGCCGGTGCCTTCGAGGATGAGGCCCTTGTGCTCCCAGCCACTGAGGTCCATGGTAGCGCCTGCCTTGAAGCCTTCCTGCCGAAGGGTGCGCGCCATATCGGGGTCGCGTTCGGCGCGGCGGCTCGGGGTAAGCATGGGGTAAAGCACCACCGTACCATCCGCATGGGTGCTGAACCAGTTGTTGGGGAAAACAGCATTCGGTGCGCTACGGTCGAACGGCCCCAGCACGGTGAAGGCGATGCCGCAGTTCCGCAGCGCGTCCAGCAACCCATCGAACTCCTCGGCGGCCCGGCGCTTCACGTCCGGATCGGTGATATGCTGTTGAAAGGTGTTGCTGGCGGCGGTCTCGGGGTCGAAGCCGAAACCCGTGGGGCGGATGAGGATGACGGAAGAGGCGACCTGAAGGCACATGCCCTAACGCGCTCGCAGGATCGGGAACAACGGCTCCAAGATGCTCAAAGTGGCCTCGGCCATGGCGTTGTTGGTATCCAAGGCCGGGTTGATCTCCACCACGTCCAAGGTAGCGGTCTTGGGGTCCGCGCAGAAGCCGCTGAGCAGTCCACGGGCCTCTTCCAAGTTAAGACCGCCGGGAACGGGGGTGCCGGTGCCCACGGAGATGGAGGGATCGAGGCTGTCCACATCGAAACTGACGTGGATGCGACCGCATAGGCTGAGGTGCGCCAAGGTCTCCCGCACCACGGCGTCGGCGCCTTTCTTCCGCACGTCCTCCACCTTGATCACCTTGATACCGTGCTCCTTGATGATGGCCTCCTCCTCCGGCTCGTAGTCGCGCAGGGCGATGAAGACCAAGTCGTTGGGCAGGAGCTTGGGGCCGTTCACCCCGATCTTCCGCAGATGGTCCCACGTGTCCATGGTGTACACGCGGGGGCGGTTGCGGCCCTTCTTCTCGATGTGCATCAGCAGGGCCAGTGGCATGCCGTGTACGTTACCGCTGGGCGTGGTCCACGGGCTGTGGAGGTCGGCATGGGCATCTATCCAGACCACCCCGATGCGTTCGTTCGGATAGGCCATCTTGGTGCCCGAAACGGAGCCGATGGCTATTGAATGATCACCACCGACAACGATAGGGAACACCTTATTCCTCAGATATTTATACACTTCATAAGCAAGGTCGCTCTGGAATCGGATCAAGCCATCTATATGGTGCGCGTTCGGGCTGTCGTCGTCCTCGTAAAGCACATCGTTCTCATCGCGCAGGATGCTTTCCTCGGCATGGCCGAAGAGCTCGCTCCCGTTCTTCCAAGCGGCCACGCGCAGGGCTGCCATGCCCATGCTGGCCCCCCGTTTTCCGGCCCCGATCTCCGAGGCGGCTTCGATCAATCGCAGTTCCATGCAGTTGCCTGAAAAGGCTATGCGAAGGTAGGCCGAGCGGCGGCGATCACTTCCACGAAGAATCAACTATTTGAATATCAATTAATTAGATCATTTCAAAGCTCCTCCTCGAAAGAAGCCCGAACCGCCGGGAAAGATCAGGAAGCGGAACACTACCCTTCAGAACCACGTAACAAGCCACCATCAACCTCCCGACCTGATGCGGAAGCATGTTCCGAACGCTTTGATCCTCGCTTTGCTGGCCTCTCCGTTCTTCAGCGGGTGCTCCAACGACCTGCTGCAACGGAAGCTGGGCGAAGGTGTGATCGAATACGCGCTGAGCTTTCCCGACTACGACCCCAACGGGATCATGGCCGGCATGCTGCCCGAGCGCACCACGCTCACCTTCGCCGACGATAAGCAGGTGGCCGAACTGAGCGCCGGTATGGGCATCTTCCGCACCACCATGGTGGTGGATGGGGTGAAAAAGGGGCTCGATTACCACCTGAGCATGATGAGCAAGAAGATGGTGGCGCACCTGCAACCGCGCGACCTCGGGCTCTTCCATCAGGACAGCGGCAAACCCACCATCGTATACACCGACGACCGGGACACCATCGCCGGGTACCCGTGCAAGCGGGCCATCGCCATCTTCGACCGCATAGACCACCCGGAGACCGACCTGTGGTACACCGACCGCATCGAGCTGGAGAACCCGAACTGGTTCAGCCCCTTCGCCGAGATAGCGGGCGTGCTGCTGCGCTACGACGTGGTGCAGTACGGTATGCGCATGCGCTTGGACGCCATCAGCGTGAAACCGGGGCAGGTGGATCCCGCCAAGTTCAAGGTGAAGGACGAATTCGAGAAGGTGCAGCCCGAGGTGCTGCATCACGAGCTGGCCGAAGTGCTGGGGACTTTCTCGATGTAGGGTGCCGGTCCTGCATGGGCCGGAACAGGGCGAACGCATCTAGATCCCCGCGCATGCTGAATGCCTCAACATAGACCCGCCTGCCGCTGGGCAGGGGCGCGGAGGGCCGCTGGCGAATACACGCAGAGTTCCGGCATACGGCGGAGCGAAGGACCTGCCGTCCGGCAGGCGGGCGCGGAAGAGATCCCGCGATGCGGGAATACCTGTTCAGCGCCTCTTCCATGCTTGGGCTGCAACCTTGCTTTGGAAGAAGTCAAGGTCGTCCCTTCCAAGCTGGTTGTTGGTGGCGATCAGGCTGGCAAGGGTCTGCCATGTGTCGGCACCTTCACAGGCCTGCAGGTCTTGTTCCCGCAGGAGACCTTCCGGTTGCTTGCGCCATAGCTTCAGCGTCGGCGCACGGCGCGATACATACCGTGTGTATGAACAAATTAGTCGGATGAGCCTACCTGCCCACCCAAGGCGGACAAACCGGACGGACAGGGCGAAGGCCGAGATCGGGCCATATTGTTTGTCACAACGGTGTGAAGATGCGTCTGCCCTTGCCCTGAGTTACGGCCACGCCCCACTCCCCAGCGCCTGCGGAACCGCCCAGAAGCACGAAGCCCCCATCCCGAGGAACGGGACAGGGGCGACGTGACTCTTCAGATTGACCTTTGAACTACTTAGACAGGGGGTTGAACGGTGGCCGACCAGCCAAGGTTCCATTCTCCTGAAAAAAATACCGACCCTGCCACGGCTTCAATAGTGCAAGGGGGAAAAGAGTGCGAAGGTGCGAGAGACATGCCTCCCAGTACTCTCGCACCCTTTCAGCCTCACACCGTGCTCAATTCTCGTCGGGCAGGAAGCTGTGCTTCTCGCCGTAGTGGAGCATCTGCTTCACGAAGTCCTCGGGGTATTCCAGCTTCACATCGGTAAGCCTGCCGTCGGCATCCATCACGGGCACCATTTCGGGCTGGATGAACCCGGCATACGGGGCGGTCTTGATCTTGGCGGCCCGCTCCAGTACCTCCTTGTGGATGGCCGGATCCACCTTCACGCCGTAGTTCTCCACCAACGCCTTGCCCGCAGCGCCATCGCCCTGGCTCTTGATGCGCTGCACCTCGCGGAGCAGGTCGCCGAAGAGGCCGCGCAGCATGTCGTAGTCGCGGATGTCGTAGTAGGTGCTTCCATCGCGCACCACCTTCACGATCACGCTGTCGGCCATGCCCTTCTCGTACACCCATGCGCTCACCCATTGGCGGTTGCGCATGTGCGCTTCCTCGATGTTCCGTCCTTCCTTCAGGCGGCGCAATTGCACGAGGAGACCGTTGCGGATGTAGCTATCGTATTCGGCCCTTCCCACTTCGAGGTCGGGCATCACGCCCAGTTCCACCAATTTGGGATCCATCAGGTAGTAGAGCGCCACGAGGTCGGCACGGCCTTCTTCCAAGGTGCTGGCGTAGCTTTTCAGGGTGGCATCGGGGTCGCCCACGCCGGGTTCGAGCTGGCCGCTGGCATGGCCCACCACTTCGTGCAGCGCCGTGTGCAGGGTACCGGCCAGAGCGCCGTGCTTCTTGGCACGTTCGATCTCCTCCGCGTCGTGACAGAAGATCTCCAGGCTGCTGGTGCCCACGCTCTGGTCGTAGGCATCGCTGATGTTGCCCAGGCTCACGCTCTTGCTGCCATGCGCGGCACGGATCCAGTCGGCGTTGGGCAGGTTCACGCCGATGGGCGTGCTGGGGGCCGCATCACCGGCCTCGCCCACGGTGTTGATGAAGCGGTAGGTGATGCCCACCACGTTCTTCTTCTTGTGGGCGGGCATCAGCGGGGAGTTGTCCTCGAACCACTGCGCATTGTCCATGATCACGCTCATGTTCTTCGTGGCCACCGGGTCGTTCACCTCGATGATGCTCTCGTAGCTGCCGCGCTTGCCGAGCGGGTCGTTGTACACCTCCACGAAGCCGAGGATGTAGTCCACCGTGCTCTTCGTGTCCTTCACCCATGCGATGTTGAAGTCGTCCCAGGTCTTGAGGTCGCCGGTGCGGTAGTACTGGATCAGCAGTTCCAAGGCGGCTTTCTGCTCCGGCGTCTCGGTCACGGATAGGGCCTTCTCCAACCACTTCACGCTTTCCTCCAGTGCAGCGCCATAGAGGCCGCCCACCTTGTACACGTTCTCCATCAACTTGCCATCCTTGCCGCGCACGAGCTTGCTGTTGAGGCCGTAGCTCAGCGCTTCCTTCCTCCCCTTGGCGGCATAGAAGGCATCCACCTCCTTCTCGTTGATATCGTCGCCGTAGAAGTTCACCGCGCTTGCCAGCACGAGATCCTTATCGGCATCGAGGCTCACCTTCTTGGCATCCACGGGGGGGTCGAAGATGGCCGTGAGCACTTCCGGCGCGAGCGAAACACCGCTCTCCTTCAACAGTTGCTCGAAGTACGGCTGCCCGAACTCCGGCATGTGCTTGTCGTTGCTGTAATGGTGGTGGATGCCGTTGCTGAAGAACACCTGTTTGGCGTAGACCATGAAGGCTTCCCAGTCCGCACCGCTGCGTTCGCCTTTGTATTCCTTGATGACCTTCTCCAAGGCGCGGCGGATCCTCAGGTTGTGCTTATAGTTCTGATCCCACAGGATGTCGCGGCCCGCCAGACCAGCCATGTTCAGGTAGTAGCACAGTTCCTTCTGCTGCACGGTCAACTGGTCCCAGCCGGGTACTTGGTAGCGCAGGATGCGCACATCAGCGAACTGGTCGGTCTCCCAACGGAAGCTGTCCACGGCCGTGGTGTCCGCTTTGTGGGCTGCGTCTGGACCGCCACCGCATGCTGCGAACAAGGGCGCTGCGAGGATCGGAATGAGGAGTTTGTGCATAGGCTGTTGGATGAGCGGCGAAGATAGCCGGTGTGTGCGGACGGCATAGGTAGCAGGCAGTCCGCAGTAGGCGGCAAATGCCTTGGGCCTATTGCTTTCTGCCTACTGCGGACTGCCTGCTATCTTCTGCCTGCTACGCTCACCGCACCTTGCCCAGCACGGCCGATGGGCATGTTGGCCTTGGCCTCCTCCACCAGTTTCTTCATGCGGTGGTAGGCGGCGAGCTGCCTGTTGTACCGCTTCAGATCGGCGGGGTCGAGCTGCTCCACGTGCAGCAGGTCCATCTTGTCGGCGAGGTCGTGCAACTTCACGCGGATGGCGAGATTGTCCTGCACCACGCGGTCGATGTACTGCTCGTAGGTCTCCGGCTCCACTCGCGTGATGTGCTGAAGGGCCTTCAACACGCGGGGTGGGAAGCCCTTCTTCGCGATGTCGTCCACGGTGAGGTCCGAACGTTCCAGCACGTCGTGCAGCGCTCCGAGGATCTGTTCCTCCAGGTCGTGGCCACGCATCATCACGCGCATCACGTGCATGACGTAGGGGTTGCCGAAACGGTCCACCTGACCGCGATGCACCTTGGCCGCAAGGCGTATGGCGGTCTCCAGCAGGTGCAGGTGTTCCATGCTCAGCGCCTCAGCTCGATGCGCAGATCGAGGACCTTCTCGTCCTTGCTGATCACGCCGAAGTCCGTGTCGAGCTTCACCGTGCGCGGGTCGGGGCTTTCCTGCGCCATGCCCTCCGCCGTGGCCGTGTTGGCGATGGGTTCGGCGAAGGTGAAGCTGTACTTGTACTTCATGGCGGAGAGGAACTCGGTCATGTCCGTGGTGTCGCCGGGATCCTCCTTGCCCATGCCCATGCCGATGTCCCGCGCATGGCCGTTGCTGCGGCGCACCAGCGTATTGCCCTCCCACGCGAAGAAGGTGTGCTGCACGCCTGTGGTATCCTTCAGCAGGACGTTGAGCGCGGCGTTCAGCGCGTTCACATCGGCGAATGCGAAGGAGACCTTCTGTACGAACTCGTTCTTGTCGTTCACCTTCACCTTCTTGATGCCGGGGATACGCTTCAACGCGCTCACCTCATCCTTCAGATCAAGCTGGTCCATGCCCCCGCTCTTCTTGCCCTTTCCCTTGCCATCACCCATGTTCTCGAACGCCTTCATCATTTCGCCGATCTGGCTCATGTCCACCACGTATTCCATGGTGCCGCTGCCATCCTTCTTGAAGGTGTAGTTCTCCTCGATGGTGATGCAGCCGGTGAAGGCGATGAGAAGCAGGATGAGGCCGGTGAGGCGGGTGCGGGTCATGGTGTGGAACGATGATGGCGCAAGGTAAGGTGCGGGATCGCGAAGTGCAGGTACGTGAACAGGGCGGACCTACCCTCGGTACATGAACGACCGAGCCCCGCTATTGGCGGGGCCGGTCCAATGCTATCGTTCCTGTCAGCGCACCACGGGCACACGCACGGTACGGGTGCTGCCGTCGTTCTGGATGCGGATGAACCAGATGCCGGTGCTGAGACCGTCCGCCGGTACGCTCACGCGCGCCGGGGTGCCTGCGAACTGGCGGGTGGCGTGCAGGCGGCCGGTGGCATCCAGCACGTCGATGGTGACTGGCTGGCCGTTGCTGAAGCCATGCTCCACCACGAACTTGTCGTTGGCGAACCACGCGCTCAAAGCGTTCGCGGCATTGGCGTTGGCGATGCTCGTCGGAGCCTCCACCATCACCTGTGTGGTCCACGTGTCCGTGCAGTTGCCATCATCCACGATCAACGTAACCGTGTAGATGCCGGGGGTGGCCCAGCTGTGCGTGGGGGCGAACCCGGTGCTGAACTGGCCGTCGCCGAACTCCCACACGTGGCTCGCGTCCTCGGTGCTGTTGTTCACGAAACCGACCGGCATGTTCACCAATGTGCTGGTCTCCGAGGGCGTGGCATCGGCCACGGGGCCATCGCCTGCAGCGATGGTGAATTCAGGTGCGGACACCACGCAACCATGGTCGTCGGTGATGGTGACCGTGTAGGTGCCTGCGGCGGCGACCAGATCCTCGTCATGGCTGCCATCGCTCCATGCGAAGCTGTATGGTGCGGTGCCTCCGAGCACGGTCAGGTCCACATGCCCATCGGCGGTGTTCGGGCAGGAGGCATCGGCGCTAAGGGCCTGCAGCTCCAGCGCGGCGGGCGCTTCGATGGTGAAGCCGGTGCTGAGCGCGCCGCAACCGGCATCGCTGCTCACCGTTACACCGTAGCTGCCCGAAGCCAGTTCACTGTTGATGGCCACTCCCGCTTCGATGGTCTGCATCAGGATCACGGCGCCGGTGGCGTCGGTCCACGTGATGTCCATCGGGGCGTTGCCTGCATGCACCACGGTGGCGCGGCCATCCATGGTGTTGGCGCAGGTGGTGCCTTCTGCGTACAGCGGCACGGGCGCGCTGGCATGCAGCGTCAGGCGTGGCTCGGTGGTGCTGGCATCGGCCTCCATCGTGAAGCTGTAGCTGGCACCCTCCACCAGCGGGGTGCGGATGCCCGTGACCAGGTCTTCCAGCACGAGGCACGAAAGGCCGATGTTCTCCATGCCGCCCGCCGTTATCGTGTAGGTTCCGGTGATCGCAGCATCCACCATCAGGGGGATCTCCAATGCGGTTGTGCGGCCGCCCGTGGCGTTGATGGCGTAGAGGCCGCCGTCCTGCATGGAGGCGATCTGCGGCGCATCGGGGTGGGCGAAGCGCATCTTCGGCATATCCGCCGCGTCCACGCCGGTGGTGCCGTGCCCGAAGGAGATCACCGCCTCATCGGAGAAGCCGTTGATGCCGCTGGTGAGCTTCAGACGCACACCGTTGAAGAGGCTGCGTTGCGCGCCACCGAAGAAGCCGCCGCGCCGGTCGTTCACCTTGTCGGCCTCCTCGAAGGCGATGGAGGCACCGCTGCCGAGGGCCTGCACCATGAAGGCCTGGCTGCTCTGGATGGTATCGGTGCCATTGTTCTGCCCCGTGCTGCTACCCGCGTCCCAGAGGGCCATGTTGCCGACCGCAGGGTTGTAGATGTACATGAAGGCAGCCGTGTTAGTGCGTGTGAGGGCACTGAACAGCACCGGGCTGGGCAGCGGGTTGCTCACCGCGTTGAAGCCGTCGAAGCCGAACGCCCCATTATCCGTGTAGTCCAGGTCGCGCACGATCGGCGACTGCGCGATGTGCGGCTCGCCGGTGACGTCGATGGTGAAGGCGGTGGTGGTGGTGAGGCCGGTGCCGCACCAGGCCGCGAAGCCCTGTGCCCGCTCGAGCTCCTGCGCGATGCTGCTCACACCCACCCAGCCCGTGTCGATGTGGGCGAAGGCACGTGTTTCATCGTACCAGCGGACACTCGGCCACAGGTTGCCGCTGCCCACCGGATCGTCGAAGAAGGGCGTGTGCGAGCCGGGGAAGCCGGCCGTGTGGAAGTCATCCTTCCAATCGTTCACCGTGCGGCCGGCCACAGGGCTGCCGAGGAAACGCCAGTTGGTGGCGCCTGCGGGGATGTATCGCTGCACGGTCATGTCGCCGGTGTAGCTGGCGCCGCCCGCCACAGGGCCAAGGCGGCCGGTACCGGCGCTGGTGCTGGAAAGTGTCACCGCGCCGAGGCTGGCATCGAACTCGCCATCCATCAGCAGCAGGGTGCCACGGATGCCGATGGCCGCATCGGTGAGCACGCCATCGGCGCTGTTGGCCGTCAGGTCGAAGAGGTCCAGCGGTGCGGCGCTTTCCACGATCACCCCGTCGGGACTGTTAAGCACGATGATGCTGTTGTCGGCAGCGGTAAGAGCACCGGCGATCTCCACTGC
>JAHBUM010000003.1 GCA_019638075.1 Flavobacteriales bacterium | reverse complement strand
CCCGGAATGGGTCGGCCGTTCAGGCCCAGGCACACGGCCGGTTCGTAGGAAAGGCTATCCCCATCAGGGTCGTAGGCCGCCGGGTTGTGTATCCCAGGCTGGCCGATGCACGCATCCTGAATGGGCGAATTGAGGAAGCTGGCGGAGCAGTTCTGGCCGGTGAGCGGCGATATCCGCAGCATGGTCTGCACGCTGAAGGATTGGGCGATGGAGTTCGGCACGTTGATCACGCCACCGTTCCGGTTCTGGTCGTCGATCTGGATCAGGAACTCCCCCGGTCCGCTGAACGTGTAGGTGGTCACATACTCGTTGCGGCGCAGATCCTGTGACTGAAAATTCTCTACCCGTGTGCGGGGAATAGTATCCCAGTCCGACCCGTCACCATAGTTGATCCGCAGTTCGGGCCTGTCGGCCGGTGCGCTCAGTTTGGTGTGCGTGATCACCGTGATCTGGTACGTCAGCCCCTCCAAGTGGCACACGATGATCTCGCCCGCGCGGTTGTGCGTGGCCCAAGCCATGGCACTCCAGCACAGGCCGACGAGGAAAAGGAGGGTTCTCAGTCGAAGCATCCGAAAGCCGTACAAAGTACGGCGATCCGGCCGGGGCTTTCGTCACCGCAGCGCGATGGATCCCCTCCGTTCCTCGTGCCTGGCCTTCGGGAAAGGCGGGGACAGTTGGCAGGCGCAGGGGCAATGCTCTTGCTCTTGCCCCTGCCAACTGCCCCTGCTCCTGTCCTTGTACGGCTATCTTCGGCCCTTCCATTCCACAAGCGATGATCACCCTCTCGAAGAGCACGCGCCCGGCCGCTGCGCGCGATTCCCTCGTCATCCTCAGCGACATCGGCCAGTTGCGCGCCCTCGATCTGGAGCGAGGCGACCGGCAATACCTTACCGAACAGCTCAACGCCGACCCGCAACTGGCGGTATGCGATGTAAGCGGGCGCTTGGTGCTGGTCCACCTCGTGAAGGAGGCCGCCACGCACGTTCAACTGGAAAAGGCCCGCCGCGCCGGTGACCTCATGATCGGCCGCCTCAACAGCGCCAAGCGCATCGAGGCACAGCTCATCAGTTTGCAGGACGATGGCACCCTCACCCTCGCGCTCGCAGAAGGTGCCGCACTTGGCAACTACGCCTTCCGCAAGTACAAGAGCGACGAGAAAGGCGCGCCCACGATGGAAAAGCTGACCATCATAGCCAAGGAGGTGAGCGCCAAGGAGGTGGAGGAATTGGAGGACATCGCAGAAGCCACCTGCACCGCCCGCGACCTTGTGAACGAGCCGGTGAGCTTCCTCAACGCCACGCAACTGGCCGCCGAGATCCGCACGCTGGCCAAGAGCGCGGGCTTCAAGGTGGAGGTGATGGAGAAGGCCCGCATCGAAGCGCAGGGCATGGGTGGCCTGCTGGCCGTGAACAAGGGCAGCCTTGATCCGCCCACTTTCAGCGTGCTGGAATGGAAGCCGAAGAGCGCCGTGAACAAGAAACCCTTGGTGCTGGTGGGCAAGGGCGTGGTGTACGACACGGGCGGCCTCAGCCTGAAACCCACGCCCAACAGCATGGACCAGATGAAGTGCGACATGGCCGGTGCCGCTGCGGTGGCCTGCGCCATCGCGCTCGTCGCCAAGCAGGAGCTGCCCGTGCATGTGATCGGCCTGATCCCCGCCACGGACAACCGCCCCGGCGGCAACGCCTACACACCCGGCGATGTCATCCGCATGCACAGCGGCCTCACCGTGGAAGTGCTGAACACCGATGCCGAAGGCCGCCTGATCCTCGCCGATGCCCTCAGCTACGGCGAACGCTACAAGCCCGAGCTGGTGATGAGCATCGCCACCCTCACCGGAGCCGCCATGCGCGCCATCGGCACCTACGGCACCGCCGTGATGGGCACCGCGCCCGACACCGAGTTCCAGCAGCTCGAAACCGCCGGTAACACCGTGTTCGAGCGCACCGCCCGCCTGCCCTTCTGGGACGAGTACGGCGAGGAGATCATCAGCGACGTGGCCGACATCAAGAACCTCGGCAGCGACCTCGGCGGCGCACAGACCGCCGGGAAGTTCCTCGCGCGCTTCACCACGCACCCGTACATCCATCTGGACATCGCTGGCCCCGCTTTCCTGACCCGCCGCGATGGCTACCGTACCAAGGGCGGCACCGGCGTGGGCGTACGCCTCTTCTACGAATTCATCAAACAACGCGCAACGCGCTGATCGCTCTTCTTTCTTTACTCTTCTTCCTTCCTCCTTCGCCGTCCTTCTTTCCTCTTTTTCCTTCCTCCTTTCTTCCTTCCCCCTTCGCCCCCTCACCCAACCTTGGAACCCCGTAATCCCCTCCGCATCGGCATCACCTGCGGCGACCTCAACGGCATCGGCATCGAAGTGGTGCTGAAATGCTTCGAGGATGCCCGCATGCACACGGACATCACGCCCATCCTCTACGCCAGCGCGCACACGGTGAGCCATCACCGCAAGGCGCTGAAACTGGATGATGTGCAGTTCCAGCGCGTGAACGATGCGCGCGATGCCGTGGCCCGCAAATTCAACGTGGTGAACGTGTGGGAGGAGGACGTGGCTGTGGAGTTCGGCAAGCACTCAGGGCCGCTCGCGGCCTATGCGATCAAAAGTCTGGAGGCCGCCGCACAGGACCTCGGCAGCGCCAAGATCGACGTGCTGGTGACCGCTCCGATCGACAAGCACGCCATGCAGCAGGCGGGCTTCGCCCATCCGGGCCACACCGAATACCTGCAACACCTCGCGGGCGGCGATGGCGAGGTGCTGATGCTGCTCGTGGGCGATGGGCTGCGCGTGGGCACCGTCACAGGCCACATCCCCATCAAGGATGTGGCGAACGCCATCACCACCGACCGGATCATCGCCAAGGCGCGACTGCTGCACCAGAGCCTGCTGCGCGACTTCGGCATCGTATCGCCGCGCATCGCCATCCTCGGCCTCAACCCGCACGCCGGCGATGGCGGCGCACTGGGCAGCGAGGACAAGGAGCGCATCGTCCCGGCCGTGCGCCGCCTGAACGACGAAGGGATCAACGCCATGGGACCTTATGCCGCCGACGGCTTCTTCGGCAACGGCAGCTACAAGCACTTCGATGGCGTGCTCGCCATGTACCACGACCAAGGCCTTGCGCCCTTCAAGGCGCTCAGCTTCGGCCACGGCGTCAACTTCACGGCCGGCCTGCCCATCGTGCGCACCAGCCCCGACCACGGCACCGGCCTCGACATCGCCGGGCAGGGCGTGGCCAGCGAAGGCAGCTTCCGCGCCGCGGTATGGATGGCCTGCGACATCCACCGCAACCGCGAGGAGTACAAGACCATCGGGGCCGATCCCTTGCAGCCGCAGAAACGGGAGAGGGAGCGGTAGGGGGGCGGTCAGTGGACCACCACGCGTGTGCCAAGCCGCGTATCGCCGGACGTACAAGCCGACGCACGTGCCGGAAGTCGGCCATGCGCGGCAGTCTGACAACTAACAACTGACGCCCCCCTCAATCCAATCGATGCGCCAGCGTCACCGTCTTGCGGTACTTCTCCACGTTGCCGCTCAGGTCGTAGGCTTCCATCAGCACGATGTACGGCCCCATGCGCGCCTTGCTGCCGCTGTCCATGATGCCATCCCACGACACGGCGCCCGTAGTGCCCAATAGCTCGTTGTTCCACAGCGTGCGCACTTCGCGGCCCGCCACGTCGTATAGCTTCAATGTGGCCACGAAACCGGGCTGGTCGAAGCGGTAGGCGATCGTCAGCAGATCCTGATGGCCGTCGTTGTCGGGACTGAAGATCGCGGGGTCGATCGTCATTTCGCCGCGTGCCTCGGGTGCGGGTGCGTACTGCGAGTTCTGGAAGCCGGGCGTGGCCTTGCCGATGTCCTGCGCGGCGCTGTGCCAGTTGGTGTTGTCGTCGGTGGGGCGGTCCGGGTCCACGCGCTCCAAGCTGGTGCCTTCGGTCTTGTTCAGCAGGGTGAAGTGCAGGTCGTCGTTGTAACGGAACAGGTCCAGCGTGTTGTTCGCGGCATCGGCCAGCACCACCGTGCCCGAGCCGTTGTTGTAGCCCGGCAAACTCATCTGCAGGAAGCGGTCGGTATGGCTCTGCGGATAGCGCGTGGCGATGTCGGTGGTGTTCGTGGCCAGCAGGATGTATGCACCGGGCATCAGGATCACGGGATCGGCGGTGATCACGCGGAAATTGCCGATCACGCCGTTGCTCTCGTTCGCCAGCTGAAGCCCGCCAAGGCTGAGCACCTTCGCGCTGCGGTTGTACAGTTCCACGAAGTCGCTGCCATTGCCGATGGGGTCGTACAGCACTTCGTTGATCACGATGTCCAGTGGCGCGATCGCCTCGGGCAGCGCGAAGGAACCGGTGGACGGCTCGATCAAGTTGCCGCTGCAATCGGCCACGCCTTCCACGGTGATCGTATGCACCACACCCTCCTGCATCGGCGTATCCAGCAGCAGCCGGATACGGTCGAAGGCCGCCCCCGCTGGCACGATGGAGGCAATGTCCAGCACAGGTGCGATGGTGATCTCCGCGCTGGTCACACCCGCCACATCAAGTCCTTCGTTGAACACCAGCACGATCTCCGTGGCCGACACCACTTGCACGGCCTGCATCACCGGCGCATCGGTATCGGGCGTATCGTCGAACACCGAGTTCTGCGCGCCGGGTGTGCCGCCGCGCTCGTCGTTGCTCGCTGTCCAGTTGCTTGCATCGCTGCACGGCGCGAAGGGGTTGATGCGCTCCAGGGTCCAGCCGCCGTCGTCCTTCACATCATCGCCGTACCAGGTGCTGGAGTAGGTCACCTGATCGATCACCACGCTTCCGGGGGCGGAGAGCGTGAGCGTGGTGCCGCCGTTGAGCAGCGCGGTGTTGCTCAGGCTCCAGCCCATCACGTTGGGCAGCCCGGCGAAGTTGGCCAGTTGCCCGTTGTTCACGAGCACCACGTATTCGCCCGGACCCAGCACAACGGCGGGCAATGTGGCCTGCGTGCTCGCGGTGCTCAATTGCCAGCCCGCGAGATCGAGGAACTTGTCCGTGGTGGCGTTGAAGAGTTCGAGGAACTCGGCCTCGGGCAGTTGCACCACCGGCGATGGATCGGCCATGATCTCGTTGATGACCACGTCGCCGGGCTGTGGCACTTCGGGCACCACATAGGTGAACGTCGCGCTGGTACCGCTGCTCGCGTTCCCGGCCAGGTCCTCCACACCGTTGGCGGTAACGGTATATTCCGTGCCGTTGGTCAGCGGAAGAGCGAGCGAGAGGTGTACGATGGAGGCATCGATGCCATTGCGGATGGCGCTGCTGATGGCAATTCCTGACGAGAGGCCGTAGTTGCCGACGGTCTCCGCGCTCATCTCTTCCACGGGTTCGCTGAACAGTACGGTCACATCCGCTGCTCCCGCTGCACTGGCGCTCAGGATGGTGGGCGGCGTGTTGTCCACGATCACCGGCCCGGCGTAGAAGTCGTCGTAGAAGAACTTGTTGGCGTTGCTCGCCGTGTAGGTGCAGCGCACCCCGATGAAGGCGCTGGTGTTATGTGTGGCGTTCGTGCCGCTGGCCTGAAGCGCGTAGTTCGTTCCGCCGGTGACATCCACGAACAGTTGCCAACTGCCCGCCACATCACGCTTCACCTGCACGCCCACATCGAACGAGTTCGCGATCTGCGCCTCCGCGCCACGGCATACCGATGTGCTCACGCTTCCGGTCTGCGCGAACAGTTCGATCGCATCGTTGCTGCCCGCCTCGCCGAATTGCAGGTAGTAGCCATTGAGCGGACCGGTGAGGTCGGCCTGGTCGCTCACGAGGTACACGCGCCCGAAGTTGCTGCCGCTGCCGCTGAAGGTCTGCTTCACCCGCACCCGCCATTCCATGTCGTTCAGCGTGCCCATGGCGTTGGCGCTGCGCAACTGGCTGGTGCCCGCCACGGTGTTGTTCAACTGCAGCTGCTGCGCCGCGTTGATGATGAACACCGCGTCATCGCCGCTCCACGCCGGGTTCGCGGTGAGATCGCCATCGCTGAAGTCGTCCACGAACTGGGCCTGCGCGGTGGACCCGGCACAAAGGATGAACGCGGCAAGCAAGTATCGGAGGCGCATGCGGCTGGGTGGGTTGAACAGGAGGCAAGGTAGTATTTTCGTGCGCCGTTACAGGTTGAATACCGTGTGAAAATGCAAGGGTTAAAAGCTGCGAGAGTAATAGAGAGCGAGAGTGAGTCCAGTCCCTCGCACCTTCGCACGCTCTCACCCTCTTCATCTCGCACATGACCCCCAGTCCGATCTCCCATACATGAAAGTCGCTGTCGTAGGAGCCACCGGCATGGTCGGTGGCGTGATGCTGAAGGTGCTCGAAGAGCGCGGGTTCCCCGTGGATGAACTGCTGCCAGTAGCCAGCGCGAAGAGCGTGGGCGGCACGGTCCGGTTCCGGGGGAAGGAATGGACCGTGATCGGCATGGAGGAAGCCATCGCCCGGCACCCGGACATCGCATTGTTCTCCGCCGGTGGCGGCACCTCGTTGGACTGGGCACCGCGCTTCGCCGAGGTGGGTTGCACGGTGATCGACAACAGCAGTGCATGGCGCATGCACGCCGACAAGAAGCTGGTGGTGCCCGAGATCAACGGCGACGTGCTCACGGCCGATGACAGGATCATCGCCAACCCCAACTGTAGTACGATCCAGATGGTGCTCGCATTGGCCCCGTTGCACAAGGCGTTCGGCGTGGAGCGTGTGATCGTAAGCACCTACCAGAGCGTGACGGGCACCGGCATGAAGGCCATGCGCCAGCTCGATGACGAGCAGCAGGGCGTGGCGGGCGAGAAGGCCTATCCCTTCCCCATCCACCGCAACGTGATCCCGCGCTGCGACGTGTTCACCGACAACGGCTACACGAAGGAGGAAATGAAGCTCGTACACGAAACGAAGAAGATCCTCGATCCGGCGATCCGTGTAACGGCCACGGCGGTGCGCGTTCCCGTCACGGGCGGCCACAGCGAAGCCGTGAACGTGGAGTTCGCCAATGAGTTCGAATTGGATGCCGTGCGCGAGTTGTTGCGCAACGCGCCGGGCATCACGTTGCTCGATGATCCCGCGAACGACGAATACCCCATGCCGCTGATCGCCAACGGGCGTGATGAAGTGTTCGTGGGCCGCCTGCGCCGCGATGAGACCCAGCCGCGCACACTGAACCTGTGGATCGTGGCCGACAACCTGCGCAAGGGCGCGGCGACGAACGCGGTGCAGATCGCGGAAACCCTTGTGCGGAAGGGCTTGATCGCCCGCGCCGTGCTGCGATAGGTCGCTCTGCAACAATGCCCGATCACCCATCGCCCCCATGAGAACGAAAGCCATCGCCCTGTTCGCTGCATGCATGCTCTGCGGCGTATCCAACGCCCAATACGTTCCCGACAGCGTCGCCATTCCCTTGGTCAGCGATGTGTTCGTGCTGGGCGGCTTCCAAGTGGAACGCGACTATGCGATGGGGCTGCTCCAATGGCGGAGCCTGCTGCCCACATCGGAACTGCTCAAGAACGACCTGAGCGGGTATACGCGGGGGCGGGGCCTCTTCCGGGACTTGGCGAAGGCGGGGTTGTTCTCGGCCCACGCAACGCTCAGGCTCGGTGGCTCGGCACGGGAGAAAAGATCGGGTGCCTACCTGCGTGCGGGCTTCTCCTATCAGGCCCACAGCGGGTCCAGCATGTCCCTGTCGCGGTACGATCGCGTTCCTTATGACACGCTCACCTCATCGCAGACCGGCAACATCACGCTGGTCGATTCCGTGTTCTCCAGCCGTTACGACATCTCGCATAGCTACCAGCAACTGATGCTGGATGCCTCGGTGATCTTCCTGAAGGAGTTCCCGCGTCGGTGGGCGCTGTACGGTGGTGCCGGGGCCGCTGTCGGGGCTGCGTTCGGCGGCGTCGGGCGCGTGGAGTACCACGAGGACCGCTATGTCAGCCAGTCTTATGGCTCGGGTTCGTACAGTGGAGGCTTCGGGATCGACCCGTATCAGGAAGAGGAGATCCGGACCAAGGACGACCTCGTGATCGTCCTGTATACGCCGCTGGGCGTGAGCTACCGGCTGGGCAGGCGCAATGCGTTCTGGCGTGCGCTGAACCTGTGCTACGAAATGCGCCCGTCGCTCTCGCTGGGCGGTGTGCCCGAAGTACAGCCGGGACCGCGCACCGCATGGGGCCACCTGTTCGGCCTGCGCGTGGATCTGGCGAGGTGAATGGGCAGTTGTCCGTTGTCGGGTCGCAGTTGTCAGTGATGGGGTCTGATATGTGGGCACGTTGCCCGCTATGTCATCAGACCTTTTTCGCAACAAAAGAGAGGCTGCCAACCGCTTGCGCATTTGCATTCTCCGCGTCTTCTGCCCCTCTCGCGGTAAACGAAAAAGTCCGCCAAAGGCGGACGGAACTTTAACCGCAGAAGGGCAGAGGGCGCGGAGAGAAAGTCCGCAGCGCATTTGTATTTATTGCCACCAAGGAGACTGACAACCGACAACTGCGACCTGACAACTGCCCCCGCATAGCATGCCCGAAGAGATCCCCAAGCGGATACCATCAACGCCCCCGCATCAATCCACCGCAGGCGCCACGACCTCGTGGGCCTGCCGCCGTTGCGCAAGGATGAACAACGCGATCCCCACCGTGATCGCCGCATCCGCGATGTTGAACACCGGCCGGAAGAACACGAAGTGCTCGCCTCCCCAGAACGGCAGCCACCCGGGCAGGCGTCCCTCGATCAATGGGAAGTAGAACATGTCCACCACGGCACCGTGCAGCAGCGGCGCATAGCCGCCATCGGGTGGGAACAGCACCGCTTTCTGGAACGGCGTGCTTGCGCTGAAGATCACACCGTAGAGCGTGCTGTCGATGATGTTGCCCAAGGCCCCGGCGAGGATCAGGGATATGCTGATGACCATGCGGCTGCCGGCCCCTCGCTGGATCAAGCGGAACAGGCTGTATCCGATGGCCGCCACCGCTGCGATGCGGAACAGCGTGAGGAACAATTTGCCCCATGTGCCGCCGAACTCCATGCCGAAGGCCATGCCCCGGTTCTCGATGAAGTGCAGGTAGCCCTTGTCGCCGAGGATGGGGATCGAACTGTCGTAGAAGAAGTTCAGCTTCACCCACACCTTCAGCGCCTGATCGGCCAGCAGCACGAGCAGGATGATGAGGATGGCTTTCTTCATGCGTGGTTCGGCATGGAACGCTGCGGTCTACAGCATCCGTTCCGGCTTCCGTGGATCGCTCAGGTCAGTTGCCCATCTGCTGCTTGGCCTCGATGCTCAATGTGGCATGTGGCACCAAACGCAGGCGCTCCTTGCTGATCAGGCGGCCGGTGACGCGGCAGATGCCGTAGGTCTTGTTGCGGATCCGCAGCAGCGCGTCCTCCAGGTGCTTGATGAACTTCTCCTGACGGCCCGCGAGCTGCGCGGTCTCCTCGCGGCTCAGCGTTTCGCTGCCGTCCTCGATCATCTTGAACGAGGGGCTGGTATCGTCCGTGCCGTTGTTGTCGGTGTTCGCCAGCGTCTGCTTCAGCAGGTCGTAGTCCTTGCGGGCCTCGTCCAGCTTCTTGTTGATCAGCTCACGGAATTCGGCAAGCTCCTCGTCGCTGTAGCGGGCCTTGTCGGCGCTCAGCAACGTGGATGTCTGCTTCTTCACCACCGGTGCGGCCATGGGGCGGTTGGGGGCCACCACTTGGGTCACCAACGGCTTGCTTGATGCAGCGGCTTTCGCCTCCTTCTGGGCGGCCTTCTCCTCCTTCTTCGTTTCCTTCTTCACGGGTTTTTCCGGTGCGGGTGCCGGTTTCACGCTCTTGGGAGTGGGTACAGCTTTGGTCTCGGGCTTCTTCGGCGCGGGTTTGGCCGGTGCAGCCGCTTTCACGACAGGTTTCGGTGCCGCCTTGGCCGGTGCAGCTTTGGAGGCTGCGGGCTTCGGAGCCGGTTTGGCGGGGGCGACCTTCTTACTTCCGCCCGCCGAAACGGCGGGCTTGGGTGCCGGTTTGATCGGAGCCTTTTTCGCCACCACTTTTTTAGCCGGTGCGGGTTTGGCGGCAGGCTTTCCGCTGGTGCGGGAAGAAGACACCTTCTTCACCGGAGCCTTGGCAGCGGGCTTCTTAGATGCCGCTTTTTTCGCTGCCGGTTTGGCGGCGGGCTTCGAGACCTTCCCGCCGGTGCGGGACGAAGACGTTTTAGGCGCTGCCTTCTTCACTGGCTTCGCTGCCTTTTTCGCTGGTTTCTTGGCCATGGCTGTCCCGGGTTTGAAAAATGTCCGCGAATATAGCGCAAAACCGCGCTACTGGCCGCAACGGGCCAGTGTCAGGCGGCACCGGAGGGTCTCGTCCAGAGCCACTTCGTGGAAGGTGTTCCCGCCGTTGGGTAGCGACGCCACAAGTAGCTGGCTCTCAGATGTCAATGCCAGTGTTTCGGCAAGGATCGACCCTGCATGCGCCTGTACGGCCTGCTCGAACCGTTCGTCACCGTTCCGCTCGATGTGCAATTGGATCCGGTCGGTCACCTCCAGGCCGGTCTCCTTGCGCAGGGTCTGGATGCGGCTCACCAGCTCGCGGGCGATGCCTTCCTGAAGAAGTTCCTCGCTGAGGGTGATGTCCAGCGCCACGGTGAGCGCGCCATCGCTGGCCACGCTGAGGCCGGGCACCGTATCGGCGGTGATCTCCACATCGTCGCGCAGCAGTTCCACTTCCTGGCCTTCCACGGTGAGCTTCATCGCTCCGTTCGCTTCCAGCTCGGCGATCTGTTCCTGCGAGAAGCTGTTCACCGCAGCGGCCACGCTCTTCATCAATTTGCCCATGCGGGCGCCGAGCTTCTTGAAATCGGGCTTGATCTTCTTGGTGAGCTTGCTCTCGCTGGCATCGAGGATCACGAGTTCCTTCACGTTCACCTCGCTCAGCACCAGTTCGCGGATCGCTTCGAGGCGCGTGCGCATCGCGGCATCCGTCACCGGCACCATGATCTTCTGCAAGGGTTGGCGCACGCGGTGGCCTTCCTTCTTGCGGATGCTCAACACCAGCGATGTGAGCTTCTGTGCGAGTGCGGTGCGTTGCTCGAGTTCGAGGTCGATCAGAGCTTCGTCGTGTTGGGGCCAATCGCTCAGGTGAACGCTGTTTCCAGTGAGGTCACGATACAGGCGATCGCTGAAGAACGGCGCGATCGGGGCGCTCAGCATCGCGATCACTTCCAGGCAGCGGTGCAGCGTCTGGAACGCGGCGTTCTTGTCGGCACCGAGCTCGCCTTTCCAGAAACGGCGGCGGTTCAGGCGCACGTACCAGTTGCTGAGGTCCTCCACCACGAAGTCCTGGATGGCGCGCGCGGCGATGGTGGGCTCGTAGTCGGCGTAGTTCGCGTCGGCCAGTTTCATCACGCTGTTCAGGCGCGAGAGGATCCAGCGGTCGGATTCGGTGAGCGCCTGTTCGCCCTTGCTGTCGAAGCCATCAATGTTGGCATACAGCGCGAAGAAGTTGTAGGTGTTGAAGAGCGCGCGGAAGAACTTGCGCTGCACTTCGGTGATGCCCTCAGCGTCGAACTTCAGGTTGTCCCACGGCGATGCGTTGCTGATCATGTACCAGCGCACGGCATCGGCACCGTAGGCATCCAGCGTCTTGAACGGATCCACGGCGTTGCCGAGGCGCTTGCTCATCTTCTGGCCGTGCTTGTCCAGCACAAGGCCGTTGCTCACCACGGTTTGGTAGGCTACGCTGTTCTGCGTCAATGTGGCGATGGCGTGCAGCGTGTAGAACCAGCCGCGCGTCTGGTCCACGCCTTCGGCGATGAACGCCGCCGGGAACTTTTCCTTGAAGGTGGCTTCGTTCTCGAACGGGTAATGCCATTGTGCGTAAGGCATCGCGCCGCTGTCGAACCACACGTCGATCAGGTCGGTCTCACGGTGCATCGGCTTGCCGCTGGGCGATACGAGCACGATGTTGTCCACGTACGGGCGATGGATGTCCACCGTATCGTAGTTGGCGTCGCTCATGTCGTCCACCTTGAACGCTGCGTACGGATCTTCCTTCATTACGCCCGCCTTCACCGCCCGGGCGATCTCCTCCTTCAACTGCTTCAACGAACCGACGCACAGTTCTTCATCACCATCGGCCGTGCGCCAGATCGGGAGCGGTATGCCCCAGTAACGGCTGCGGCTGAGGTTCCAGTCCTGCAGGTTCTCCAGCCAGTTGCCGAAGCGGCCTGTGCCTGTGCTTTCGGGTTTCCAGTTGATGGTCTTGTTGAGCGCGATCAAGCGGTCCTTCTTCGCGGTGACGCGCACGAACCAGCTATCGAGCGGATAGTAGAGGACCGGCTTGTCGGTGCGCCAGCAGTGCGGGTAGTTGTGCTCGTACTTCTCTACCTTGAAAGCGCGGCCCTCGGTCTTCAATTTGATGGCGATGCGCTCGTCCACGCTGAGGTATTTGTCGCGTCCTTGCTTCTTCGCTTCGGCGGCAAGCTCCTCGGCGCTGAGGTATTCGGCCTTCACATACTCGCCAGCGAAGTCGGTCACTTCCGGTTTGAACCGCCCGCGCAGGTCCACCAACGTGAGCGATCCGATGTTGTGCTGGCGTGCCACACGTTGGTCATCCGCACCGAAGCTGGGCGCGGTGTGTACCACGCCGGTGCCATCCTCCGTTGTCACGAAATCGCCGCCGATCACCTTGAAGGCATCGCCACCACCCTCGGGTTCGGCGTAGGGCAGCAGTTGCTCGTAGCGTACACCCTCCAGTTGGTGGCCGTAGAACTCACCGTCGATCGCCCATGGGATGTTCTTGCCGTCCTTTTTGTACTCGTCGAACGAGGTGTCGCGTGTCTTCTCGGGGAAGTAGGCGTTCAACCGCGCCTTCGCCAGCACTACGGTTTGCGGCGCATGCGTGTACGGGTTGAAGGTCTTCACGCGCACATATTCCAGCTTCGGTCCCACTGTGAGTGCGGTGTTGCTGGGCAGGGTCCACGGGGTCGTCGTCCATGCGAGGATGAACACCTCACCGAACGCGTCCTTGAAGAGGAAGGCGCTGTTGGCATCCTCCTTCACCTTGAACTGCGCCACGATGGTGGTGTCCTTCACCGGCTTGTAGGTGCCGGGCTGGTTCAGTTCGTGTGAAGAAAGCCCCGTGCCAGCGGCTGGCGAATACGGCTGGATGGTGTAGCCTTTGTATAGCAGATCCTGATCGTAGAGCTTCTTCAGCAGGTGCCACACGCTCTCGATGTACTTGGTGTGGTAGGTCACGTAGGGCTTCTCCAGATCCAGCCAGAAGCCGATGCGCCGGGTGAGATCGTTCCACACATCGGTGTAGCGCATCACGGCCTTCTTGCATGCCGCGTTGTACTCCTCGATGGTGATGGTCTTGCCGATGTCCTCTTTGGTGATACCGAGCTCCTTCTCCACGCCCAGTTCGATCGGCAGGCCGTGCGTGTCCCAACCGGCCTTGCGGTCCACGCGCTTGCCCTTCTGCGTCTGGAAGCGGCAGAAGATGTCCTTGATGGTGCGGGCCATCACGTGGTGGATGCCGGGCAGGCCGTTGGCGCTGGGCGGACCCTCGTAGAACACGAAGGGCGGCGCATCCTTGCGGAGTGCGAGGCTCTTGCCGAAGGTGTCCTCGGCCTCCCATTGCTTCAATACCTCCTCGGCGACCTTGGGTAGGTCGAGCTCATCGTACTGCGTGAAACGCTTGTCCATCACGGCTTTCTAAAGGCCGCGAAGATAGCCGGGCTATGGACTGCCGGGCTGGGTCGGGCATCCCTCCCTCAACGTGTCCTCGGCGACCGGGTGGGCGCTGGCGAGCGGGTCGGCGAATTGGGCGCGGGCTGGGCCGGTGTCGTGCGCGCTGGTCGCTGGGGCGGCCTTGTTTCGCGCGGTTGCTGGGGTGCGGGGGCCTTTCGCACATCGCCACGGTGCGGCTCGGCCGGTGTGGTGCGTGGTGGGCTCGGGCGCCTTTCGGGCCGGGTCTGCGGTACGGGGCCTCCTTTGCCATCGCGGCCTCCGTCCCTGCCACGCACATCGGGTGGGCGCTGGTCCATGGTGCGGTCGTTCGGGTGTGGGGTGGGTGCTACGCGGCGGCCCGTTGGTGCGGGGCGCATCGTGGCGCGTTGCTCGCGCATGGGCGCCGTGGCCCGGTGGATGTTCGGCGAGTGCATGGCCTGCGGACGGTATACGGCATGGGCGCGGGGCACATGGCAGGTGTATGTGGGCCGGTACCACGCGTGGTATGTGCGGTACCAGCGGTGCCATGCGTGCATGCCCATGGGCCGCCAAGGCCGCCACCACGGTGGATAATAGCTCCAGAACCATGGGGAATCCCAGCCTACGTAGCTTGGGCCGTAGAGGTAGCCCACGCACGGCCAGTCCCACACGTTCACCCACACGTACATGCGCACCAGCTCGGGTGGCGCTGGGCCTTTTGATGGCTCCATCCCCGCATCCACTTCGGCCACGGGCTCCACCAGCACATCCGCGCCGTAGAGCTCTTCGGCACCACGGATCTGCAACGTGGCCGAGGCCGCTCCGTTCTTCTCAAGCTCGATCACCGCCACATCCTGCCGCTCTTCCTTGGAAAGCGCCACCTGCATCACGATCGCATGTGCCCCGCCATTGCTGTGGCCCACCACACGGATGTAATCCACCTGCCCATCACCGTCGAGGTCAAGGTTGTTCACCTTGTTGTCCTCGCTGTTCAGGGCCTGCTCGAAAGCTTGCAGATCCCTGGCGCTTTTGAAGAGCTCCAATGCGCCGCTCAGGCTGAAGCCATCACCGGGAAGGCCGGTGCTGTCCGGGAAAGTGCTGTACTGTGCGGTCGTGGCTGTGGCAAGGACGAGCGCGCTCAGGAAGGGGAGGGGCGTTCTCATGGCGCAGGGGGTTTGCCGAGGTAGGCAAGATCCGCGCCAGAACGGGGACGTGGTCGGGGGATGAAAGGGTGCCGTGGACCAGTAGCGGCCGTCAACGCAGGTAGCGGTCCACCGCGTCACGAACGACCTCCTTCACCTCCGGCCATGTGCGGCCTTTCAGGCACACCGGATCCTCGCTTTTGTCGGCATCGGCGAAGTAGAGAAGGGCGTTCGGGATGCTGATCGCGAGCTGTTGGTTCGGATATTTTTCCCGGTGCCGGTCCATCACCCATTGCAACGGATGATGCTGCAACAACTCGCTCATGTCCCAGAAGTCCTTCTTCTTCCCGCGCCCAAGGATGGCTTGCACCTTCATTGCGGCGATGTCGGCGTCGGCGTACATGCGAACACCCTCTTCAGTAACGATATCCGCGATCCGTGGATGCTGCAATTTCACGAGGTCCACCTTCACCTCCTCGATGAAGCCGAAAATGGCCCATGCTGCCTTGGACGGGGTGAGCACCAGACCCGGACCGAACTCCGTGGAAAGCGCAGCAATGACCACATCGCGATCGAACGGCTCCGTGGTGAACAGATCGAGATCCACGGATCTGCGGTGCCCATGCCGAAGCGAGAGCGCAGTGCCACCGACCAAGCTGAACGCGCTCAGTTCGGGCAACTGCATCAGTCGTTTCAGTACGGAAAGAGTTCCGGGTTCGACTGTCTCAATGCGTAGCATCGGAACGCTTCAAGAGGTTTCTTGAACAGGGCACTGACAAAGTGAAGCGTATCCAGCTTAAGGGATCTGGCGCTCAACAGCGCGCCCATCACCTTCTCATCGCCATAATACCTCCTGCACTGCCGGATATCCTCCACATCGCCGCGCTCGAACACCCGCTCGATGATGAAGCCCGCCTTGCCGTCGTAGTCCAGCTTGTCGAAGTCCACATCCCAAAAGATGCGGCGGGCAAGGACGGGGCGGGTAGGGGTGGGCATGCGACGAAGGTACGGTGCCGACTGCGCGGCGGCTACCGCTCCTTCATATGCTTCTCGAACGTTCCTGTCCCCATTCCCGAACAGGGAGGTGGGCCGTGTCAGAATCCGGATGCTTGCCGCTCACCTCAGCCCCCGCAACTCACTCCCCAGCCACCGGCTGTACCGCTGCGCGTTGTGCCATTGCAGGTGTAGCCCGTCCGTGGTGCGCCACGTGCGGTCGCTGCGCAGGAAGGTGTGGCCGGGGAAGTGCTGCATGATGACCTCGCGCGTGCGCCGGGCCAGCGGGCTCGCCATCAATTCCTCGCTGATGGGCACTTCCAAGAAGATCACTTCGGCGCCGTTGGCTTCGAGGGCCTTCACCTCGCGCTCCAAGGTGGATAGGTAGCGCTGCTGCGTGCTGTCCGCAGGCACCTTCGCGAAGATGCCCCGGTTCGTGTTCAACAGGTTCTCGCTCACGGCCATGCTGTCGGCCTGCGCGTCCACCGCAGCGCCTTCCTTCATGCTGCGTTTCACGTAGCCCACCAGCACGCCGCTGGGCTGGTTCTCTTCGCGCAGCATGGGTACGGCCTTGCGCAGCTCGAACAGGCCCGGCTGGAACACCGCATCGAGGAACGCGCGGTCGGCCTCCTTGAAGATCATGTTCGTTTCCACCACCACGCGCTTGGGCTTCTTGCCGGAGCGGCGCACCAGCTCAAGGCCATCGTACACCGTAAGGCCGCCGAAGCCGAGGTTGCTGGTGTGCGGCGGCAGGCTGTCCAGCGCGATGCGGAACGAGAGCGACGAGCCCACGATCACCGTGGCATCGGGCACGTCGGGAGCGAAGATGTACTGCTCCGCGCTGATGCGGTTGCCGCTGGCCTGATGCTGCACGGTGCTCAGTTCGGGCTTGCCGAACCTGATGTACAGCGCATAGCCGATCACGAGGACCGCGAAGACGAGGAGCGAGCGGCGGATCATGCGCGGATCAGAACTGGAAGTAGATGAACGACGCGCCACCGCCGGAGTTCACGAGGATGAGGAAGAGCATGATGCCGTACAGCACCGGTTTGATGCGGGCCAGCGCGGGCTGCGGCTTGCGTGTCCACAGGTACAGCAGGTGGTAGATGATGGGGGGGATGGAGAACAGCGCCGTGAAGAAGAGGATGATGGGCTGCACGTTGGTGATGTGCGTATTGGTGAAGATGCAGCGCATGTACTCGATCACATGGTTGAAGTCGGGCAGCTTGAAGAGCAGCCACGCCAGCGTGACCATGCAGAAGATGAAGAGCATGTGGATGGCTTTCGGCAGCTTCACGGTGAGGCCGAAGTCCTTCAGGAGGCGCTCCACCGCCAGCACGAGGCCATGGAAGAAGCCCCACACCGCGTAGCTCCACGCCGCGCCGTGCCACAGGCCGCCCAGCACCATGGTGAGCATGAGGTTCTTGTAGGTGTGGAAGCCGCCCTTGCGGTTGCCGCCCAGCGGGATGTACAGGAAATCGCGCAGGAAGGTGCTCAATGAGATGTGCCAGCGCCGCCAGAACTCGGCGAAGGTGGTGCTGATGTACGGGAAGTTGAAGTTGATGGGGAAGTCGTAGCCGAACAGCTTGGCGAGGCCGATGGCGATGAGCGAGTAGCCAGCGAAATCGGAGAAGATCTGGAACGAGTAGCCGAACAGCAGCGTCACCAGCGTGATGCTGTGCATGTCGCGGAAGTAGGGGAAGGTGACCCAGAACGTCTGGTCCTTCAGGTTGTCCGCGATCACCATCTTCAGGAAGTAGCCCACCACGAGCGATGCGAACGCGCTGTTCCAGTCGATGTCCTTCCAATACTTGGTGCGCACCTGCGGCAGGAACTGGTGGGCCTTCACCACGGGGCCGGCCACCAGCTGCGGGAAGAAGGCCTTGAACGCCGCGATGCGGATGCCGTGCCGCACAAGGCCCTTCACCACGATGGACTCATACTCCGGCAGGTCTTTCCCCTTGTAGGCCTCCACCACCAAGCTGATGCCTTGGAAGGTGAAGAAGCTGATGCCCACCGGCAGCGGAATGCTCACGAGGAACTGCCCGATGCTGCTCGTTTCTGGGAAGAACGAGCGGCCGAAGAGCGGGCCGTACTTGAAGAAGAGCAGGATGGCGAGGTTGGCCACCACGCCGAAGGTGGCGTATGCTTTCCGGTGCTGCTGCGGGCCATACGCGATGGCGTAGCTGGATACGATGTTGATGCTGATGGACAGCAGCAGCAACAGCAGCAGCGCCGGGTCGTTGTAGGCGTAGAAGATGAAGCTGCTTACGATGATGACATGCAACTGGAACCGCTGCATGAACGGCACATAGTACAGCAGCAGCGTCGGTAGGACGAGAAGAAGGAAGGGAACGCTGTTGAAGAGCATGTACGGCCGCCGCTGGGCAAAGAAAGCCCACGCAAGGGCACTTCAACGCCGGGCATGCGGTGCTGGTTACGCACGGATCGCCGTGAAGATCGGGGGAGGGCAGTTGCCAGTTGTCGGATGTCAGGCTCCTTGGTGGAAGGCGTGGCGGACAACGCTCACATTCCAAGAGGCTGTTCGCAATAGGGGCGAAGGCTGATGCCGATGATGTGAAGGGGCAGGAGCAGTTGGCAGGAGCATTGCCCCTGCGCCTGCCCCTGCCCAACCTCCTTCACTTCTTCCCCCGACCCGTATGCGAACAGATCCCAAGTATCGCCACTGACAACAGACATCCGACAACTGACCACTACCCCCTCACCCCAGCTCCATCGGCACATCCATCAGCAGGATGCGCGCGCCGTTCGCGCCGGTGGCGATGTTCAGCTCGTCCACATCCCACACGCCAAGGCCGTCGCGCTGTGCGAGCTGCTGGCCGTTGATGGTGGCTTCGCCTTCGATGATGAAGGCATACACGCCGTTGCCCTTGCGCTTCACGCGGTAGTCCACCTTCCTGCCCGCATCGAAACGGCCGAGGTTGAACCACGCATCCTGATGCACCCATACACCGGCATCGTCCGGGTCGGGGGAAAGCACCTGCTCGAAGGCGTTGTCGCCAGCTTCGGTGTTCAATTTGATCTGCGCGTAGCGGGGCGTCACGTTGCGTTTGCGGGGGAACATCCAGATCTGCAACAGCCGCAGTTCCTTGTCCTGCTCGTGGTTGAACTCACTGTGCGTGATGCCCGTGCCGGCGCTCATCACCTGCACTTCGCCCGCGCCGATGGTGCCGCTGTTGCCCATGCTGTCCTTGTGCGCCACGGTGCCCGAGAGCGGGATGGTCACGATCTCCATGTTGTCGTGCGGGTGCGTGCCGAAGCCGCGTCCGGCGGCGATGGCATCGTCGTTCAGCACCCGCAGCACGCCGAAGTGCATGCGCTCCGGGTCGTAGTAGTTCGCGAAGCTGAAAGTGTGGCGGGCGTTCAGCCAGCCGTGGTCGGCGTGCCCACGGGTGGCCGCCTTGTGCAGTACCATGTTGCTCATGATGTGTGCGTTCTCAGTTGGTAGATGGTTGAACCCGACCACCTCCTTTTCCGGGGCGGTGCTGGCTTCGGCGGCACCGATGGTGAGGGCGGTGCCACCGAGAACAGTGGTGCGGAGGAAGGTCTTGCGGTCCATCAGGATGCAAATATATTCCATGGAAAATAAATAAGCGGAAACGATCTTGCCACATGCTTGGAAGGCTGAACACGTACCGCTCCTTCGCCAAGGCTTCCCGTTCCTTGTGCCAGATCGCACCGCACACGAGCGGGAGAAGTGGTTGCGTTAGCCTTGCCAGCATCAATGTCGCTTCTCCATTCCGCCCCGGATAACACCCGGATAACATGCCGATGACCGGCCCGAAAGCGATACGTGCTATGTTTGACCCCCGCTGCTCGCACCTGAGCGGCACCTCGACTACGCCAACAACTACATCCTCAACCTTAAGACGACCCCAATGAGCAACGTGAAGAGCGGGAAAGCGAACTCCCTGTTCGTAGCCATCGTGTTCCCCTTGGTGCTGATCATCAGCTGGTCCTTCTACAGCTATGTCCTCGGCGCGCCGGAGAACTTCCAGAACAATGATCCGGTGCATGGCCACCCGATCGATGTGAACCCCGGCAAACTGTACGGTACCATCTACAAGGGCGGGTTCATCGTGCCCATCCTCATCAGCATCAACCTCGTGGTGCTCATCTTCGCGGTGGAGCGTTTCGTTACGCTGGCACGTGCCAAGGGCAAGGGTCGTATCGACGAGTTCATCGTGAACGTGCGCCAGCACCTTGCCAACGATGATGTGGACAAGGCCGTGGCCGTGTGCGACGAGCAACAGGGTTCCGTGGCCAGCGTGATGCGCAGCGGCTTGGAGCGCTACAAGACCGTGCTGTACGATGCCACGCACGACAAGGAGACCCGCCTGCAGAGCGTGAAGCAGGAGCTGGAGGAGGCCACTGCGCTTGAGATGCCCATGCTCAGCAAGAACATGGTGATCCTCTCCACCTGCGCCAGCATCAGCACCCTCGTGGGTCTGATCGGTACCGTGCTTGGTATGATCAAGGCGTTCAGCGCGCTGGCCACTTCCGGCACGCCCGATGCCACCCAGCTCTCCACCGGTATCTCCGAGGCCCTCATCAACACCGCGCTCGGTATCACCGGCTCCACCCTCGCCATCATCTTCTTCAACTACTTCGGCAACCGCATCGACGCCATCACCCATGGCATCGACGAGGCCGGGTTCAGCGTGAGCCAGACCCTCGCCAACCGCAAGTAGGGGCGCGGGATCCCGCGCCCCTACTTGCGGCGGCGCGTCGATCACGTTCCAACCATAAACAAGAAGCACGATGTCAAAGATCAAGATGCCGAGGAGCAGTCCTTCACTGGACATGACCCCTATGGTGGACCTTGCCTTCCTGCTGGTGACCTTCTTCATGCTCACCGCCCAGTTCCGGCCCGAAGAAGCGGTGGCGGTGGATACGCCTTCGTCCATGTCCCAATCGCCCATCCCCATGACCAACATGCTCACCGTGGTGGTGGACACGGCGGGCAAGGTGTTCTGGGATTTCACCGACAAAGGCGTGCGCATCGCCGTGCTGGAAGAGCTTGGCAAGCGCGTGAACTACACCCCCACCGACGAGGAGAAGGTGAAGTTCGTGAACGCAGGCCCCATCGGGGTGCCCATACAGAACCTGCGGGAGCTGCTCTCCTTGGAGACCGGCTCGGAGCGGAAGGCGTACATGGCCAGCCACGAGGGCATTCCCGTGGACAGCACCAACAACCAGTTGTATGAGTGGATCAGCGTGACGCGCAACATCTTCTGGAACGATGCCGGCCACAATCCCGTGGTGGCCCTCAAGGCCGACGGCAACACCAACTACAGCCGCGTGGCCGAGGTCATCCGCACCTTCCAGTCACCGGGTATCCAGATCAGCAAGTTCAAGATGATCACCGACCTCGAATCGTCGAGGATGTAAGGAACCGATCGAACCTCCGGCGGGCTGGCGTGTACAGCCCTTGCGGAGGCCCGAAAAAAGAAAGACTCCATGGCACAAGTACCCGAAGGCGGTGGTGACGGCGGAGGAAAAGGGAAGAAGCGCGCGAAGAGGGGCAGCACCCACATCGACATGACGCCGATGGTGGACCTTGCCTTCCTGCTGCTCACCTTCTTCATCCTCACCACCACCATGTACAAGCCGAGCTCGCTGCAGATGACCTATCCGGTACCGGACAAGGACAATCCGCAGAACGAAACGGCGCTGAACAACGCCATCACCCTGCTGCTCACCAAGAACGACCAGATCTACTACTACATGGGCGAGTTCCGCACGGAGGCCACCGAAAAAGGCCCGCCCACCACGCTGGAGCACACCGATTTCAGCAAGGTGCAGAAGCTGCTGGTGGAGAACAACAAGCAGACGGTGGCCCAGTTGAACGATCTCGTGCGCCAGTTCAACGAGAAGAAGATCACCGAAGAGGAGTACAACGAGAAGCGCAAGACGATCAAGGGCAACAAGGACAACCTGAAGGCCATCATCAAGACCGATGCGGATGCCAAGTACCGCAACATGATCGACATGGTGGACGAGATGGACATCTGCGGCATCGGCTCGTACGGTGTGCTGGATGAACTGAAGCCCGAGGAACAGGCGTTGCTGGACACCGAAAAAGCCAAGCTCTGAGCCATGGAATACCTGATCTTCATAGGAGTCCTGCTCGTACTGTCCATTGCCATGGCCATGGACCTGAGCTGGAACAACGTGCTCACGGCGGCGCGCAACGAGATGGTCTTCGCCGACCGTAATCAGGACTACGGTGCCTTCGTGCTGCGCCGCGACTACACCAAACGGCTGCTGATCGCCGTGGTGGGCAGTGTGCTCGTGTTCGGCCTTGCCGTGGGCCTGCCCAAGATCATCGCCTCGTTGAGCGGCGATGGCGAAGTGGTGGAAGCGAAGAAGATCGTGGACGTGAACCTCGACATCTTCGAGCAGGAGAAGAAGGAGGAACCGCCTCCGCCCCCGCCCGTGGAACCGCCGCCGCCCGTGAAGATCGAGAGCGTGCAGTTCACCCAGCTCGTGGCCAAGGACGAACCCGTGGAAGAACCGCCGCCCACGCAGGAAACGCTACAGGAGACCACTGCGGGCACCACCACGCAGGAAGGTGAGAAGGGCGATGAACCGCCACCTCCGCCCGTGGAGGAGGAGCCGCAGATCTTCACCATCGTGGAAGAGATGCCGTCGTTCCCCGGCGGTGAAGCGGCCCTGTTCAAGTTCTTGGAGAAGACCATGAAGTATCCGCCCATGGCCATCGACGCAGGCATCAAGGGCGTGGTGTACGTCACCTTCGTGGTGGACGAGAAGGGCAAGGTGCGCGAACCCAAGGTGCTCCGTGGCATCGGCGGCGGCTGCGACGAGGAAGCCATCCGCGTGGTGAAGTCCATGCCCGATTGGGAACCCGGCAAGCAGCGCGGAAAGCCCGTGCGTGTGCAGTACAACATGCCGATCAGGTTCACCCTGAGATGATCCACAAAAGAGCGGCACACCGGCCGCTCTTCTTCTTTAACAACAGCCCATGCCCTTCGGAAGCATAGCGCGACTGGCGATGTCCCTGCTCTACACAGCATTGGGCGCGGCCCTGCTGTTCACCAACGCGCTGAAGGACCGGATCACGGAGCACCGCATGCTCTTCGGTGGGCTGCTGCTCGGGTACGGGCTTGTGCGGCTGTTCATGTGGTGGCGCGGGTACAAGGCTCAAAGGGGGGAGAAGGAATGAAGAGGGGGGGAGTGCAGTTGTCGGTTGTCGGTTTTCAGTTGTCAGTCGGCAGCGGGCAGTGGGCAGTTGGCAGTCCCATCGGCCGGACCCGCTGCCCACTGCCCACTGCCGACTGCCGACTGCCGACTGCATTCTGCATTCTCTTCTTCACACTCGCCGCCTGCACGGGCAAGGCTCCCGACCCTCAGCGCGACGACGTGCCCACGAAGGGCGACATCCGCGTGGTGGCCGACCGCGATCTGGAGCGCATCATCGAAGCAGAGCGTTTCATCTTCGAGAGCATCTACGCGGAAGCCACGGTGCGGGTGAGCTATCTGCCTGAAATGGAATTGCGCGAAGCCATGCGGACCGATGAGGTGCGCGTGGTGTTCACCGCCACCCTGCCGGGCGCCGATGAAGCGGTCTTCTTCCGCTCGCGCAACCTCTTCCCCGATGACGTGCCCATCCTCACCGATGCCATCGCGGTGGTGAGAGCGCCCGGCGGCGCCGACAGCCTCAGCGTGGACGACCTGCGCAAGGCGCTTACCGGAGGTGGCGCCCGTGTGATCGTGGACGACGCGCGTGGTGGCGTGGTACGCACCGTGGTGGATTCCCTGCTCGGTGGCCGTGCCGACGCGCTGAAGAACGTGACCGCCGCCGCCGGACTGGACAGCCTGATCGCCCGGGTGAGCGCCACGCCCGATGCCATCGGCCTCATCGCCTTCGCCCACATCAGCGATCTGGACGACCCGGCATGCCGCGCGCTGCGCAGCCGCATCACGCTGTGCCGGATCTCCGACGGCATCCACCCGGCCATCCCGCCCAACCAATCCACGCTCGCCGATGGGCAATACCCCTTGCGCCGCACGCTGTACGCGGTGCTGAAGGAGGGGAAAACAGGTCTTGGCACCGGTTTTGTTTCCTTTGTGGCCGGTCACAAGGGCCAGCGCATCATCCTCAAAACAGGCCTTGCGCCGCAGAGGGTCCCCGGCCGGGATGTGGAGCTGCTGACGAACTAAGAACATGAAACAGAATTCCTTCCGCAACGCCCTGATGCTCACCGCCCTCGCGGGCTCGCTGAGCGCCGGCGCACAGACCATTGCCGAGGCCATCGCCCTTACCGAGAGCGAGCGCTTCGAGAAGGCGGCCACCACCTTGCGCAGCGTGCTCGCGGCCAGCCCCAACGATGGCGAGGCGTGGTTCTACCTCGGTGAGAACTATTTCGAGAACGACCGCGAGGATTCCGCCGCCTACTGCTACAACAAGGGCGTGGATCTGAACCCCCGTCAGCCGCTGAACCACGTGGGGCAGGGCAAGGTGCTGTGGGTGAAGGGCCAGCGCGACCAAGCCGCTGCCAGGTTCACCGAGGCCATCGGCATCGCCATGGACAAGGCGAACAAATTCCCCAAGAAGTTGCAGGCGCAGACCCAGCGCGAAGTGGCCGAAGGCTACGCGAGCGGGAACGCCCCCGATTGGGCCAAGGCCATGGCAGCCGTGGATGCCGCCATCGCCTTGGACGCCACCGATCCCGAAGCGTACATCCTGAAGGGCGACATCCTGTGGGGTCAGAACCCCACCGATGCCTCGCAGCCCGTGGCGCTGTACAAGAAGGCGTCGGACCTGCGCACCACCAGCGCGAAACCGGTCGCACGCCGTGGCCTCGTGTACCACCGCGCCCGCAACTACGATGCGGCCATCGCCGAATACGACAAGGCCATCGGCATCGAGCCGGGCTTCGCACCCGCCTTCCGTGGCCGCGCCGAATCGCACTTCGGCAAGCGCGATTTCCAGAAGGCCAAGGCCGATTACGACGAGTACCTGAAGCTGAACTCCGGCAGCCAGAGCGCCATGGTGCGTTACGCGCAGTTCCTCTACCTCGTGCAGGACTACAAGCAGTCGCTGGACCTGATCGCCAAATTGGAGCAGGCCGGTGTGGACAACAACACGCTGCTGCGCATCAAAGGCTACGACCAAGTGGAACTGAAGGATTCGGTGAACGCCATGGCCACGCTGGATGCCTACTTCGCCAAGCAGCCGCAGGAGAAGGTGGTGCCGAGCGACCTGCAGTACTACGGCCGTGCCGTGGCCCTGATGGGCAACGATTCGCTGGCCGGTGAGAAGATCATGGCCGCCGCCGCCATGCCCAACGCCGATCCCGAACTGTACATGGAAGCGGGCAGCTATTTCCAGAAAGCGAAGATGTTCGGCCGCGCGGTGGATGCCTACCAAGCCAAGACCAACTCCAGCAAGGTGGTGGTGAACGACTGGTACTACCTCGGCGGTGCCGCGCAGAAGGCAGGCCGCTATGAAGTGGCCGACATGGCGTGGACCAAGTACATCGAGAAGCAGCCCAACATCTACCAAGGCTACCTCGGCCGCGCCCGCGCCAACGTGGGGCTGGACCCCGACAAGACCACGTGGCAGGCCAAGCCCTTCTTCGAGGAGGCGCTGCGCAAGATGAAGCCCGAAGAGATCACAGGCAAAGCCTCCAAGGATGCCGAGGAAGCCATGTTCTACCTCGCCTTCAACAATTTCTACGGCACCAAGGACATGCCCGCCGCCAAGTGCTGGTTCCAAAAAGTGAAGGACCTGAACACCGGCACCGAGCGCACCAAGCAATCCAGCGACATGCTGTTGAGCAAGGAGCTGAAGGACGTGTCGGCTGCGGCCTGCGAGTTGCAGTAGCGCTATACAGAACGAGAAGGGAAGGGAGCTTCGGCTCCCTTTCTGTTTTGAAGAGCATGAGCCGGGCAAACTTGAAAATGTGAACATGCACTTTCACATTTTCAAGTTTGCGGAAGGCTTCCCGATCGACCGCACACGGCTACATTGCGTGCTCTAAGCAACGCATGAACCTCTTCCGCAAGAAGCCCATCGACCGTGCCACCGGTGCCGAGGGCGAGATCCATGGCGGGCATGCGCTGGGGCGGCACCTCACCGTCCGCGACCTCACGTTCTTCGGCATTGCGGCCATCATCGGTGCGGGCAGCTTCAGCAGCATGGGCGAAGCCTGTTTCAAGGGCGGGCCGGGCGTGGTGCTGCTCTTCGTGATGTGCGGCATCGCTTGTGGCTTCACGGCCTTGTGTTACGCCGAATTCGCGGCGCGTGTGCCCACGAGCGGAAGCGCCTACACGTACGCGTACGTCACCTTCGGCGAGCTCTTCGCATGGGTGATCGGCTGGGCGCTGCTCATGGAGTACAGCATCGGCAACATATACGTGGCCTTCAGTTGGAGCGGCTATTTCACCAATCTGCTCGAAGGGCTCGGGCTGCATCTCCCGGAATGGCTCACCATCAACTACCGGAGTGCAAGCCGGGCGTTCGCCGAGGGAACGGCAGGGGAGGGCCTCACCGCGTGGAACACCGCACCGGTGATCGGAGGCCTGCGGATCATCTTCGACCTGCCTGCCGTTGCGATCAACGCCATGATCACCGCGCTGGTCTACGTGGGCGTGAAGGAGAGCCGCAACGCCAGCAACGCCATGGTGATCGTGAAACTCGCCATCATCGTGCTGGTCGTCATCGTGGGCGCGACTTATGTGGACATCAACAATTGGTCGCCTTTCATGCCGAACGGCTTCGGTGGGGTGATGGCGGGCGTAAGCGCGGTCTTCTTCGCCTACATCGGTTTCGATGCGGTGAGCACATTGGCCGAGGAAGCCAAGGACCCCCAACGCGATCTGCCAAAGGGCATGATCTGGTCGCTGGTGATCTGCACGTCGGTGTACGTGGTGCTGGCGCTGGTGCTCACCGGCATGGTCAGCTGGTCGCAGTTGGATGTGAGCGACCCCCTGGCCGAGGTCTTCCAGCTGCGCGGCGTGAAGTGGATGCTGTACATCGTGAGCATCGCCGCCGTGGTGGCCATGACCAGCGTGATGCTCGTGTTCCAGCTGGGCCAGCCGCGCATCTGGATGAGCATGAGCCGCGACGGTCTGCTCCCGAAGAAGTTCGCGAGCATCCATCCGAAGTACCGAACGCCGGGCTTCAGCACCATGGTTACCGGTCTCGTGGTGGGCCTGCCGATCTTCTTCACGGACGAGAGTTTCATCCTTGACTTCACCAGCATCGGGACCTTGTTCGCGTTCGTGCTGGTATGTGGCGGAGTATTGTTGCTGCCACGACGCGCGAAGGAGAAAGGGCGTTTCCACATGCCCTACTTCAACAGTCGTTGGACCGCCCCGGCATTGTTGCTGGGTGTTGTGGCTTTGCTGCTGGCGAAGATCCCCGACTATTTCCCCGGCTTGCTCGACGTGTCCGGCCATGCGGCACAGAACATCCCGCAGCTCATCTTCTGGCCGTTGGCCGCGTTGGTGGTCGTCCTTGCCCATGTGAAGCAGTGGTCCTTGATCCCCGTGCTCGGCCTGCTTTCGTGCTGCTACCTGCTTACCGGCATGGAGGTCAGCAACTGGATGTGGTTCAGCATCTGGCTGCTCATCGGCCTCGCCTGCTATTTCGCCTACGGTTACCGTCACAGTAAACTCGCTCCGCCCCGCCCATGATGTCCAAGACCAACCGGCTCACCCTCTGGATCCTCATCGCCATGGTGATCGGCATCATAGTCGGTTACGCAATGCACACGGGCATGGAAGTGGTGGCCCGGAAAGAGCTGGCGGACAACCTGAAGATCCTTACCGACATCTTCCTGCGCCTGGTGAAGATGATCATCGCGCCGCTGGTCTTCAGCACGCTGGTGGTGGGCATTGCGAAGCTGGGCGACATGAAGACCGTGGGCCGCGTGGGTGGCCGCGCGCTGTTGCGGTTCATGTCCGCATCGCTGGTGAGCCTGTTGCTCGGCATGGTGCTCGTGAACTTCCTGAAGCCCGGTGTGGGCCTGCAACTGGAGGCGAGCGGCGATGTGGCGGATGTGATCGGCAAGACCCAGTCGTTCACGTTGAAGGACTTCATCGCACACCTCTTTCCGAAGAGCGTGATCGAAGCGATGGCAACGAACGAGGTGTTGCAGATCGTGGTGTTCAGCATCTTCTTCGGCGTGGCGTGCGCGAGTATCGGCGATTATGCCCAGCCCGTGGTGAAACTACTGGAGAGCGTGGCCCACGTGATCCTGAAAATGGTGGGTTACGTGATGAACTTCGCGCCGCTCGGCGTGTTCGGCGCCATCGCAGCGGTGATCGCGATCCATGGGCTTGGTGTGCTCAGCACGTACGCGGTGTACATCGGCCAGTTCTACATCGGCCTTGCCGTGTTGTGGGTCATCCTGCTCGGTGCAGGGTTCCTCTTCCTTGGCCAACGGATGAAGGAGCTCATGCGCCGCATCATCCAGCCTATCACCATCGCCTTCAGCACCACCAGCAGCGAAGCCGTGATGCCCAAGTTGATGGAAGAGCTCGAACGGTTCGGCTGCAAGGACCGCGTGGTGAGTTTCGTGCTTCCGCTCGGCTACAGCTTCAACCTGGACGGTAGCATGATGTACATGACGTTCGCCAGCCTCTTCATTGCGCAGGTCTACGGCATCGACATGGACTTCGGCACACAGATGACGATGCTTCTCACGCTCATGCTGACCAGCAAAGGCATCGCGGGGGTGCCACGCGCATCACTCGTCGTTGTGGCCGCCACGCTGGGCATGTTCGGGGTACCCGTGGAAGGCATCGCGCTGATCCTCCCGATCGATCACTTCTGCGACATGGGCCGCAGTGCTACCAACGTGGTGGGTAATGCCATCGCTACGAGCGTGGTGAGCAAGTGGGAGGGGGATCTGGGGAAGTAGGGTAGGGGTCCGCCGAACTGCGACCGCATCAGGCGGTTCTGCGCAGCGGCAGGTACATGGACTGGTGCATGCCGTCGCGCAGATAGGCGAATATGGCCTTCAGGTCCTCGGCCGTGATGTTCGGATAGCTCTGTAGTACCTGTGCTTCGGTCCAGCCATCAGCAAGCAGTTCGAGCACCAACTCCACGGAGATGCGCGTACCCTTGATGACCGGTTTGCCCAGCAGGATGTCCTTGTCCGAAACGATGTGCGAGCGCTAATTCATGCAGACCAAAGTAGTCAATACCACGGGTGAATACCACCGGTGATCGGTCAGAGGTGAAGCTCGTGCAACCCGTGAGCTGGGATCGGGTCGGTGATCGGTGCCTACATCCGCAACAACCCCGGCATCACACCCAGCACCACCACCGCCGCACCGCAGATCGATATCACCAGCCAGTTGAGCGGGGCCACCACGATGGGCTTGGTCTCCTGCTCTTGGGGAGTGAAGGCTTCGCGCACCACGAGGATGTAGTAGTAGATACCCACCACGGCCATCAGCACTGCGAGCACGGTGGTCCAGATGTAGCCGTTGGTAAGGCTCAGCACGAAGACGCGGTACTTCGCCACGAAACCGGCGGTCAATGGAATGCCGGCCAGTGAGAGCAGCATCAACAAGGCCGCTACGGCGATCCACGGATTGCTGCGGAAGAGGCCCCGGAAGATGCGGATGTGCTCATCGCCCAAGGCCGCGCGTTTCGCGAGCGTGAGGACGATGAAGAGGCCCACCGTTGCCAGTGCGTAGGTGCCGAGGTAGTAGAACAGCACATCGGGTGTGCGTGCATCCGTGCCGAGGAAGGCGAGCAGCAGGAAGCCCGTATGCGCGATGCTGGAATAGGCCATCAGGCGCTTGAACTGCGTCTGGCGCAGCGCCACGATGTTGCCGAGGAAGAGCGTGCAGATGGTCATCACCACGAGCATGGTCTCCACGGCTCCGGGCAACTGTAGGTTCGCGATGAAGCGGTAGAACGCGGCGAAGGCGGCTGTCTTCACCACGGTGCTCATGAAGGCCGTGATCAGCGTGGGAGCACCTTCGTACACATCGGGGCTCCAGAAGTGGAACGGCACGGCCGCCACCTTGAACGCCACACCGGCGATGGTGAGGAAGAGGCCCAGCAGGAAGATCATGTTCTGCCCGTTGGCCGGTACGGCGCTGTAGGCTTCCACCGCAGCAAGGTCGAACGAGGCCGTGGCGCCGTAGATCAACGCGAGGCCCATCAGCAGGAAGGCGGAAGCGAACGAGCCTTGCAGGAAGTACTTGAACGCCGCTTCCCCGCTGCGGAAGCTGTCGCGCTTGCCACCCGCGAGAATGTACAGCGGAATGCTCAGGATCTCGATGCCCAGGAAGAGCACCACGAGGTTGGTGAAGCTGCAGATCAACAGGCCACCGACCAACGAGAACACCATCAGCGCATACTGCTCGGCCACGTTCTCCTTCACCTTCGCGTAGTAGTCGATGCCGAAGAGGAAGAGCAGCACGGTCACCACGATCATCACCAGCGAGAAGGAACGCGCGTAGGTGTCGAACTGGATGATGCCGTTGAACAGCGGGCTTTCGAGGTGCCAGTCGGAGGCGATCAACACGAAGGCGGCGAGAAGTCCCGCAATGCCCACACCGGCGACAGCGCCACGGTTGTTGAACAGCCCCAGATAGAGCAGCACCACGCCGAGCACGGAAAGGAGGACGAGGACGCTCATCTCAGTGTACCGATAGGCTTGAAAGAAGTTGTTGCACCGGCGCATCCAGCAGCTCGAGGATCGGGCCGGGGTATACACCGAGGATCAAGGTCACCGCGATCAGCGGCACCAGATACAGGTGGTCGCGCGTGCTGGCATCGGCCAAGGTCACATTGGTGCGGTCGGGGCCGAGCATCACACGCTGGTAGGCGTAGAGCATGTAGATGGCGCCGATCACGATCGTGGTGAGCGCGAAGAACGCCAGCCATCCGTCCACCTGCCAGAGCCCAGCGAACATCAGCCATTCGCCGACGAAGCTCTGCGTGAGCGGCAGCGCGATGGCGTTGATCAACACGAGCAGGAACAAGGCTGCGAGGCGCGGTGCCTGGCCTTTCAAGCCGCCCATCACCGACATGTCGCTCGTGCCCATACGCTCCTGCATGGCGCCCACGATGTAGAACATGCCCAGCACGAGGATCGCGTGTGCGAACGCTTGGTAGAAAGAGCCGCTCACACCGTACGCGTTCAGCGCGAAGAGACCCGCGCACAACACACCGACGTGGCTCAGCGAGGAGAAGGCCACCAGCCGCTTCAGGTCCGATTGGCGGAAAGCGATCACACCGCCGTACACCGCACCGATCAGCGCGAGCACGATCACCGTGGTCTGCCAGTATTCAACACCAGCGGGAACGATCGGGAACACGAGCTTGTACACGCCGTAGAGACCCATCTTCAGAAGTACCGCGCCCAGCACCATGGTGCCTTGCAGCGGTGCCATATAGTAGGTCTCGGGCTGCCAGCTGTGGAAGGGGAAGATCGGCAGCTTGATGGCGAAGGCAAGGAACAGCGCCCAGAACAGCCACACCTGCGTGCTGGCCGGAATGCTCAGGCTGGCCAGTGCGGTGAAGTCGCCGTTGCCGCCGTTCTGCACCAGCAGGTACACGATGCCGAAGAGCAGCGCCAGGCCACCGAGCAACGTGTAGATGAAGAAACGCACCGTGATCGCCCTGCGGTTCTCGCCACCCCAGTAGAGCAGGATGAAGAACACGGGGATCAGCGTGAGCTCGTAGTTGATGTAGAAGAGCAGTGCGTTCTGCGCGAGGAAGACACCGTAGAGGAAGGCCTGCGTGAACAGCAGCAAGGCATTGAACGTCGCAGGACGGTCATGCTGCTGGCCGTAGCCCGTAGCGACGATGAACGGGAACACCACGCCGGTCAGGATCAGCATGAGCAGGCCCACGCCGTCGTAACCGACCTTGAAGCGAAGGCCCCAATCATTGACCCAGTCGAGGTCGTAGTGGATGACGGTGCCACCGGTGTAGCTGATCCACGCGTAGAGCACCACGGCCAGTGAAGCCAGCGAGGACACCAACGCGATCGGACGCGCCTGCGCCGGACGGGCGATCACCAGCACCAGCGCGCTGATGAAGGGAATGAGCAGGAGGAGCGCTGCGATCATCTCAGTTGCTCATTAGGGTGATGATGAGGAACGCGATGAGGCCGACGAGCATCGCCAGCAGGTGGAAGCTCGCGTTGCCGGTCTGCACCTTGCGCACCACGTTGCCCAAGCTGATCGCCGCTTCGCCCACGCCGTTCATGATCGGCACCATCACCTTCTGCTCGGCGATGCTGAAGAGGTTGGTGCTCAACCAGCCGTAGGGTTTCTCGAACAGCGCGCGGTACAGCTCATCGAAGCGCCAGCGTTGCGCGATCAGGCGCTTGAAGAAGGGCATGTCCGCTTCGTTGCCTTCGAGCGTGGCCTTCTGCGCGAAGCGGCCGTAGGCGATGTAGATCATCACACAGACGAGCATCGTGGTGATGCCCATCAGGATCCATTCCGTCGCGTGGCTCAGTTCCAAATGCTCGAACCGGATGCCATCGGCCGCCGTTGCCAAGAAGTGCTTCATCGCCTCGTGGCCGCCGAAGAGGTGCGGCAAATTCAGCAGACCGCCCACCACGCTCAGCACCGCGAGCACCATCAAGGGGATGGTCATCGTCAGCGGGCTTTCGTGCGGATGCGCATTGCCACGGTACTTCCCGTAGAACACGAGGAACAGCAGGCGGAACATGTAGAAGGTCGTCATCAACGCGCCGATCAACAGCAGCGCGAAGAGCACCGGCGAACGCTGGAACGCGAAGGCCATGATCAGGTCCTTGCTGAAGAAGCCGCTCATCAACGGCAGGCCCGAGATGGCGATGGTGCCGATGAAGAAGGTGATGAACGTGATCTTGATATGCCCCTTCAGACCGCCCATCTTGCGGATATCCTGTTCGCCGCCGAGTGCGTGGATCACACTACCGGCACCGAGGAAGAGCAGTGCTTTGAAGAAGGCGTGCGTGGTCACGTGGAACATCGCCGCGCTGTACGAGCCGAGGCCCAGCGCCACGAACATGTAACCGAGTTGGCTCACCGTGGAGTAGGCGAGCACCTTCTTGATGTCGTTCTGGAACAGGCCGATGCTCGCTGCGAGCAGCGCCGTTGCCGTGCCGATCCACAGGATGATGTCCTGCGTGAATGGTGCGAGTTCAAAGAGCACGCTGCTGCGCACGATGAGGAAGATACCGGCCGTCACCATCGTCGCGGCGTGGATCAGGGCGCTCACGGGTGTGGGACCGGCCATGGCGTCAGGCAGCCAGGTGAACAGGGGCAGCTGTGCGCTCTTGCCCGTGGCGCCGATGAAGAGGAACAAGGTGGCCGCGATCATCAGCGGATCGTTCACGCCACTGGCCACGTTCATGATGGTGGCGTATTCCAGCGTACCGAAGCGTTGGAACAGCAGCACCATGGCCAGCACCATGCCCACGTCGCCGATGCGGTTCATCACGAAGGCCTTGCGCGCCGCGTAGTTGTACTCGGGGGTCTTGTACCAGAAGCCGATCAACAGGTAGCTGCACAGGCCCACGCCTTCCCAACCGATGAAGGTGATCAGGAAGTTGCTGCCCATCACCAGCATCAGCATCGCGAAGCTGAAGAGGTTGAGCTGCGCGAAGAAGGTCGGTGCGCGCTCGTCATCGTGCATGTAGCCGATGGAGTAGAGGTGGATCAGCGAACCGATGCCCGTCACGATCAACATCATCGTCAGCGAGAGCGCGTCGATGCGTAAGGCCAGCGGGATCTCCATGCTGCCGATGCTGATCCAGTCGAGCAGCTTCACGGTACGACCGCCGGTCGCGGCATCGAAGCCTTGGAAGAGCAGGATGCTGCACACGAAGGCTCCGGCGATCATCGCGGTGGCCAATCCACCGGCAACGTTCGCGCTCAGCTTGCGGCGCAGTGAGGCGAGGATGATCGCACCCACGAGCGGGAGCGCCGGAACGAGGGCCGCGAGGAGGTCGTTCGTCATCCTTTCAAGCGGTTCAATTGGTTCACGTCCACGCTATCCACGTTGCGTTTCATCATCACCAGAATGGACAGGCCCACGGTGACCTCGGCGGCCGCCACGAGCATGATGAAGAACACGAACACCTGCGCGCGCGGATCGCTGTGGTGCGCGCTGAAGGCCGCCAGCAGCAGGTTCACGCTGTTGAACATCATCTCGATGCACATCAGGATGATGATGGTGTTGCGGCGGAAGACCACGCCTGCGGCACCGATGCTGAAGAGCAGGAAGCTCAGGAGGACGTAGTGGTCCAAGGGGACCACGCGGATGGCGGTGATGATGCCCTCTTCCATGTTCTATGCGGTGCGCCGTGCGCGCTCGGCCTCGGTCAAGGGTTCAACAGGGGCTTCGGGCTGGTGCTTCTCCTTCTTGGCGAGCATCACCACGCCCACGATGGCGCTCAGGAAGAGCACGCTGCTCACCTCGAAGGGCAGCAGGAATTCAGTGAAGAGCACATGGCCCACGGTGCGCACCAGACCGACACCGGCATCGAAGGGATTGGCGCTTTCGATGTGTACGCCTTGGCGGATGGCCGCTGCCAGCGTGATGAACAACAACGCACCACCCGTGATCGCCGCCACACGCATGCCCAGCGATTTCATCGGCTCGGTGGCCTTGTTCAGGTTCAGCAACATGATCACGAACAGGAACAGCACCATGATGGCGCCGGTGTACACGATCACATGCACCATGGCGAGGAACTGCGCGTTCAGCAGCACGTAATGCCCGGCGATGCTAAGGAAGCAGACCACCAACGCGATCACGCTGTTGACCGGTTTGCGCGCGCTCACCACGATCAGCGCACTGATGACACTGATGGCGGCGAAGAGGTAGAAGAGCGCTAGCATCGGATCAACGGTTGTGCGCGTAGCGTTTATTCTCCTTGAATTTCAGCACCTCGGAGGTCTGGCGCTTGCTCACGTCCACACGCTTGGCGGGATCCATCGGCTCCACCAGTTCGTCCTTGCCGAACACGAAGGGCATGCGCAGGTAATCCGCTTGCACGATGCGGTCGGTGAGGAAGATGGCCTCCTTCGGGCAGGCCTCCTCGCAATCGCCGCAGTAGATGCAGCGCAGCATGTCGATCTCGTACACCGTGGCATATTTTTCCTCGCGGTACAGGTGCTCTTCGCCCTTCTTGCGCTCACCGCTCGTCATGGTGATGGCTTCCGCAGGGCAGGCTACTGCGCACAAGCCACATGCGGTGCAGCGTTCGCGGCCTTTTTCATCGCGCTTCAACACGTGCTGGCCGCGGTAGATCCCGGCGATCGGGCGTTTCTGCTCGGGATACTGGATCGTAGGCTTCCTGCGGAAGAAGTGCTTGATGGTGATGAGCAAGCCACCCACCATCGCAGGCAGGTAGATGCGCTCCATCAGCGTCATCTTCTTGTCGCTCACCACCCGGGAGCGGTTGGTCAGTGGCTGCATCGTGCTCATCCCTTCAGGTATTCGGAGATGTAGTAGATGCTGCCCGTGAGCAGGATGTTCAACACGCCCAGCGGGATCAAGCGTTTCCACCCCAGGTTCATCAGTTGATCGAAGCGGAAGCGCGGCGTGGACCAACGCACCCACATGAAGAAGAAAATGAAGAAGAAGGTCTTCGCGAACATGCTCGCCGTGCCGATCAGCGTGGCGAGGTTCGGGTCAAGGCCCAGCCTGTCCAGACCCGGCACATGGTAGCCACCGAAGTACAGCGTGGCGATCACCGCGCTGCTGATGAACATGTTGGTGTACTCCGCGAAGAGGAAGAAACCCAGCTTCATGCTGCTGAACTCGGTGTGGTAGCCGCCCACGAGTTCCGTTTCGCACTCGGGCATGTCGAAGGGTGCGCGGTTCGTTTCCGCGAAGGCACACACGAGGAAGATGATGAAGCCGAGCGGTTGATAGATCACGTTCCAGCCGTGCTCGATCTGGTAGTCCACCATGCCGCCCATGCTCAGCGTTCCGGTCATCATCACCAGCGCCACGATGCTGAGGCCGAGGCCGAGCTCGTAGCTCACCATCTGCGCTGCAGCACGCACCGCACCCAACAGCGCGAACTTGTTGTTGCTGGCCCAGCCACCGAGCATGATGCCGTACACGCCGATGCTGGCGATGGCGAACACGTACAACACACCGATCTCCGGATCAGTGCCTTGCAGCTTGAAGGTCTCGCCGAACAAGGTCAACTCGCCGCCCCACGGGATCACCACGCCGGTGAGCAGTGCGGTGGTCATGGCCAAGGCCGGACCGAGGATGAAGAGGCGCTTGTTCGCGGCAGCCGGGATGAAGTCCTCCTTCATGAACATCTTGGCGCCATCGGCCAAGGGCTGAAGGATGCCGAAGGGACCGGCGCGGTTGGGGCCGATGCGGTCCTGGAGGAAGGCCGCCACCTTGCGCTCGCCGTAGGTGGAATAGGCCGCCACGGTCAAGGTGATCACGAAGAGCACCAGCAGGAGTATGGCCGTGGTGATGATCATCGGTCCTTCAGTTCTTTTCGTTTCGCCAGTTCGGGCACGTTCGGCGCGGGCGAGGCGAGCAGGGGCTGCTCACGCTTCAGTTGGTAGTGGCCTTGGCTGATCACGCTGTGGCGGTCGATCTTCCGTGGGCCTTCCACCGTCCACGCGTGTACGTCCTTCTTGTCGAAGCGGCAGGTGTTGCAGATGAAGCTCTCCACCTCGCCCCACTGGTCCTTGCGGCCGGTGACACGCAGCACTTCATTGCCCTTGAGCCACAGCACCACGTTGCCACTGCACTTGGGGTTCTCGCAGTTGCGGTGCGCATCCACTGGTTTGGTGAACCACACGCGGCTGGCGAAGCGGAAGGTCTTGTCGGTGAGCGCGCCCACGGGGCACACGTCGATCATGTTGCCGCTGAAGTCGTTCTCGATCGCCTGACTGATGTACGTGCTGATCTCGGCCACATCGCCGCGGTTGATCACCCCATGCACGCGGCCGTCGGTGAGTTGCTCGGCCACCTTCACGCAGCGGTAGCACAGGATGCAGCGCGTCATGTGCAATTTGATCGTATCGCCGATGTCGATCGGGTCGAAGGTGCGGCGCTCGAACTCGTAGCGGCTGGCGGCCTTGCCGTTCTCGTAGCTCAGGTCCTGCAGGTGGCATTCACCGGCCTGGTCGCAGATGGGGCAATCCAGCGGGTGGTTGATCAGCAGCATCTCCACCACACCGTTGCGCGCGTCGATCAGCGTGGGGTCGGTGGTGTTGGCCACCTCCATGCCGTCCATCACGGCCGTGCGGCAGCTGGCCACCGGCTTGGGCATGGGACGCGGGTCCTTGTCGCTGCCCTTGGTCACCTTCACGATGCACGTGCGGCAGTAGCCCCCGCTGGTCTTCAGCGAGGTGTAGTAGCACATGGCCGGGGGCACCACGTGGCGGTCGGCCTTGTCGCGCTCGCCGATCATGCGCGCGGCCTGCAGGATCGTGGTCCCATCGGGGACTTCGATCGAGATGCCGTCTATGGTGACCTTGGGCATGGCTTAAGCGGTCGCGAATTTGGCACTCTTCCGGAAAGGTTCCCGCGCGAAATGCTTCGGGTCCTTCACTTTCTCACGGTGCGTGACGTGGTATTCGAACTCGTCGCGGAAGTGGCGGATGGCCGAAGCCACGGGCCAGGCGGCGGCATCGCCCAGCGGGCAGATGGTGTTGCCTTCGATCTTCCGCTGGATGTCCCAGAGCAGGTCGATGTCCTCCATCCGGCCTTCGCCGTGCTCCAGACGCTCCAGCACCTTGTCCAGCCAGCCGGTGCCTTCGCGGCAGGGGCTGCACTGGCCGCAACTCTCGTGGTGGTAGAAGCGTGCGTGGTTCCAGGTGCTGCGCACGATGCACTGCGCATCGTTGTAGGCGTAGAAGCCACCGGAACCCATCATGGTGCCCTGTGCGAAGCCGCCTTCGCTGAGGCTCTCGTAGGTCATCAGGCGGTTCTCGCCCGTGGGCGTCTTCAGGAACAGCTCGTAGGGCACGATGGGCACACTGCTTCCACCGGGCACGACAGCTTTAAAGGCGCGACCATCCACACCGCCGCAGTATTCGTCGCTGTTGATGAACTCGTCGCAGGTGATGCCGAGGTCGATCTCGTACACGCCGGGACGCTTGATGTTGCCGCCAGCGCTGATGAGCTTCGTTCCGGTGCTCTTGCCGATGCCGATCTTGGCGTATTCCTCGCCGCCGTCGTTCACGATGGGCACCACGGCCGCGATCGTCTCCACGTTGTTCACCACCGTGGGGCAGTCGTAGAGACCCTTCACCGCAGGGAAGGGCGGCTTGATGCGCGGGTTGCCACGCTTGCCCTCAAGGCTTTCGAGCAGGGCGGTCTCTTCGCCGCAGATGTAGGCGCCAGCACCCACTTGCACATGGATGTCGTGGTCGAAACCGCTGCCGAGGATGTTCTTTCCCAACCAGCCCGCAGCGCGTGCTTCGGCGATGGCTTGTTCCAGGATACGCGCCACGTAGAAGTACTCGCCGCGCACATAGACGTAGCTGGTCTTCGCACCGAGCGCGAAGCTCGATGTGATCATACCTTCCACGAGGATGTGCGGGATCCGCTCCATCAGGTAGCGGTCCTTGAAGGTTCCGGGTTCGCTTTCGTCGGCGTTCACCACTAAGTAGCGGGGCACACCTTCGGGCTTCGCGAGGAAGCTCCATTTCATGCCTGTGGGGAAGCCAGCGCCACCGCGACCGCGCAGGCCGCTCTTCTTCACTTCCTCAAGAACAGCATCGGGGCTCATGGTCCTGAGCGCCTTCTCCACGCTGCGGTAACCACCGTTCGCACGGTAGCCTTCCAGCCCACGGATGCCGGGTTTGTCGATGTGCTCGAAGAGGAGTTTGCGGGCCATGGCTCAAAGAGTGGCGAGTGGCGAGTAATGAGTGGCGTGTGGCAGCTGCCCGAAGCAGACTCGCCACACGCCACTCATTACTCGCCACTGCATTTTCATCGGTCTGTATAATTCGTCCGTTGGTTCCTCGCGCGCAACTCCTCGATCAAGGCATCCACCTTCTCAATGGTGAGATCTTCGTGGTAACCGGCGCCGCATTGCAGCATCGGTCCGCTGCCGCAGCTTCCGAGGCATTCCACGGCCTTCAGGGTGAACATGCCGTCCTTGGTGGTCTCACCGGCGTGTATGCCGAGCTTCTTCTCCAAGTGATGGATCAGCTCGTCGCTGCCGCGCAGCATGCAGGGTGTGGTGCGGCACACGTCGAGCACGTAGGTGCCCACCGGGTGCAGGTTGAACATGCTGTAGAAGCTGGCCACTTCGTACACCTCGATGTGGCGCAGGCCCATCAGGTGCGCCACGGCGTCCATCGCGTTCACGCTGAGCCAGCCGTCGTTCTCGGCCTGTGCGATGTGCAGGATCGGGATCAGCGCGCTCTTGCTGCGGCCTTCGGGGTAACGCGCGATCAGTTCGCGGCACTCGGCCAGTGCGGTCTCGCTGAAGGCGAACGGTTTGGTGCCTTCCGTGGTGGTGATGGGTCTCGTGCGCGCGCTCATGCGTCCAGTTCGCCTGCGATCACGTTCATGCTGCTCATGGTGATGATCGCGTCGCTCAACATGCTGCCCTTGATCATCTCGGGGAAGGCTTGGTAGTAGATGTAGCAGGGGCGGCGCAGGTGCAGGCGGAAGGGTGCGCGGCCACCATCGCTCACGAGGTAGAAGCCCAGTTCGCCGTTGCCGCCTTCCACGCAGTGGTACACTTCGCCCACCGGTACGTCGGTCTCGCCCATCACGATCTTGAAGTGCCAGATCAGCTCCTCCATGTTGTTGTACACACCCTCCTTGGGCGGCAACACCCACTCGGGGGCATCGGCGCGGAAGGTGGTCTTGTCGCCCAGCTTCTCCAGCTTCTCCAAGGCCTGGCGGATGATGGAGAGGCTCTGCCGCATCTCTTCCTGACGAACCGTGAAGCGATCGTAGGTATCGCCGTTGGTGCCGACGGGGATGATGAAGTCGAACTCATCATAACCACTGTACGGATCGGCCACCCGCACGTCGTAGTCCACGCCAGCGGCGCGCAGGTTGGGGCCGGTGAAGCCGTAGGCCAATGCCCGCTCCGCGCTGATGGGCCCGCAGCCGATGGTGCGGTCCATGAAGATGCGGTTGCGCAGCAGCATGTTGTCGAACTCCTTCAGCGCGGCGGGCAGGTCCTTCACGATGGCCTTGGTCTTCGCCCAGGCCGCATCGCTCCAGTTGCGCTCCCAGCCGCCGATGCGGCCCATGTTGGTGGTGAGGCGCGCGCCGCAGATCTCCTCGTACACCTCGTAGATCTTCTCGCGCCACTGGTACACGTAGAGGAAGGGCGTGGTGGCACCGACGTCCTGACCGATGATGGTGTTGCAGATGATGTGGTCGGCGATGCGCGCCAGTTCCATCACGATCACCCGCATGTACTGCACGCGCTTGGGCAACTCGATGTTGAGCAGCTTCTCCACCGTCATGTGCCAGCCCATGTTGTTGATGGGGGCACTGCAGTAGTTCATCCGGTCCGTCAATGTGGTGATCTGGTAGAACGGACGGCGCTCGGCGATCTTCTCGAAAGCGCGGTGGATGTAGCCGATGGTCTGCTTGGCGTCCAGGATGATCTCACCATCCAGCGTGAGCACGTTCTGGAAGATGCCGTGCGTGGCGGGGTGGGTGGGGCCGAGGTTGAGCGTGGTGAGCTCGCTCAGGTCCCGGCCTTCCACCAGGTCCTTCGACCAGAAATCGATGGGTGGCTGCTGGCTCATCGTCCGAAGAATCGATCGTCCTTGTCCTGACGGGTGGGGTCTTCCAAGGGGTAGTCCTTGCGCAGCGGGAACGCGGGGAAATCCTCCATGTTCAGGATGCGGCGCAGGTCCGGATGGCCCTTGAACTTGATGCCGAAGAAGTCCCAAGCCTCGCGCTCCATCCAGTTGGCCGTGGGCCACAGGTCGGTCGCGGTCTGGTATTCAAGGTCGTTGGCGGTGGTGCGGCACTTCACGCGGATGCGGTGGCCAGCCCGCATATTGTGCAGGTGGTACACGAGTCCGAATTCCTGCGCCTCACCGGGGAAGTGCATGCCGCAGCAGGTGGTGAGGAAGTGGAAGCCGTGCTCGTCCTTCAGTGCGCGCAGCAGATCGTGCAGCGCTTCCTTCTTCACGTGGATGCACAAGAGGTCGCGCTCCTGTTCGATGCCCGTGATGCGCTCACCGAACACGCTCAGGACACCGTCCTTCACCTGTTGATCACGCTCCGCCTTCACCACGAACCCCGGCATCAGTCGATGGCGTATTTGGTCAACAGGTCCTGGTACTCCTTGCTGTAGCGGCGGCGCAGGCTCTCGTTCTTGGCCAGTTCCTGGATCTTCAGGATGCCGTCGATCACCTGCTCGGGGCGCGGCGGGCAGCCCGGGATGTAGACATCCACGGGGATCACCCGGTCGATGCCCTGCAACACGCTGTAGCTGTCGAAGATGCCGCCGGTGCAGGCACAGGCACCCATGCTCAGCACCCACTTGGGCTCGGCCATCTGCATGTACACGTCGCGCAGCACGGGCGCCATCTTCTTGGCGATGGTGCCCATCACCATGAGCAGGTCGCTCTGGCGCGGGCTGAAGCTGAGGCGCTCCATGCCGAAACGGCTGAGGTCGTAATGCGAGCTCATGGTGCTCATGAACTCGATGCCACAGCAGCTGGTGGCGAAGGGGAGTGGCCACAGGCTGTTGGCCCGGGCCAGGCCGATCGCCTGGTCCACGCTGGTGGCGAAGAAGCCTTCCCCGGAATGGCCTTCGGGAGCCTTCACGATGGCCGGCCTTGGCCGCTCGATGATGCGCTGGTCGCTCATTCGATCTTCATTACACCTTTCCGCAACACATAGTAAAGGCCCGACAGCACGAAGCCGACGAAGACCACCATCTCCACGAAACCGATGGCGCCGAGCGCCTTGAAGTTGACCGCCCAGGGGTAGAGGAAGATCACCTCCACGTCGAACAGCACGAACAGGATGGCGATGAGCAAGTACTTCACACTGAAGGGCGTACGGGCGTTGCCTTGCTGCTCGATGCCGCACTCGAAGCTCTCGTCCTTCTTCTTCCCGTGGATCTTCGGGCCGAGGAACGCCGCCGCCGAAAGTGCGAAGCCCACGAAGCCCACGGCGATGGCCGTCTGGATCAGGACCGGAACGTAGTCGTGGGGGGTCGAAATGGCTTCCACGGTGCGCTGGAGGGATGAATGGGGGCCAAAGGTAGTGCCCTACCTCATTTGAGGGAGCGTTCGTCGGCAATAGTTGCGGCTCCGTCGCGTTGAAGGCCGTTCGGAAGCTGGCCCACCGATCCATCCATCCCGTTACTTTTGTTCATTCCGCCCATGACCAGCACACGCCCGGCCTACCCCCTGCTCGACCGGATCCAGATCCCGGCCGACCTCCGGAACCTTTCCGAAGACCAGTTGGCGCAGGTCTGCAACGAATTGCGCGATTTCATCATCGATGTCGTCAGCGTAAAGGGCGGCCACTTTGGCGCCAGCCTCGGCGTGGTGGAGTTGACCGTGGCCCTGCATTACGTGTTCAACACCCCCTACGACCAGCTCGTGTGGGATGTGGGACATCAGGCCTACGGGCACAAGATCCTCACCGGCCGCAAGGACAACTTCCACACCAACCGCATCCACAAAGGCATCAGCGGTTTCCCGAAACGCAGCGAGAGCGAGTTCGATACGTTCGGCGTGGGGCACAGCAGCACCAGCATCGGCGGGGCGCTGGGCATGGCGGTGGCCAGCAGGCTGAAAGGCGAGAAGGACCGGCATTGCGTGGCGGTGATCGGCGATGGCGCCATGACGGCCGGCATGGCCTTCGAGGCGCTGAACCACGCGGGTGGCGCCAACACCGACATGCTCGTGGTGCTCAACGACAACTGCATGAGCATCGACCCGAACGTCGGTGCCCTGAAGGAATACCTCACCGACATCACCACCAGCCACACCTACAACAAGGTGAAGGACGAGGTGTGGAACCTGCTCGGCAAGATCAGCAAGTTCGGGCCCAACGCGCAGGCCATCGCGCAGAAGGTGGAGAACGCCGTGAAGAGCGCCCTGCTGAAACAGAGCAACCTGTTCGAGAGCCTCAACTTCCGCTACTTCGGCCCGGTGGACGGCCACGACGTGGAGCGCATGGTGAAGGTGTTGCAGGACCTGCGCGACATCCCCGGCCCCAAGATCCTGCACACGATCACCATGAAGGGCAAGGGCTACAAGCCCGCCGAAGAGGGCAGTCCCACGGTGTGGCACGCGCCCGGCCTGTTCAACAAGGACACCGGCGAGATCATCAAGGTGGTGCCCAAGAGCCCGCAGCCACCGAAGTATCAGGATGTGTTCGGTCATACCATCGTGGAACTGGCCGAGAAGAACCCGCGCATCGTGGGTGTCACGCCCGCCATGCCCACCGGCTGCTCGCTCAACATCATGATGAAGGCCATGCCCGAACGCGCGTTCGACGTGGGCATCGCCGAGCAGCACGCGGTCACCTTCAGCGCAGGCATGGCTACGCAGGGCATGGTGCCGTTCTGCAACATCTACAGCAGCTTCATGCAGCGCGCCTACGATCAGGTGGTGCATGATGTGGCCTTGCAGAAATTGCACGTGGTGTTCTGCCTGGATCGCGGCGGACTGGCCGGTGCCGATGGCCCCACGCACCACGGCGCCTTCGACATCGCCTACTTCCGCTGCATCCCCAACATGATCGTGAGCGCCCCGATGAACGAGGAGGAGTTGCGCGACCTGATGTACACCGCCCAACTGAAGGACCACGGCCCCTTCAGCATCCGCTACCCGCGCGGCGAAGGCGTGATGACCGAGTGGAAGACGCCCTTCAAGGAGATCAAGATCGGCACCGGCCGCAAGGTGCGCTCGGGCAACGACATCGCCGTGCTCAGCATCGGGCACATCGGCAACATCGCCGCGAAGGGCATCGACACCCTGCAAGCCGAAGGATACAGCGTGGCGCATTACGACATGCGCTTCGCCAAGCCGATCGACGAACTGCTGCTGCACGAGGTCTTCGGCAAGTTCAAGCACGTGATCACCATCGAGGATGGCTGCATCCAAGGTGGCATGGGCAGCGCAGTGCTGGAGTTCATGGCCGACCATGGCTACCAC
>JAHBUM010000299.1 GCA_019638075.1 Flavobacteriales bacterium | reverse complement strand
ATGGAACGAACAATGGCCGTGCGCTCAGCGTGGGCACCTACTACTACCACATCAAACTGAACCAGCTCGAAGGGCGCTCGCCGCCTTACACGGGCTTTGTCACCATCGTGCGATGAGGTACCGGATCGCCCTTCTCTTTGCGTTGTGCGCCATGGGTGGCAGCGCCCAGCAACTGGCCCAGTACTCCCAGTACGTCTTCAATCAGTTCAGCGTGAACCCGGCCGTGGCGGGCAGCAAGGACTGCCTCGATATACGCCTCGGCTACCGCAAGCAATGGGTGGGCTACCCCGGTGCCCCCACCACGGGCTGGGCGAGCCTGCATGGTGTGCTGCGCGCGAAAGGCAAGCCGTTCCAGGCCAACAAGCACGGCATTGGCGTCTTCATCGAGGCGGATAATGCGGGCAACTACGGATACACCAGCTTCCTGCTGGCCTACGCCTATCACATCCAGATGAGCCGCAGCTTCTACATGTCCATGGGCCTCTTCGGTGGCGTGCGGCAGGTGAAATTGGCCGTGGGCGAAGTCACCTTGGCGGATTACAACGACCCGGTGATGGGTAGCCGCTCATCGGTGCTCGTGTATCCTGAAGTGACGCCGGGCATCTGGTTCTACAGCAAGACCGCATGGGCGGGCATGTCCGTCCACCAACTGCTCGGCAATAGGATCAATGATGTGGGTGTCGATTCGCGCTTCGTCCGCCACATCATGCTCAGCGGCGGCTACCGGTACCGCATAGGCCGCAAGACCGCCTTCGTGCCAAGTGGTCTCTTGAAGTTCGCTGGTGGCGCGCCCGCCGCCTTCGACATCAACGGGATGGTGGAGTGGAACCGCATCTACGGCATCGGCTTGGGCTACCGCAATGGCGATGCCTTCGTGGCGATGATGAAGATCGGCTTCCTCAAGTTCTTCCAGCTTGGTTACAGCTACGATATAACCACATCGCGCCTGCGGACGGCCAGCTCCAACACCCACGAGGTGATCCTCGCCATCACCCCGTGCCGTGCGGATGATGGCGCCAAGCGCATGATCAGTTGTCCCGCGTTCGATTAGAAGCAAGACACCGTGAACAGAACCTACGCACTGCTCCCGAAGCTCCTACTGATCATCGCGTGCATGCAGGCGATGGCGGTGGCCGCACAGACACGCTATTGGGTGGGAGGGAACGGCGCATGGGCCGACCCCGCGCATTGGAGCGCAAGCCCCGGTGGTACCGGCGGTGTGGGCGTGCCGCGCACCGGCGAGGACGTGGTGATCGCAGCCGCCATGCCGTTGACCATCACACTGGATGGCACCGCCTCCTGTCGCTCGCTTTCCGTGGATGCGGGCGCGGCTTCCGTGCGGTTCAGAGGGAACGTACGTGCCGAAATGGACATCGCGGGCGCGTGGAGCAGCCGTGGCGATGTGCGGTGGGAGGGAGGCTGGCCCGTGCGGTTGATGGTGCGCAAGCAGGGAGTGGAAGTGGATCTGCGCGGAGCGCGCGTGGAGGGCGATGTGATCCTCGCAGGCAACGGCTCATGGTCGGTGATCAGTGACATGGCCGTGGGTGGCGCCCTGCGCGTGGAGCAGGGAACGCTCATCGCCAATGCGGCCCGGATCACGGCGCGGCGCGTGGTGGAAGGCGCTTCGGCGCGTGGCTCCATCATCGCGGGCCGGTCGGTGTGGGTGCTGGATGAAATGCCTGCGGAGCGGCTGCTGCGCGCGATGCTGCAACCCGCATCCACCCTCGTGGTGGGCGGCGTGGTGCAGCAGGCGTTGCAGGGAAGCGCCGCATCGGACCGCGACATCAACGTGTGCGGTACCAACCCCGGACAAACGCCCTTCACGGCCGATGCGCAGGTGGTGACGAACTACAACAACTACGGTGTGCGCTGCCGGGGCGAATGCAACGCCACGGTAACGGTGACAGTGACGGGCGGCAGCGGCAACTTCACTTATTCATGGCTGAACGGCGGCCCGCATACCGCCACGTGGACCACGGCCTGCGGTGGCCCGCAGCTCGTGGTGGTCACGGATGTCACGCAGGGCATATCGTGCCCGGTACAGGTGAACGTGACGGAACCCGCGCCCCTCGGGATCATCTTCTTCGGCCAAGGCACGCCGCCCTCGTGCGCCGATGCCTGCGATGGCACCCGCACGGCCCTCGCGGTGGGCGGTGTATCCCCGCATACCTACAACTGGAACAGCGGCGTCGGTATCAACTCGTCGTTCACCCAGCTCTGCGCGGGCTTGAACACGTTGCGGATCCGCGACGCGAACCAATGCACGTTCGATACCACCTTCTTCTACAACGTGCAGCCCATCGTGCCCAACCTCACCTTCACCGATGCGAACTGTTTCGGCGAATGCGATGGCACGGCCACCGTGGCACCTGCCGGTGGAAGCGGCACGTACGGCATCACATGGACACCAGCGCCACCGGTGCAGGGCGCGTTGAGCGTGAGCGACCTGTGCGCGGGCAATTACAGCGTGCGCATCGCTGATGCCAACGGCTGTGACACCACCGCCACTTTCGCCATCACGCAGCCACCGGGCATCGACGTGTTGCTGACATCAACACCGGCCACCTGTGCGGGAAGTTGCAATGGCACGGCCACGGTGACGGCTTCGGGAACAGTGGGCCCATACACCTACGCATGGGCTCCGCAGCCCGACGGCGGGCAGGGTACCCCAACGGCCACGGCCCTCTGCGCGGGTACGTACACCGTGCGCATCACGGATGTGCCTTCGGGTTGCGATACGCTCATTACCGTCATCATCACCGCGCCGCCTGCCTTCGATGTGCAGGGCACCGTGACCGATGCCACCTGTGCGAACACGTGCGATGGCCGCATCGGTATCACGGTCTCCGGTGGAACCCCCGGATACACGTATGCGTGGTCGCCGCAGCCGCCGACAGGGCAGGGCACACCGAACATCTCCGGCTTGTGTCCGGGGCAATGGAGCGTGACGGTGAGGGATGCCGCCGGATGCGATACCACCATCACCTTCACGGTGAATGCGCCGCCGCTGCTGCTTGCACTGCTGTCCACGGTGGATGTCACTTGTGCGGGTGCTTGCGATGGCCGTGCCGGCCTGA
>JAHBUM010000298.1 GCA_019638075.1 Flavobacteriales bacterium | reverse complement strand
ACCCACCGCACCTCCGCCAGCGTGGATGCCTTCATCGACAAGCATCCCGGCGAGGCCATGCGCGACGACAGCCGAGCGCTGATGAAGCTGATGCACGAGCTCACCGGCGAGGAGCCGTATATGTACGGGCCATCGATCATCGGCTACGGCACCTATCATTACAAGTACGCCAGCGGCCGCGAGGGCGATGCGCCGGTGCTGGGCTTCAGTCCGCGCAAGCCGGAACTGGTGATCTACCTGTATTCCGCCGACATGGGGCCGGAGTTGATGGCCAAGCTGGGCAGGCACAGAGCCACCAAGGGCTGCGTGTACGTGAAGCGGCTCGCCGACATCGACATGAAGGTGCTGCGGACCCTGTTCAAGAAGTCCATCGAGTTGACCAGGAAGGCGTACCCGAGCAAGTAGGATCACCCACCACCAGTTTGCCCGTTCTGGCCGCGCGCTTCGCGGTCTTCTTCGGCACGTTGCCGGTGCGGATGTATGCGCGGTGATCGATGCCCCATTCGCGGAGGTCGAGCAGGATCTTCTCCAGCGTGCGGCCATAAGGCGTGATCTCGTACTGTACCGTCACGGGCATGGTGTCCAGCACGGTGCGCTTCACCAGGCCGTTCTGCTCCAGGTCCTTCAATTCCTTGCTCAAGGTCTTGGCCGGGATGCCGTTGTGCATACGCTGCAATTCCCCGAAGCGCAGGCGTAGGCGGCACAAAGCTCCGGCTGCCGGAAGCCGCGCGGGACGTGGGTTACGGAAGGGAAACCGGTTACCGGGAGGTAACGCGCCGACCGGACGCAGGCATGGAGCGCATCCCGCCCCACTCCGATTAGAACCATTCCAAATAACCCACTGGGACCATCATCCTGCCCCTCAAAAGCACCGACCCCTACTTTTGCCATCGCATTGCCGGTGACAATCCGGTGACAATCCAAGCGCATGGCCCGTCAAGGACTCTTCGGTTCCTCCCTCGTCAAGAAGTTCTGGATGGCCCTCACGGGCCTTTTCCTTATCAGCTTCCTGCTCGTACACGTCACCCTCAACTCCTTCATCTTCTTCAACGATGGGGGCGTCACCTTCAACGCCGGAGCCGAGTTCATGGCGAAGAACCCCATCATCCGGATCATGGAGGTGGTGCTTTTCATCGGGCTGATCGCGCACATCGTGGACGGCCTGCTGCTCTGGAGCCAGAACCGCGCCGCCCGCCCGGTGAAGTACGCCATGGAAAAAGGCAGCGCCAACCGCAGTTGGTACAGCGCCAGCATGGGCATCCTCGGCACGCTGATCCTCTTCTTCCTGATCATGCACATCTGGCACTTCTGGGTGAAGAGCCGCATCACCGGCCTGCACCACTACGGGGTGGACGCCGCCGGACAGGAGAACCTCTACGCCGTGATGGTGGAGGTGTTCGCCAACCCGTGGATCGTGCTGCTGTACGTGCTGGGCTGTTTCAGCCTGTTCTGGCACCTGCTGCACGGCTTCAAGAGCGCCTTCCAGAGCCTCGGCCTGAACCACAGGCGCTATAACGGTTTCATCGCCGCATGCGGCACGGCGTTCAGCATCGTGGTGCCGATCCTCTTCGCACTGATGCCGCTCGCCATTCACTTCAAGTGGATCCAGTGATGGTGACCACACACATGGCTCGCGCAGGTTGTCAGTTGTTCGTTCTTAGTTGTCAGTGCGGGATCCGCCTGACAACCAGCAGCCGGCAACTGACAACTGATCCGTCCGTCCAGCAGGCCGACAACTGACAACTACTCCATGAGCAAGCTCGACAGCAAGATCCCTCCCGGCCCCATTGAGAAGAAGTGGACCTACCACAAGGGGCACGCCCGCATCGTGAACCCGGCCAACAAGCGCCGCATCGACGTGATCGTGGTGGGCACGGGCCTCGCCGGTGGGGCTGCCGCCGCATCGCTCGCCGAACAGGGCTACAGCGTGAAGGCCTTCTGCTTTCAGGACAGCGCCCGCCGCGCGCACAGCATCGCCGCGCAGGGCGGGATCAACGCCGCGAAGAACTACCAGAACGACGGTGACAGCACCTACCGCCTGTTCTACGACACGGTGAAGGGCGGCGACTACCGGGCGCGTGAAGCGAACGTGTACCGCCTCGCGGAAGTGAGCGCTAACATCATCGACCAGTGCGTGGCGCAAGGTGTGCCCTTCGCCCGCGACTACGGTGGACTGCTCGACAACCGTTCGTTCGGCGGCGTGCAGGTGAGCCGTACGTTCTACGCCCGCGGGCAGACCGGTCAGCAGTTGCTGCTCGGTGCTTACAGCGCGCTGATGCGTCAGGTGGGCAAGGGCGCGGTGCAGATGTACGACCGCCACGAGATGCTCGATGTGGTGATCGTGGACGGCAAGGCGCGCGGCATCATCGCCCGCAACCTGATCACCGGCGAGATCGAACGCCACGGCGCGCATGCGGTGCTGCTCTGTACCGGCGGCTACGGCAACGTGTTCTTCCTGAGCACGAACGCCATGGGCAGCAACGTCACCGCCGCATGGAAGGCGCACAAGCGTGGCGCCTTCTTCGGCAACCCGTGCTACACGCAGATCCACCCCACGTGCATTCCCGTGAGCGGCACGCACCAGAGCAAGCTCACGCTGATGAGCGAATCGCTGCGGAACGACGGCCGCATCTGGGTGCCCAAGAAGATCGAGGACGCCCAGGCCATCCAGCAGGGCCGCAAGAAAGGCAGCGATATTCCCGAGGAAGACCGCGACTACTATCTGGAGCGGCGCTACCCGGCCTTCGGTAACCTCGTGCCGCGCGACGTGGCCAGCCGCGCCGCCAAGGAGCGTTGCGATGCGGGCTTCGGCGTGAACAAGACCGGCGAGGCCGTGTACCTCGACTTCAGCGCGGCGATCGAGCGCTACGGCAAGCTCGAGGCGAACGTGAAGAAGATCGACAATCCCAGCAAGGAGAAGATCACCGAGATGGGCCGGGCCGTGGTGAGCGAGAAGTACGGCAACCTCTTCGACATGTACGAGAACATCGTCGGCGAGAACCCGTACGACCACGCCATGAAGATCTACCCTGCGGTCCACTACACCATGGGCGGCCTGTGGGTGGATTACAACCTGCAGA
>JAHBUM010000297.1 GCA_019638075.1 Flavobacteriales bacterium | reverse complement strand
GGTGGCTTCCCGCCTTCATCGCCTGCGCATTCCTGCTGTTCTGGCCGGTGCTGCACCTCACGCCGTTCAGCGATGACCATTCGGCATTGTGGAACTCCGGCGTGCGCGGCATCCCGTGGCGCAACGGGTTCTTCCGGCCGTTGAGCGACCTCAGCTTCCGCATGGGGCACCTCCTGTGGGGCACGGCGGTGGAAGGGCATCGCGCGTTCAATGTGGTGTTGCACGGAGTGAACGCCTTCCTGCTTTTCGTGTTGATGCGCCAATGGGCGGATCGGCGTGCGGGCCTGATCGCGGCGTTGCTCTTCCTCTTGTACCCGTTCCATCAGGAATCCATCGTCTGGCTCGTGGGCCGCGAATCGGCGTTGGGCACGTTCGCCATCCTCCTCGGTCTGGTGATCGCCGGTAGCAGTCTGCGCCCGCCGATCAAGGTGGGGCTGATGGCGCTCGTCATGCTACTCGGCGCGCTGTGCTACGAAAGCGCGCTGCTCCTGCTTCCGCTCGCCGTGCTGGTGGCATGGTCGCGGCTGATCCCCGGATGGCCCGGCGTACGGCCACTGCTCATCGCGCTGGGCGGCACCGCGCTGGGCTGGCTCCTCTTGCGCAATGGCTCCACGGCTGGCGCACACAGCGACTACCTCTTCGGTCTGCTGCCCGGCGATCTGCCCGGCCTGTTGTCGCGCATCCCCAAGGTGGCCGTGCGGCTGTTCTTTCCACCGGGATCGGATAAGACCGTGCAACTGATACGGGCCGTGGCGCTGGGCGTGGTGCTCATCGCCGTCGCGTTGGCGATCGGCCGCGCCAAGGGCATGGTGGCGATGCGCGGACGGCTGGTGCTGCTGGTTCTGCTAACCGTCTTCGCTTCGGGCATAGCGATCGCTGGCGGAGTGAGCACGGTGACGAGCGAAAGCGATCGGTTCCTGCATCTGCCGTCGGCCTTCCTGTGCAGCCTCGCCGGGGTGTTCTTGGCACAACTGCGGCGACCGGCGATCCGCTGGGGAGCGGTGGCGCTGCTCGCATCCATCAGCTTTTGGCAGATGAGGGTAGGTCATGCGAACTGGAAGGAAGCCTCGCGGATCACCGAGCAGTGCATGGCGGCGCTTCCGTCCATCCCCACGGAAGGCAGGCTTTGGGTCGGCGGGCTTCCCGATTCCTTCCGGGGCGCGTTCATCTTCCGCAACGGTTTTCCCGAAGCGGTGGACCTTGCTGGCGGGGCCGGAGACCGCATCATCGTTGTCCCGCCGGGCACTCAGATACAGGATGCTTTTGCGAATGGCTTCCTGTTCCGTGGTGAATGGCGAAGCGGCGGGCCGTTGGACCGGACGTTCGTGTGGAAGGAGTGAAAAGAGCAGGAGCAGTTGGCAGGGGCAGGAGCAATGCCTCCTGCCCCTGCCTCCATGCAAGGGTCGTATCTTGCTGCTTCAAACGCTCTCCCATGTCCCGGTCCAGTTCCCACGAAACACGGCTGGCTGTGATCGAACGGCCGCAGCCCGATCTGCTGCTGGTGCGCTACCGTGAAGGGATCACGTTCAGCAGTGAAGGCATCGCGGAAGTGATCGCCGCATGCGAACAGCTCACGGACGGCGCTCCGTTCGGCTTGGTGAGCATACTGCCCGGCAGCGGCGACATGAGCCTCGACGCCATGCAGCAGGAACACAGCACCGAAGGCTTCGGCAGGCAGGTACGCGCCCACGCCATCGTTCCATCGGACAGCCTGTTCAAGCGGCTTTCGGAGATCCACTACGACTACCACCCGCAGCAACACGATGTGCGCATGTTCGCCACGGAAGGCGAGGCGGTGGAGTGGGTGCGGGCGATGTTGGAGGAATAGCCTGCCTACGGCTCCAGCCCCACGATCTTGCCGTCCTTCACCACCCACACCTTGGTGCCGTGCAATTTGGCCACGCGGCGGGCCTCCTTGGCGGCGGCTTTCATCGCCTTGGCAACGGCGGCGAGGAATACTTCGGCATCGGCCTTCTTCTGCGCCTTGCTCATCCGATGTTGCTCCTGTAGAACGGGTGTCGGTCCAGAGTTCTCATACACCGCCCACACATCGGCCATGGGGCAGTAATGGCGCTCAAAATTGGGCCATCCGCGTTCAAAACGTCGGCGCACATCCTCGGTTGGCACATGGTGACCACCCTGCTTCACGCGATGCGCCACACGCTTGATGGCCAGTTCCGGACTGCTCAACCGGAGGAAGATGATCTCCACGGAGTACCCAAGGTCCTTCATCCGTTGCACGCGCTCCAGATGGGTCACTCCGCTCAGTGTCGATTCCAACGCGAATGAGGTTCTGGTCGCTGTCAGCCGATCCAGTTCCGTAAGCAGCAACCGGCCAGCCGCTCGTGCAGCGAGTTCGGGATGCAGCGGCGAAAGCCCGGCTGCGATCAGGTCGGCGTTCACGAAATGCAGGATGCCCTGCTGGTCCGTCAAGATCTTGCGGGAGAACGTGGTCTTGCCCGCCCCGTTCGGACCGGCGATGATGATGCAACGGGGCTTGACCTTGCGGCGCGCGGCCATGATGCCAAGTTACGTGCTTGCCACCGGCTTCCGTGAGCTACGCCAGCCGAGAATGGTCAGTAGGACTGCGTGCATCAACAGAAGCAGCGCGCCATAGAAAAGATACACGATCGAGCTTCCTTCTCCTCCTTTGAACAGAAGTCCGTGGAACGTCCAACAGGCGTATGCGAGAAAGACCACCAGATGCCCCCATGGCTTTCGGGATGGACCACGACGCAACATCCACACCAACAGAACGAACAGGAAGACCGCATACCCGAGCACAAGCAACTTGTTCTCGCCGTCAACTTCCCAAAATGCTTGGAACTTGCCCATGGCTGGGGCAAGCCGACCGTCACGCAACAACGGACTTGCTGCCCCGCTGTTCCCCGATCATCTCCTTCACCGCCGCCGCCACCGCCTTTTCATCGAACCCGCATTCCGCATACAACTCCGGCTGCGAGCCATGCTCGATCCACCGATCGGGGATGCCGAGGCGTTTCACTTGTGCATGGTAACCATGATCGGCCATGAACTCCAGCACCGCGCTGCCCATGCCGCCTTGGATGCAGCCGTCCTCGATGGTGATCACGTGCTTGA
>JAHBUM010000296.1 GCA_019638075.1 Flavobacteriales bacterium | reverse complement strand
TGGCGTCTTCTTCGTGAACCCGTTGACCAGTATCACGAGCCGCCCGCTGTCGAAGAAGGCGAATACCCGGTGGATGTCGCTGCCTACTTCCACACGCACCTCGTACAGGCCGTCGCTGCCTTCGATGTGCTTGAAGAATTTCACGGGCACACGTTCCACCGTGGCGATCAGCTTCAGTGTCCAGTTGAACCTCTTCTGTACCTCGGACTTCAGCCCTGCGAAGAAGCGCAGTTAGTGGTCCTCGTAGTAGAAGATCTCCCGGAACACGTGTTCAGCCACGGTACGGAGTTATCTAAAAAGACAACCTTCACACCCTCCTCCCCTTCCACTGCGGCCGGTAGAAGAGCGACACCAGCGCGATCACCGGCGAATACACCGTGAAGAGCGCGTAGCACCACGCGGTGACGAGGGCCGAGCGGCGCTGGCCGAGGAAACGGCGCACCTCCAGCACCAGCGCGGTTACCGGCACGACCCACAGGAGCCATGCGAAGACGAGCAGGAGCAGCGTTTCCACGCCATGCTCTTCCATGAGCTGCCCCGCGCTGAACCGCAGGCTCACCCACAGCAGCGCCCACGGCAACAGCAGCAGGCCCGCCCATGGCATGGCGCTGCGGACGCCGCGCATCTTGCCCGCCCACCGCAGGCGCTGCCGCACGAAGCCGCGCCATGTCGGTTCGGCTTCCACGGTCACCAACGCATCCACATCGAGGAGGCCGCCGATCCGCTTGCCGGCCTTCTTCATGCGCTGCACGAGGAAAAGGTCGTCGCCGCTGGCGAAACGATCGCCGCCATAACCACCCACCGCGCTGAAGGCCGAACGCCGGAACGCGATGTTGGCACCGTAGGCCAGTCCCGGACGGCCCAGCAGCACCTCTCCCATGGCCATGCCGAGCAAGCCAGCCTGTTCTTCTTCCTGCAACCGGCCCACGAAGCCGCCGCCGCCCATGGTGCGCGCGGGCAGGATCAGCAGATCGAGGCGGTCGCGCTCCATGGCATCGGCGATCAGCCTTGCACGCTCGCGGCCGCAACGGGCATCGGCATCGGTGAGGATGATCACGTCGTGCTTCGCCGCTTCGACGCCACGGGTGATGGCCGCCTTCTTGCCCTCGCCATCGTTGCGCACCAGTTGCAGTTGCGGCCACCGGGGTATCATGCTTTCCACGATGTGCGCGGTGCCGTCGGTGCTGTGGTCATCCACCACGATCACCTGTACCTGTTCCTTGGGGAGGTCCTGCGCGTTGAGGTCCTGCAACAATGGGATCAACGTGCGCTCCGCATCGCGTGCCGGAACGATCATGGTCACGGCGGGGCTTTCACCGGAAGGCATATGCTTCCGGCCACGCTCCTTCCGCAGCCGGTCGCGCCACGCCGAAAGCAGCACGGCCTGCAACAAGGCCGCAGCGAAGAGCACGAAGGCGAGGGCGAGCGGAGTGGTCATGGGGCCTCGTTGCGTATGCGTATCCGCGCGAAGAGCAGGATCAAACTGCCCACGCATGCGGGCAACGCCACGTTGATCATCCACAAACAGGTGGTGGCCAGCAGCACGATGGAGGCATCGCCCCCCAGGGGCGCGAAGACCGCCACGGCCACCGAGCCGCGCACGCCGAGCTCCGTGAGCATCACCGAAGGGATCAGCGTGGCGATGAGGTAGACCAGCGGCACACCCAGCACTGCGCCCCATGTGTCCACGCCCGCGCCGAACACGCGCAGCAACAGCACGAACTGGCAGGTGAACAACGCATAACGCGCGGCACTGAGCAGCAGCACGACGAGCAATTCGCTCCGCCGGAACCGCGCGAGCACCGCCGACGCCTGCCCGAAACGATGCACGAACGGTACCAGCAGCAGCAACTGGCGGAACAGGCCGGGATACAGGTACAGCACCAGCGCGATGGCCGTGACCAGCGCGGTGAGGGTGGCGAGCATCCACGAGGTCCAGCCCGCAGGCCATGGCAACGGGAGGCCCGCGATGGTGAGCACGAGCAGGCCTACACCCCCGGCGCACAGCGTGACCACGAACTGCGCGATGCTGCCCAGCGCCGTGGCGAAACCACCGGCCACGCGGTTCTCCGGCGCGAGGAAGAGCACGCGCCCGATGAACTCGCCCGTGCGGTTCACGCTCACGAAACCCACGCTGGTGCCCGCGATGGTGGCCACGAACGCACGCCACGGCCGCACGCGCTCCACACCGGCCATCAGCAGCCGCCACTTGCCCGATTCGATCCACCAGTTGAGCAGCATGAGCAGGCCCGCCACGAGCAACACCGCGCGGTTGGCAGCGAGCAGTTCCAGCAACCGTGCACCGTTGGTGGCGACGATACCTTTGGGACCAGCCAGCTTCACGTACAGGAACACGCACGCCAGCAGGAAGATCACCCACCGGAACAGCATGAGCAACGAGCGGCGCGCGGACATGGATCGAACCCTTGACGGGCAGACGGCCAAAAGTAGACCTGCCGCCCTGCATGCGCCGACCGCGCACGAGCGCATCATCCTCGGCATCGACCCCGGCACCACGGTGATGGGGTTCGGCGTGCTGGCCGTGGAAGGGCGTGAGCTGCGCCTGCTGGAAGCCGGTGCCATCCGCTTCGACCCCGGCGATCACACGCTGAAGCTGCGCGCGATCTTCCGCAGCACCATCGAGATCATCGAACGGCACCTGCCCGATGAGCTGGCGATCGAAGCACAGTTCTTCGGCAAGAACGTGCAGAGCATGCTGAAGCTGGGCCGCGCGCAGGGCGTGGCCATCGCGGCGGCGCTGCAACGCGACCTCAGCGTGGTGGAGTATGCACCGAAGCGCGTGAAGCAGAGCATCACCGGCAACGGCAACGCGGCGAAGGAACAGGTGGCCTCCATGCTGCTGAGCATCCTGCGGATCGAGGAACTACCCAGCAGCACCGATGCCACGGACGCGGTGGCCGTGGCGGTGTGCCATCACTTCGCGAACAGCGGCGGCGGAGCGCTGGCCGGAGCGAAACGCGGCGGCGGCAAGGATTGGTCGGCCTTCATCCGGAACAATCCGGGAAGGGTGCGGTAGATCACGCCCGTCGGATGCGCTCCGCCAACACCGCGTACTCCTCGGTGGTGAACTTCAGGCGCG
>JAHBUM010000295.1 GCA_019638075.1 Flavobacteriales bacterium | reverse complement strand
CGGAGACGCATTTGAAGAGATCCTGAACAGGCTCTTACACCTCCTTGGTGTCCGCGCCGGGGGCGTTCTTCTTCACGCTCTCGATGCCGTTCTCGCGGCTGCTCTCGCTGGTGTATACCTCGCTGGTGCCGATCACCTGATCGTTGGCCGCGCGCAGGTTGAAGCTCCAGCCGCTGGCGGTCTGCTTACGCTCGTACCGGGCATCGTCGGGGGCGTTGGTCTTCACGCTCTCGATGCCGTTGAGGGCGCTGGCCTTGGCGGTGTAGCCCTCGCTGGCGAGAATGATCTGGCCGTTGCCGGCCTTGAGGCGGAAGCGGAACTCGCCCGCCTTGTCGGTGTACAGTTCGAATGTGCTCATGTTGTCGTGTGGTTTTTCTGACGTCGTTGGAACGGCGGGAAAGATACCGGTCACATGCGAGGCCTCTTTCGGAATACGAATACGCCCACCGATGGCACCGATGCCGGATGGGCGAAAATGCGGGTCGCATGGGGATGACACAGATGTTTCGCATAATGGTTGGCGAAGGCACGGGAGGTTAATCCCATCGGTGGGATCGGTGCCATCGGTGGGCGCATTCCCTCCCCCCAGCAGGCTCCTCGCATCTGCCATCTGTGGGGGCCACTTTGGCGGGCAGGTCAGGAAAGATGTCCGTGGAAACCGAGGACCACCGGGATCGCTGGTAGTTTTGCAGCATGATGGAACCCACTTCACGCACGGAGCTTTCGGCACTGGGCGAATTCGGACTGATCGAACGTCTGGCCTCGCGCATCCAACTCAGCCAACCCTCGTCAGTGAAGGGCATCGGCGATGATGCCGCCGTGATCGACCCGCAGGGCCTGCACCAAGTGGTGACCACGGACATGATCGTGGAAGGCGTGCATTTCGATCTGGGCTACATGCCCTTGAAGCACCTCGGCTACAAGGCCATCGCCGTGAACCTGAGCGACATCTACGCCATGAACGCCACGCCACGTCAGGTGGTGGTGGCGCTGGCGCTGAGCAACCGCTTCCCCGTGGAAGCCGTGGATGAGCTGTACGAAGGCATGCTGCTGGCCTGCCGCAACTACGGCGTGGACCTCGTGGGCGGCGACACCACTTCGTCGCGCAGCGGGCTGGTGATCTCCGTCACGGCCATCGGCGCGGCGGCGAAGGTTGACATCGTATACCGCAACGGCGCGCGCGACAAGGACCTGCTGGTGGTGAGCGGCGATCTGGGTGGTGCCTTCATGGGCCTGCAGGTACTGGAGCGGGAGAAGGCCGTGTTCACCGGTTCCGGCGCGCAGCCCGACCTCGACGGCCACGACTACATCCTCGAACGCCAGTTGAAGCCCGAGCCGCGCCGCGACATCATCGAGCTATTGAAGAAGATGGGGGTGAAACCCACGAGCATGATCGATGTGAGCGATGGGCTGGCGAGCGAGGCACTGCATCTGGCGCGTGCTTCGGGCCTCGGCGTGCGCATCTACGACGACAAGCTCCCCATCGACCCATCCACATACAGCACCGCGCGCGACTTCAACCTGGACCCCTCCACGTGCGCGCTCAATGGCGGCGAGGATTATGAACTGCTCTTCACCGTGGCGCAGAGCGACTTCGAAAAGATCAAAGGCAACCCCAGCCTCAGCATCATCGGCCACATGATGGATGCGGCCAGCGGCTACCACTTGGTGGACAAGCGGGGCGGCCTGCACGAACTGAAGGCGCAAGGCTGGGATGCGCTGCTGAAGCGTTGATCGGTCCCAAAAAAGAAAGCGCCCCGCAAGGCGCTTCCATGGATCGTTGTCGGGGATCTACCGGCGGGGCTTTTTGCGCGACTTCTCGCTGTCCGAGATGTCGTCGCCATCATCGCTGATGCCCGTGGGGGCGGACCCTACATCACCTGCCGGATCGGAACCCGTTCCGGGGCTTTGCGCGGGGCAAGCGGCAGGGCTGCTGCCGGGATCGACCGCAGGAACACCGGCGTTGCGGTTCTTCGCGTTGGCATTGGCATCCACCTCGTGCGCGGCGCCACCACATGGTGCCACCGCATCCTTCGTGCATGACACGATGAAGAGGGCCATTAGGGCCAACAGCGTGATATGGCGGATGGATCGCATGGTTCTACCGCCCAAATGTAGGATGTTCGGGCGCGGAATGCAAGCCCGGTGCATCCTTTTTCCAACCGCTGGCCAATGGGAGCGAGATCCGGACCTCGGCTCCCACCGAACGCCCGGTGCCCGCGTCGATCACATCGCTCGGACCATCTATCTGTATATCCATGATATTCAGCCTCTTAAGTATGTCAGCGCGGCCCTTGGTGATCTCGATGCCCCGGCTGATGTGATCCGCAGTGGCGCCCGCCTTGGCCTCTATGCTGCTCTGAACGCCGATGCCATTGTCCACCACCCGCACCTCCACGCGGTCGCCGGGGGCCTTTTTCACCTCGATCCGAACGGTGCCAGCCCCATCGAGCGGAAGAATGCCGTGCCAGATACTGTTCTCCACGTAGGGTTGCAGCATCATGGCGGGCAGCTTCGCCTCCTTCGTGTCCATGCCCGGCTCCACTTCGATGCGGTATTCGAACTTGTCCTTGAAACGCATGTGTTCCAGCAGAAGATACAGTTCCAGCCGCTCCAGCTCTTCGGCCAATGTGGTGGTATCGTTCTGGCTCGCATCCAAGTTCCTGCGCATCAGCTTGGCGAAACTGGTCAGGTAGCGGCTGGCCGTGGCGCGGTCCTGCTTGTTGATGTGGTATTGGATGCTGTTGAGCGCGTTGAACACGAAGTGCCTGTTCATGTTCGCGTTGAGGGCCTGCTGCTCCAACTGCAACATGCGCGATCGCAGCAGGAGCTGGCGCGTGCGTTCGCGGCGTTCGCGCTGAACGGCCCTGTACCGCAACGTTCCGTAGCCGATGGCGGCGAGCACGAGCCCACATGCGGCGAAGAACCACCAGCGCAGCCAGAAGGGCGGCATGATCTCGAAGGTGAAGGAGGCCGGCGCGCTCCACCGCCCATCGCCGGTGGAGGAGATGACCTCGAACGAATAGGAACCTTGGGAGAGGTTGCTGTAACTGGCGAACCGGGCCTTGGTGGGCGGCAGCCAATCCTGATCGAAGCCCTTGAGCCAGTAGCGGTACACCACCTTGTCCGGCTCGGCGAG
>JAHBUM010000294.1 GCA_019638075.1 Flavobacteriales bacterium | reverse complement strand
CTGGCTGCACAGGTGGCGCGCAGGTTGTTGAATGGCGAGATCGTATACCGGGAGTTCCAACGAAGAATACCCCGAAGAGGATATTGACGATGACATTGATGCCCTCCTTGACCTGATCGAACACGAACCCAAAATGGGCGGGCTCTTCGGCGTGAGCCATGCAAAGCACAGCGAGTACATCTCGAAGGTCAACACGGCGATCGCCAAATTGGAGCAGTGAACGCCAAGCAGAAGGTCCTCTTTATCTGCACCGTGAACCGTATGCGCAGTGCCACGGCGCACAAGATCTATGAGGAAGACCCACGCTTCGAGGTGGACTCCGCAGGCACGGACCGCACGGCGAACGTTCTGCTGGAGGAATGGCACCTGGAATGGGCCGATGCCATCGTGGTGATGGAGAAGATGCACCGCAACAAGATCCGCGAGCACTTTCCGGCGTGGTATACGAAGAAACCCATCGTGTGCCTGTACATCGAAGACATCTACGACTTCATGCAACCGGAGCTGATCACCATCCTGAAGGAGAAGTTCGAGGATGTGTACCGGCGCGGGTTGCTTGGCTGAACACTACCTTTCCTCATGCTTCGATCACGCTCAATAGGCGGTGTGCTGTTGTTCACCAGCATGGCCTCTTGTGTGGCTCAACCACCCGAATGCCTCACCGATCATAGGCTGCTTGGTGATGCCTCCTTGCTTGCCGCGCGTGGGGCCTACCCCGAAGCCTTCGCGGCTTGGGACAAGACCCTTCCCCACTGCCACTATGCGCTGTGGTATCGCATCGAGGCCACCGAGGTCGCACTGGAGCACGGTGATACGGCGCGCGCCATCGGTTACCTGCGCGGCGTGTATGCCAGTGGAGGCGCCCCCCTGCTCACCTACTCAGACCCCATCAAAGGGCTGCTCGCACGCGGTTTCCACGAGCCGGACCTGAGCGATCTGCGCTCGGCCAAAGAGGAATGGGCCGCCAAAGCCGACTCCACGTGGATCAAGGCCCTGTTGGAGATGAAGGAGCTGGACCAGAGCCACCGGGCGTTCGACGCCATCACACGACACAACGACAGCCTCAACTTGGAACGGCTCATTTCCCTGACCGAACAGCGCGGTTTCCCGGCACCGGCGCTCACCGGCAGTTCGTACGGCATCGTGAACCTGTTGCTGTGGCACCACCGTTATGAACTCGGAGAGAACCAGCGCCTTCGATACTACGTGGAACTGGCGCGGAAAGCGATGGATGCATGCCTGATCGAGCCGGACTTCCTGACCGGGCTGATCGACTTCGACGCGTGGGATGAGAAGAAGCCGATGCCCTACGGCACACTGATCCACTACTTCCGCAACAGCTTGGACGAAGTGCGTCTGCCGGACCTGAAGACCTTGAACGCGAACCGCGCCAGCGTGGGCATGGGGCCTATCGAGGACTTCGCACGAATGATGGATATCCCGCTGGAGACATTGCCGATCGGGCGGTGAGGGACCGTTGCGGAAGAGTTGCGGGCGCTGTGGAACGGCGATGCCCGCGTGAGTGATGGGCGTAATTCCACCACACCCGTTCGTGTCCGGCATCCTTGTCCGGAGCAGGCTTCCGCTATCCTGAATAGCGTTTCAATGGCCGCTGGTGCATGTGGCGGATACGATACACCACCACTGCTCCTTCAACGACCGCGTAGATGATGACGTACCTGAACCGGCCGACCAGTGCGAAACGATATGGCGCCCGGCGTACCTGATAGCCGAACGGATACCGGCGCAGATGGCTCAACTCCGCGTCAAAGGCCGCCCCGAAGCGGGCCTCGGAACCATCCCTCCTATCACAGAACCAAGCCATGATGTTCCGAAGGTCAGCTCGCGCCCTCTCACGGAATACCACCTCCATCATTCTCCGCGATCCTTCCGGAGTTGCTCCTTCACTTCCTCCCACGAGTAGTTGCGGCCCTCTCCACGCAAGTAGGCGGCATGGTCAGCGTCCAATTCGTCCCATTCCTCGGGGCTCAACAACGCGACCGGGTCATCCGCTCCATCGTCCATCCTGCGCAACACCTCATCCAACAGCGACCGCACTTCGGCCGCCGTGTAGTTGCGGTCCTCCAGCTTGAAATAGGGCGTCTCACCTTCGCGCACCATGCTGAAGTGGTCACCGGGCATGGCATAGCTGGGCGGACTGTCGAGCAGACGCTTCAAGGCCAGCAGACGGGCCTCGTCATCGAGGTGGGCGATGCGTTCGATGAGTTCGAGCTTGAGAGCATTGAGGTCCATGACGCGGCGATATGTCCAAATATAACCGGAGATCCGCTGGTGATCGATGTCATGGCCGCTGGTACTTTCGTCCCGATCGATCGCACGATCACGACCATCGATGCGCACACACCTTACAAGTCTCCAGTTCGTTGAGGTGTTGACCGACCCAACGCTGACTTCGCCCTTGGCTTTGTCCATGTTCCAGACCTTATATGGCTTCAATGATCACAAAGCGCCAGCCAGCGAAGTGGCCAAGATCATCGGAACAAAGGGCCACGGACCTCTGAACCTCGAGGTCGGACGAATGGCAAAGCGCATCGGTAAGAAATACGAGATCGGCACGACCATCCGTGAGGATCAGACCTATCGTTGGTGGGATCTTTTCTTTTCGGGCGAAGATCATGGCGGTCTTTTTATTTGGCAGCTACGACCAGAGCTTGTCACAGCGCTGGAGGAAACCGGACTCACAGGTGTGGTTCAGTTCCCGGAAGAAGTACCGCCAACTGGACCAACAAGGCTCCCGGAAGGAGGCGTGCGGCAGGTATGGGTGGACGCATACGAGCGAAACCCGGTTGCTCGGGATCGCTGTATCGAGTACTGGGGATATACCTGCTCGGTTTGTGAGGTTGACATGGGAGACACCTACGGTCCGATCGGTGATGGGTTCATCCATGTCCACCACATCATACCGATCTCCGACAGGAAGAGTGAGTATCTCATCGACCCCATCAATGATCTCCGCCCGGTCTGTCCCAATTGTCACGCCATGCTTCACAGGGAGGACCCGCCACTGTCGATCGATGGACTGCGTACGCTCATAGCTCAGGCACACCGATAAGGCCGCAAGTGTAGTCGATGGCGGATGCCCGCGTGATAGGAACAAATAGCCCACAGCGAGTCCCGGCCCTGAGCCGG
>JAHBUM010000293.1 GCA_019638075.1 Flavobacteriales bacterium | reverse complement strand
AGGCAGGCGAGCAGCGTGAAGGCCGCACGTTTCACGAACTCGCGTTCGCTCTTCGCCCATACGGCCACCTTGTCCCAAGCATGCGGCACCTGGTCCCACAGTTTGAAACAGACCGTGTCACAGATGCCCCAGTTGTCGAAGTCGTTGCACCAGGCGTCCATCTCCTTCGGCGTGACCTGCATCGGGTCGGCGATCATCGTGGCCACCATGCGCGCTTCGTACCAGCCGGTGCGCCAGAGCTGTTGCGCCAGTGGGTGGTCCGTGCCGATGGCTTTCGCCACCTGCTGCATGTCACGCATCATCACACCCCACGCTTTGTCGGTGTGTATGCCGAAGCGCTTGCTCATGTCCTCACGCACCCGCTTCGAGCCAAGGCGCTCCAACTCCGCCAGCACGGCTTTCACGTCCTTGTCATTCCGGGCTGTCATCCCGGCCTTGAGCCGGGAGGGGATCGCGATTCGCGTTTTACTGGCGGCCTTTTTCATCTGTTGTTCGGCTCGGTCGACCCCGAGGGTCGACGCTACAGGTGGTCATTCACATCGATCCAGCGATAATTCAACCGACGATCCAGTTCAGTTCCGTGCGGTACTCCTTCGGATCCTTCACCTCGTCGGGGTTGTTCAGGTAGGTCGACCCCGTGGGTCGACGCTACAGGTGGTCATTCACATCGATCCAGCGACAATTCAACCGACGATCCAATTCAATTCCGTGAGGTAATCCTTCGGATCCTTCACCTCGTCGGGGTTGTTCAGGTAGCTCTCCCAGAATTTCCCGGTCTCTCCATGACCGTTCTTGCGCACCCAGTCCTGCAAGGCGGGCCATGCCTGCGCGAGCCCTTCATAAGGCCCTTGGTACACGCTGCGGACGACCTTCACCGCAGGCAGTTTGCTGTTGATCACGCGCCCTTCCGGCCGGATCGCCTGCAAAACGGGAAAACCGATCTCGAAGTCGAAGGTGTCGCTTGGCCTGCGATGGTGGTAGGAGAACATCGGCCCAGTGATGGCGATGCCCTGGCCAGTGATGGCCTTGATGACCTCCTGGATCGCGGGATCCATGTACTTCGGCATGTCGCGGCCGGGGATCACGAGCGGGATCGCCGCAGTGGCGGCCTCCTTGGTGGTGATGACTTCGGGTGTGGTGATCATGGGTTCAGTGATCGTGTTAAACATGTTCGATCCATGCACTGAGGATCGACCACAGTGCCTTCTCCTTCCTTTTGATGTCGTCGAGGTCCGCGAACACGATCTGCCCGCGGCCGTTGCCGAGCCACTTGATCAGGCCATCAGGGTCCGGGATGCGGTCCTTCAGCACCAGTCCCTTCGCCTTGGCGCCCGCATGCAGGATGATCATCGGCTCCTTCACATGCCGCGGACCGTTCAGCGTGGCGAACCAATCGGTGGTGCGGAAACTGGCGGCGTTCCACTTCACGCCTTCGGCAATGGCGGGATCGACGGCGAGGATGATGGTGCGCAGGGCATCGATCTCCTTGCGCAGCGGATGTGCGTTGGCATCGAGCAACGCGGTCACAGCGGGATCGGAACGTTCAGTGGACATGACTGTTCAGTGTTGTTGCAGATACGCATCCAGTCGTGCGTAGCTCGCCTCCATGCCACCGGCCATCGGTCCGGCCAGCACACCATCACGTGCGGCGGTGCTTTCGTATTCGACCGTCAGCCGCATGGTGGTCACGCCGTTCTCCTCGGTCAGCGTGAGCGTGTTCGTTGCTTCTCCTTCGTACCACGCAGCGTCGAACTTCTCGGTGGTCTTCAGCAGCGATGGCGGGTCCACTTCCAGCACAGTGCCACCCATGCCCATCTCGTGGCCCTTATCGTTCGTCCACGCCCAGCGGTAGCTGCCGCCAGGGCGCAGGTCCATGGTGCAGGTGGTCAATGTCCAGCCGGGCGGACCATGGAACCAGTTCTTCATCATATCGGGTCTGCTCATCGCATCGAAGACGAGCGTGCGCGGCGCCTTGAAGCTGCGCGTGATCAGGATCGCGCGCTCGCCATGGGCGGATACGCTGACCTTATTGTTCATCGGGGTGTTCATCGGATCGGGGTGCTCCGTGGTTCCATGACAGGTGTTCAACCCTGCGCCTCAGCGTATGCCTTGAACCGATCAAGGATCGCCTGCCACCCGGCCTGCTGCATCTCCACGCTGTTCATGGTCTCGGCATCGAAGGATTCGGTCACGCGCGTGCCGCCAGCTTCCTGCGTGAAGAGGATCTCGCAGGTGCGGCCGTCGCTCATCGTGTAGGCGAGGCGCTTGTGCATCTGTACATCGTCGTACACGCCTTCGAAGTCAAAGCTGAAGCTGCCATCGCGCGCGGCCATGGTGGATGAGAATTTCCCGCCAGTGCGGAGGTCGTTGCTCGCCTTGGGGCAGTGCCAATCATCGCTGGCGGCGTTCCATTGCATGATGTGCGCCGGACCGGTCCAGCAGTTCCAGACGTGGGCCACTGGTTTGTTGACGAGGGTGGATACGGTGATGCGGGCCGGGGTGCTCATCGTTGGTGATGGTATGCGTGTTGGTCAGTTGTTCCGCTCGGCAAGCAGTTCATCCAACTGCTGCAGGCCCATGGCGAAGCCTTCCTTGAAGCCCATCCGGATGGTCTGTTCGAGGTCTTCCGGAGAATTGAAGTGGAGATGGACGCGCACCAGCGTGGCGCCATCGTTCTCGCTGAAATGGCTCTCCCATTTCGTTCTCGGCATCGTGTCCTTGAGCACGCCCTGCTCGTCGCAGAACCCGTCGCTACCGGAGAAGAACGTCTTCGGCCGTACGGTCTCGTAGTCGAAGAAACAATAGTGGCAGTCGCCTTCCGGACCTTGCATGTAGTAGAGCCAGCGCCCGCCTTCGCGGAAATCCAGCGACTGGATGACGCACTGATAGGGCTTCGGTGCCCACCATTGGCAGAGGATGTCCGCCTCGGTCCAAGCGGCCCATACGGGATCCAGCGGGGCGTTGAAGGAGCGTTCCACAGTGATGGACCGGATGTCCTTTGAAACGATGAAGTTGAAGACGGCAGGCTTGGTCATGATCTGTTCCGTTTTCGTGTCCTCGGTGCCGGGCTTTTGATGGCGGACGGCCGTGCCTGCAACTCCTTCAGGTATTCATCCAGCCGGTCGAAGCGCGCCTCCCAGAACTGGCGGT